>JBGAMI010000034.1:0-40755 GCA_044223085.1 Cyclobacteriaceae bacterium
TGGGCGCCAACGACAAAGTGCGTGTTGGAGTCGTCGGGTTTTCTGATCGCTTTAAGTTCAGCCTGTTGCCGGCCTTCCTCCAACATCACCAGGAACTAAAGTTTGATATTACTTTTCTATCCGACATCTGGAAATACCGAAGAGAAGCAGGGCAGGCGTACCTGACTCAGAAAATGGGCCATGAGGTAAAGGCCTTCCGCAACAACGAAGAATTATACCAGGCAAAGGATGTAGATGCCGTGATTATCAGCACATCTGATTTTCAGCATGCCTTGCACGCCATCGAGGCTGTTCAGGCCAATTGTGATGCGTATGTCGAGAAGCCATTTGCTGAGACCATGGCCGATAACCGTGCCGCGAGAAAAGCCATCGAAGGGTCAGGAAAGATCATACAGATTGGTTCGCAGCGCAGAAGTGGAAATACCTACCACGCAGCAGCAAAGTTCATTCAGGACGGATCGTTTGGACCTATCACCATGGTAGAACTTACCTGGAATGTGAACCAACCCGGACGTTGGCGGAGACCTGAACTCGTCGCTTTGATGAAAGAGACGGATACAGACTGGAAACGATTTTTGATGAATCGTCCCTTTGAGCCATTCGATGCACGCAAGCACCTGGAGTATCGGCTATTCTGGCCGTATTCATCCGGAATGCCCGGGCAGTGGATGAGTCATCAGATCGATACGGTGCATTGGTTCTCCGGACTGCCGCATCCGCGCAGTGTCGTGGCCAACGGAGGCGTTTACTTTTGGAAGGATGGCCGCCAAAACTGGGATACCATGACAGCCGTGTTTGACTATGGCCCATTGAATGATCCGGCCAACGGATTTCAGGTGACCTTCAGTTCACGGATGCACAACGGGGAAGAGGACCCGAAAGAGATATATTATTCCAATGGTGGTGAATTGAACCTGTCTACCAACAAGGTGTCTCCACGGGGAGGTCTCACTGAAAAATTTGCCCGCGACATGAAGATGTCCGCCAACTTGCTTGCGGAGAAAGACCTCACCAAAATGGCGGAGACCGTCGTGTCTTCTGCGAATACGGGAGGTGATGTGCTGACGACCAATCACATGCGCAACTGGATGGAATGTGTACGCAGCCGACAACAGACCCACGCTCCCGTGCAAGCGGGCTATGCTCATTCAATTGCCTGTATCATGACCAATGCAGCCGTACGTACCGGTCAGCGCGCTACGTTTGATGAGGCTAGCCAGGAAGTTATGGCAGGTGGAAAAGTTTTTATCTACTGATGCGCAGCGTACTGGTTTTCGCATGGATACTTATCGCGGTGACTGTTCATGCACAGCCCGGCTTTTCTTTGTTCGAAAACAAAAAGAGCAAACGAATTGAAGTACGGTTCAACCAAAAGTTGATCACGGCCTATTACTATGGCGATTCAGTCGAGAAGCCGATCCTCTTTCCCATTAAGACGTTAGGCGGCACAACCATCACCCGCGGCTATCCACTGGCACCGAGGTCCGGCGACCGTATCGATCAGCCACATGAAGTCGGCCTGTGGTTGACCCACCAGGATGTTAATGGGCTGGATTTTTGGAACAGTGTTTCAGGGATGCCAGCAGATAGACGGAAGGCATCGGGTGTGATCCGTTTTCAAAATGTACTCACACAATCTGCTGACGCAGGCAAAGCTTCTTTTCGCACCCATTGTCATTGGCTGGATATCAATGGAAAAGTACTCGTAGAGGAAGTGGAAGAGTTCACCTTTCGTGAGCATGCAGGTGACCTGCTCATTGACCGCAGCAGCGTGCTCAAAGCCAATGGGCTTGATATTCGCTTCATGGATGCTAACGGGTTGTTGGGCTTGCGTCTATCGCGCGAATTAGAAGCCCCGGCTAAAGAAGAGGTCCAGGTGCTCGACCTGAAGGGCAACCTTGTTAAGGGTGCACCTAACGTGCCGACAGGTTCTTATACCAACAAAGAAGGCCTGTCTACGGAGGGTGTATCGGGTAAGAGGTCCTTGTGGGTAGTGGTGCATGGCCGCAAGGAGGGGCAGGACATCAGTGTGGTGGTGATTGATCATCCCGTGAATGTTGGATCGCCGCCGTATTGGCAAGTTGGCGGCGGGCTGATTGCCGCGAATCCACTGGGCAAGAAGCTATTTACTCAGGGCAGGCAGCAGTTGAATTTCAAGTTGATCAAAGAACAGTCTGCTACTTTCAGGTATCGGATTGTGGTCCATGGCGGTACCGGTGCTTTGACGGCAACCGAAATCGAAGCCTATCGGGAGGAATTCGCCGCTATTCGCTAGGGTGCGTACTTCCCGATAATTACTATTTTTGCGGCGCGTTTGTCGCATCGCGCCCAACATGAAACACCTGATTGTTTTTTTGCTGTTGATTTCCGGCTCAACCGCCCTGGCCCAGGCCACAGATACGCCCACGAAGAAGTTCGGCAACTTCTACTTCCAATGGGGATGGAACCGGGATTGGTATTCGACCAGTACCATTCACTTCGTGAATACCAAGACGGATAATTATGACTTCTACTTAATTGATGCCAAGGCCCATGACAAGCCAGACATGGACCGTTTTTGGTACCCGGACCGCTTGAGCATTCCGCAATATGACATGAACATTGGTTACATGTTCAATGATAAGAATGACCTGGGAATCGAGATTGGGTGGAACCACCTCAAGTATGTGGTTACCGATGATCAGGTGATCCACGTGCGGGGCAATATACGAGGTCATTATATAGACAAAGACACACTGGTGACACCTACCTTTGTGCACCTGCAACACACGAATGGGAATAACTACCTGATGGTAAACCTGGTGAAGAAGCATAAGTTGTTTTCAGCCAAGAACTTTGAGTTGAATGCGATTGGAAAAGTGGGAGCGGGACCGCTGATCTCTTACACCATTTCTACCATCCTGGGCAGTACGGACAGTGGCCGTTTTCATTATCACGGTTGGGTGGCAGGCACCAGTGTGGGACTTCGCTTTAATTTCTATAAGCACTTTTATTTACAAACTGACATGCAAGGTGCATTCGCCAATTATACCAATACCGAGATGGGTGCTGATCGGCAGGGACTGGCCACTCACCATTTCTATTCCCTGCAATGGACCTATGCGCTGGGGTATACTTTGCCCATTTACCACAACTAATTTTCCTGCTTTCATGCCCCGGGATTTCGGATATCTTTGTTATCCGACTTCTGGACAATGACTGACACATCGGGCGAAAGCCAAACTACCTTCAAGCCCGCATTGGGTTTAAGAGATGCCACCATGATTGTTGCCGGATCCATGATCGGATCGGGTATATTCATAGTGGGTGCTGATATCCTTCGTAACGTAGGCAGCGCCGGATGGCTGGTCGCAGTATGGGCCATCACTGGATTCATGACCCTCACGGCTGCAGTGAGCTATGGCGAATTGAGCGGCATGTATCCACGCGCCGGGGGACAATATGTTTACCTGAAAGAAGCATACGGGCCATTGACAGCATTCCTGTATGGATGGAGCTTGTTTGGAGTCATTCAGACAGGCACCATTGCCGCGGTAGGCGTAGCCTTTTCAAAATTCACAGCCTATTTCATTCCGGCCGTTAGTGAGGACCTGGTATTATTTACTGCCGGTTCCTTTCACGTGTCCGCCGCGCAGATACTCTCCATGGCGGTGATCATTCTGCTTACGTTTATCAACGCAAGGGGTGTGGAGGGAGGTAAAACCATTCAAACCATATTGACATCAGTCAAGATTATCAGCCTGCTGGGACTTATTGTTTTTGGAGTTGTCCTGGCCAAAGGAGATGTGTGGAATGCCAATTGGGCCAACGCCTGGCAGCTTCGCAAAATGACTGCTCCCGGCACTTTTGAGGACCTGACCTGGGTAGCAGCGCTTGGTGCAATGGCGGCCGCCATGGTGGGATCCATTTTTAGCAGTGATGCATGGAACAACGTCACGTTCATCGCAGGTGAAATCAAAAACCCTCAACGCAACATCGGATTGAGTCTGCTGTTGGGCACTGTGCTCGTGTCCGGTATTTACATCCTGACCAACGTGATGTACACGGCTGTATTACCGCTGTCTGAAATTGCCTTTGCCGACAAAGACCGGATTGCTGTAGCGGCATCAACGGCGATCTTCGGCAATGTAGGCACCATGATCATAGCGTTGATGATTATGGTATCGGCATTTGGATGTGCCAACGGAATGATTTTGTCAGGGGCCCGGGTTTATTACACCATGGCTAAAGATGGGTTATTCTTCCAGCGTACCGGCACACTCAATCGATTTGCGGTGCCCCAGGTTGCCCTGTGGGTGCAATGCATTTACACCTGCCTGCTTTGCCTGAGTGGGCGCTATGGCGACCTGCTGGACATGGTCTCATTCGTTGTCGTAATCTTTTACATGCTTACGATCGCTGGCATATTTATCCTTCGCCGCAAGCGCCCGGACATTCATCGCCCATACAAAGCATTTGGTTATCCTGTACTTCCGCTGATTTATATGGTAATGGGCACGGTGTTCTGCCTGATGCTGATCACCTACAAGCCTGAATTCACCTGGCGCGGTGTATTTATCGTGTTAGCCGGGATACCCATTTATTATGGCTTGCTTCGCAAAGGCAAGACCGATCAGGAAGCTGTATAATTCAAGGCAAACCATTGCTTCTCGGAGGTCGCTTTGCGCTCCAGCATCACGGTGCTGCTAACTTTCTGTAAGGCATTGTCAATGGCTCTATCAACCAGCTTGTGCTCTATGGATTCGTCATCTCCAAGACCAAGTTTTTCGAGCAGCGGTGCCAATTGTTGTCCGGCAAAGACATCAAACACGGCGTCCTCCAGCGACAAGCAAAAGTGACCCGGTGCTTCCGGATGATGTACCCGCACCTGGTTGATACAATCTTGCTCCCTGGCGGAAAGGGGATATCTGCCCAGCCAGAAATAGGCAGCAGGTCCGGATGGGAGGTGATTAAGTGAACTAAGATCTTTGCTTGCATCAATAACACATATGCCCGGAGAAGTGGGCATCCCGGCATTGGTGAGCGCATGCATCAGTGTTTCGCGCGCCTCTGAAAACCAAACGATAACCACCGGCGTCTGTCCGGCTTTGATAGCAAGCAGGCATTCCCTCAACATACCCTTCATGCGGGCAGCACTCGTCTTCCAGACCTTGTTGGTAACAACCGGTGCCGATGGTTTTCCCCAGGAGAAGAGTGCCATGGTTAGCGACGGGCTATCGGTGCGGATAAGCAAACTTCAGGAATACGGAAGGCGTCAACCAAGGGTACAGCTTCCTGCCGGATCTCCCAGCAAAGCTGATTGACCAGTTTGCGGATGGCTTTCGTCTTGACGGGTTCCATGTAGCCACTCTCGAGGTACCAGGCCCGGTTCTTCTCCAATTGAGAAAGTGCGAAGAGCTGGCACAGTTTGGTGAGGACTGTCTTACAACCAATATCAGCGGTACGGTTGATCTGAAGAATAAACTGCTCAAGGATGATGCGTTCCACATGGGCAAAGCCAACCTGAATAAGATGGTGCTGACTTACGTTAAAAGCATCAAATGAATCCATGCCATCAGAAATGAGTCGCTTGAGACGCTTCGCGGCAGACATGAGGATGTCGCGTTCACGGTACTCAAAGGCATTGGTATAAAATTCGAAATCCAACAGATGTTCCAGATCTGTATTGCGTGTGGTGAAGGGATTCAGTTCGGTGATCGAAGTGGAAGCCTGATCAGCAACAAATCCCAGCATACCAAACAGATTCATGCTGCTAAACTCCTGTCGGAATTCAGTAAGACGGCTTTTGGCCACCAACTGCATCAACACGGTGTTGTCCCCTTCAAATGTGGTGTAGATGTCTGAATCGTTCTTCAGTTTGTCTATGCGGTTCTCCGACAAATAACCCTTTCCACCACAAGCCTCTCGGCACTCTTGCAAGGTGGCGGTAGTATTCCAGGTAGCAAATGATTTCAACCCGGCGGCAAGGGCTTCGATCTCCTGTGCATCCGCCTCAGAGCGATCAACAAATCGCCTGGTCAGGTATTGCAGAGAAAAGTGCAGGGCGTAGGCATTCGCCAGCAATGGCATCAGCCGGCGTTGATGGGTGCGGTAATTCAGGATCGGAACTTCGGGAGCACCTTCAGGTCCGAACTGGGGTCGCTTGTCACCATAACGAATGGCAATGGTAAGGCCCGCCTTCGATGCAGCATTGCCTGAGCGCGGGATACCAATCCGTCCGCCGACAAGTGTGCCCAGCATCGTAAAAAAACGTCGATTGTCGCTAGCAATAGGACTTGCAAACTTGCCGTCAGGAGTCACTTGGGCAAATCGATCCAGCATGTTATCGTAAGGTATGGTGACGTTATTGTAGTGGATCTTGCCATTGTCAACGCCGTTGAGTCCCATTTTGCGGCCACAATCTTCGATGGTGATTCCGGGGAGTGTGTTGCCGGTTGTATCGCGCAACGGGACGAGGAAGGCACTCACACCGTAGTCTTTGCCATCAATGACCAGTTTGGCAAATGTCGTAGCCATTCGCCCGTGACGGGCAGCATTGCCGATATACTCTTTCTTGGCCAGTTCATTCGGTGTGTTGATCACAAAGGACCGTGTCGCTGCCTGGTAGGTCGCGGTGGTTTCTATCCCACGGACATTAGATCCGTGTCCGGTCTCTGTCATTGCAAAGCAGCCGGGCAAACCGAGGGTTCCAATGTCTTTGAGGTATAGCTTGTGGTGCTTTTCTGTGCCCAGAAAGTAAACACTCATGCCAAACAAACCGAACTGCACGCCAAACTTAACCACCATACTGAGTTCGTGATAACTCAGTGTTTCCATGATGGCAAAGTATTTGGCCATGTCACCCTCACCGCCAAATTCTTTGGGATAGGCTGTTGCCCCAAATCCTTGTTCGGCCAGGAGCTTGCACCACTTCAGCACTTTCTCCCGGTACTCGGTCAGGTTATCGGTGTCTATGTATGCGAATGCCGGATCGGAAATTACTGTTTTTACGCGACGAATGATGGCTGCCTGATCGCCGTCAAGAAGTTGGGCCAGCCGGTCAACATCAAATGTACTGTGTGTTGAAAACTCCTGTGTGACTGTCTTCCTGCGCTCCGGGAAGAAATGAAACATCGCTTCACCGGGTATCAGTCCCAGTGCGGACTCAACCGACGACAACTCTTTCTGAATCGTCAATAAAGTGTCGTTGCTCAGGTGTGCGCCTTTCTTCTGGGCGAGTTGAATACCGAGATCTATCAGCGACGCCTTGGTCTTACCCAATCGCTCATTGGCATTGCGTATTTCCGACAGCCAATTCTTGAACTCATCCGGAGTAGGGGGATGGGACGGGTCCAGGTGCTCGAATAGAAATTTTCTTTCCGCTTCGCTGATCCAATGCTGGCCATCAATCACGTCCTCCACGATTTTTACTTCGCGCGGTGTGAGCACAGCATCTGCCCACACTTCGTAAAGTATCGGCAGGAAGATATATAATGATGGATTGGCTTTGAGCTGGGACGACTTGAGCATGCAGGAATGATTAAGCTTGTTCTACGATTACGACTTTATCCATCACATCACCTTTCTGAATCTGGTCGATAACATCGACGCCTTCAAACACCTTGCCGAAAACAGTATGGTTGCGGTCCAGGTGCTGGGTATTTTGGCGGTTGTGACAGATAAAGAATTGCGATCCTCCCGTATTTCGGCCAGCGTGTGCCATGGAGATGACACCGCGATCGTGATATTGGTTTTTGCCGGTCAGTTCACAGTCGATTTGGTAGCCGGGGCCGCCATTACCGATGCCGTTGGGACAACCACCCTGAATCATGAAGTTGGGGATCACCCGGTGGAAGATCAATCCGTTGTAATAACCTTTCTCTGCAAGGTCTATAAAATTCTTCACCGTTTTCGGTGCATCTTCTTCATAAAACTTAATCTTCATCACACCTTTTTTGGTATGTATTTCAGCTATCTTCATAGGAATTTTTGTTTTCAGGGCAAGATAATGATAAAGTGCATAAGCCATAAACGGGTTTATCTGACAAAAGAAATGGCTGAAACTGCCTTGCTGGAGGCCCGCGCCAGATATACTTATGGGAACAAAACAGGACCGGTGGCCGTTTATCAATGTGATGATTGCGGCCAGTATCACCTTACCAGTGCCGGCCCGGTCAACGAAAAACTGGCAGAAGCACAATCAAGCGGAATATTGAAAAGACAGCAGGTGGCACAAGTGTGGATTGATAAACTGAAACATAAAAAATAAGCATATGGAGTGGACGGAGTACATGGGGCATTTTGGGGCATTTCTTACCAGCGTTACGTTTGTGCCGCAGGTATACAAAGTTTGGAAGACAAAAAGCGTAAATGACCTGAGTATCACCATGATGGGGATTGTGGTGTTGAGCACCATCGTTTGGCTGACCTATGCTTTCGCCCTGCATTTGCTTCCGGTGATTATCGCCAACAGCATCGTCTTTGTACTCAGCCTGATGCTGATTTATTTCAAACTTACCTTTCCGAAGAAATAGCCGTCACCCGACGGTTATTTGCTTTCAACAAGCGGCAAAGCGACCGGATTGCCGGCTGTATTTTGGCCATTGCCCATTTTCAAATCGCGATGGATTGCGGTATTTTTCAGGATGCTGAAATTCAAATGGAGTCTCTGTCTGCTGCTGACAACGGCCGTGTTCTGTTTATCTCAGGGTCAACCGTTTCGACCCGCTGAAATCAGTAAATGGAAAGTACAGGCAAAACGGGTCACTATCACCCGCGACACCTGGGGCATCGCCCATGTGAAAGGCAAAAGTGATGCGGATGCCATTTTTGGGATGATGTTCGCCCAGTGTGAAGACGATTTCGCCCGCGTAGAACGGAACTACGTTAACGCCCTGGGCCGACTGGCCGAAACAGAAGGAGAGAACTTCATCTTCCAAGACTTGCGCATTCGTCTCTTTCAGGACTCCACACGCGCCATATCCTTATACCAACAAGCACCAACCTGGATGAAAGCTGTTTGCCAGGGCTTCGCCGATGGAATCAACTACTACCTCTATACCCACCCGATGGTAAAGCCTAAGCTGATCACACGATTCCAACCCTGGATGCCGCTGCTATTCAGCGAAGGAAGCATTGGCGGAGATATTGAAGGTGTGCCGCTGAATGACATCCGGGAATTCTATGGCAAAGAGAAAGCGATAGAGACCGTTGAATCATTTGAGGATGGAATTGGGCCGGAGCCCAAAGGATCTAATGGCATTGCTATTTCTCCGTCCATCAGTCAATCCGGTCACGCTATGCTCCTGATTAACCCGCATACCTCATTTTACTTCCGGTCGGAGATTGGCGTTGCCAGCGACGAGGGACTTAATGTGTATGGCGCTGTAACCTGGGGGCAGTTCTTCATCTATCAGGGATTCAATGAGCATTGTGGATGGATGCACACAACCAGCCAGGCTGATGTAGTGGACTACTACCTCGAGAAAATCTCCCGCAAGAAGAAGGAACTGTATTACCAATATGGAAGCGAGGCGAGACCCGTTGTCAGCAAGGATATTGTCATCCGGTTCAAGACTGCCCAGGGTATAAACTCCCGGACTTTCAAGACCTATTATACCGGACATGGACCTATCGTGGGCCAGCGAGGCAAGGAGTGGTTGGCCGTGCGATTGATGATCGAGCCCGTCAAGGCCCTGACTCAATCGTATCAACGTACCCGGTCGGTGACGTTTAACGATTTCAAGACGATCATGGACCTGCGCGCCAATTCATCCAATAATACGGTCTATGCAGACGATCAGGGTAATATTGCCTACTGGCACGGAGACTACATTCCCAAAAGAGACACCACCTTTGATTGGAGTAAACCGGTGGATGGCAGCAATCCGGCAACGGACTGGAAAGAGTTGCATCCGGTGAGTGAAATCGTGCACGTGTTTAATCCGGCGAAGGGATGGATTCAAAATTGCAATTCAACACCCTTCACGGTATCCGGTCCTGGCAGCCTTGACAGGAAGAAGTACCCGCGCTATATGGCTCCGGATCAGGAGAATATGCGTGGACTGCATGCGGTTCGTGTGTTAGAGCCTATGGCAGACGCAACACTGGATAAGTTGATCGCCGCATCCCAGGATACATATTTGCCGGCTTTCCCAATTATCATTCCATCCCTGATCAGTGCCTTTGATGAACTTTCATCAGTAGACAGCATACGGACAACATTGACCGAGCCCGTCGGCGTGCTCCGAACCTGGGATTTTCGCTACCATGAAAAGTCAGTAGCAACCACGGTGGCCATCTACTGGGCACAGCGCATGATCACGGAAATGAGATCCAAAATGCCTGCAGGCCTGGATCAGGAACAGATCATGAACTACCTGGCTAAACAAACAAGTTCGCTTGAAAAAATGAAGGCCTTGTCGGCGGCCCGTGCAGAATTGATGCGGGATTATGGTAAGTGGGATTTGGGCTGGGGAGAAATCAACCGGTTTCAGCGGTTAAGTGGTCAGATTGAATCGGTGTTTGACGATCAAAAGGAAAGCATACCCGTTGCCTATACTTCTTCTTATTGGGGATCGCTGGCAGCCTATGGAAGCCGCAAGTATCCTGGTACAAAGAAATTATACGGGTACGTTGGTAATAGCTTTGTGGCAGTGGTTGAGTTCGGCAAGCGGGTACAGGCCCGGTCGGTAGTGACGGGAGGAGCCAGCAGTGAACCCGGATCAAAGCATTTTAATGACCAATCGAAGATGTATGCCACAGGTCAATTCAAAGATGTATGGTTTTATCCGGTGGACTACAACGCTCATGCTGAGTTCACCTATTCACCCGGATTGCGATAATGGATCAGCGCAAACATTGGGACAAGATTGGTGCGCAGTACGGCGACGAGATTTTCGACGTGTTTGCCAGCGATCGCCGTCAGGTGCTGAAGGATTATCTCACCCTGCATGCCAATCCACAACATAGTTCCACCGACTTTGGCTGCGGTACCGGCAAGGCATTGCCTTTGCTGGCACCTGTTTTCAAAACGGTTTACGGGTTCGATATCTCCGATGCATTGCTGGAGCAGGCACACAAGCGTGGCTATCGCAACGTAGTACTCAGGCAAGCTGACCTGACCAAACCCTTGCGCAAGGTTACGCCTGTTGATTTTGTATTCAGCTGCAACGTAATCATGTTGCCAACCAGGGCCCAAAACATGGCCATGCTGAAGAATGTTTTCAGGGCACTCAAACGGGGAGGGACCGCTGTGATTGTAGTGCCATCCCTCGAGTCGATGTTGTTGTCATCCACGCGATTGATTGAATGGTACGAAAGGCAAGGTGTGGCGGCCAATAGAATCCCGAAAGCGGAATTCGACTATTACCAGGGACCGGTGACAGATACCATTCAGGGATTGATCCGGATTGACGGTGTTCCGACGCAACATTATACGGAGCCGGTACTCGGCAGCATGCTATATGATGCCGGCTTGCGGCTGCTTACCTTGGACAAGATTGAATACGATTGGAGTACAGAATTTGACCAACCACCGTCCTGGATGCGTGCACCGTATCCGTGGGACTGGCTGGCAGAATGCACGAAACCTTAACGAATGACTACACTCGACAAAATGCTGGGGATTGACTATCCCATCATCGCAGCCCCCATGTTCCTGATTTCCAACACCACCATGGTGAAGGCCGCATTGGCGAATGGAATCACAGCTGCCTTTCCTGCGATGAACTACCGTACCGACGCCGAACTTCGCAGTGCTATTCAGGAGATCAAAGCAGCCACCACCAAACCATTTGGGGTGAACCTGATCGTGAATAAATCGAACCCCAAATACAAAGATCATCTCAATACCTTGATTGAATTAAGGGTAGGATTCATCATTACTTCACTGGGCAATCCCAAAGAAGTGATCGAGCGTTGCAAACCCCTGGGCATAAAAGTCTTTTGTGACGTCGTGGATCTGCCTTATGCACAGAAGGTAGAATCCTTGGGTGCTGATGCGGTGATAGCGGTCAACAGTCAGGCAGGTGGTCATGCTGGTAATATTTCTCCCAAGGACCTGGTGACTAGCCTTACTTCAAATTGTAAGATTCCTGTGATTTCTGCCGGCGGTATTTCAAAAGGCAAGCACATCCGGGAAGTAATGAGTTGGGGTGCGGCAGGCGTGTCGGTAGGTACTATCTTTATTGCGTGTGAAGAGGCTAATATTTCTCCTGAATACAAACAAGCGATGATCGAGTACGGCGCAAAAGACATTGTGCGGACCAACAAGCTTTCAGGTTCAGCACTCACGGTGATTAACACGCCTTATGTTCAACAATTGGGTACCAAAGCCAACTTGCTTGAGTGGATATTGAATAACAATAAAACCCTCAAGAAATACGCTAAGATGATTATTGCGTTACGGGGCATGAAAGCCGTAGAGAAAGCTGCTTTTGGCGCTACTTACAAGACTGTTTGGTGTGCCGGACCAGCCATTGAAGATGTGCACAGCGTGCGATCGATGAAAGATATTGTCAATACACTCACCCGCGAGTTCGACGAATCAAAATGAACAAAGTATAGTCTGATATGCAGGAGATAGCATCCATGTTTTCACTTGCCGGAAAAACAGCGGTGGTTACCGGCGGCACCGGTGTGCTCGGAGCTTCGATGGTTAATGGTTTGGCAAGGGCAGGTGCCTGTGTGGTAGTACTTGGCCGGCGCAAGGACATTGCCGAACAACGTGCGGCTGACATCCGGAATGCCGGTGGTCAGGCGATAGGCATTGCCGCCGACGTGCTCGACGCTGCTCAACTGGAAGCTGCAAACGATCAGATAATCAAGGAGTTTGGCACGATAGATATTCTGATTAATGCAGCCGGTGGCAATCTCGCGGGTGCCGTTATTCCTCCGGATAAAACCTTCTTCGACCTGCGGATGGAGGATTTTAACCAGGTGATGGACCTCAATGTGATGGGGACCGTATTACCAACCAAGGTTTTTGCTGCCGACATGGCCAGGCGTAAGAACGGCGTTGTCATCAATATCGCGTCAATGGCTTCTTTCAGACCCATTACGCGGGTGGTGGGTTACGCTGCGGCCAAAGCGGCTATTGAAAATTTCACCCAATGGCTGGCAGTGGAAATGGCCAAAAAATATGGTGAAGGCATCCGTGTGAATGCAATCTCGCCCGGCTTTTTTCTTACTGATCAAAACAGAAGTTTGCTTACTAATCCAGACGGAAGTTATACAGCCCGGGGACAGGCTGCCATTCAACAGACACCGTTTGGCCGATTTGGACAACCGGACGAATTGATTGGCACACTTATCTGGTTGTGTTCTGATGCCTCGGCATTTGTTACGGGTGTGAACGTTCCTGTTGATGGTGGCTTCAATGTATTTTGTGGGGTATGAGTAAAGGCAAACCATTTCTTGACGGGAATTTTTTGCTGCACAGCGAAACTGCAGTTCAATTGTACCACCAGTTCGCGGCTGGCCTGCCGATCATTGATTATCACAATCATTTGTCACCAAAAGATATCGCATCCAACCGGACATTTAACAACCTCACCGAAGCGTGGCTGGAAGGGGATCACTACAAGTGGCGTGCGATGCGGGCGCAGGGCATCCCTGAACGGTTGATTACCGGTAATGCGTCAGCCCGCGATAAGTTTGTGGCCTGGGCCTCTACCGTCCCGGCAACGCTGCGTAACCCGCTCTACCACTGGACCCATCTTGAACTCAAGAACTACTTTAACATCACCCCGTTACTCGACGCTGGGACGGCAGAAGAAATTTACAACCGGGCTAATGCGCAGTTGGCATCACCAGGACATAGCGTTCATGGTTTGCTTAAAAAGATGAAGGTGGAAATTGTTTGTACTACCGATGATCCGGCCGATAGCCTCGAACACCACATACAACATGCGAGTCAACACAGTGGCATACGGATGTTTCCGTCGTTCCGCCCGGATAAGTCGTATGCGTTGCATGATCCTGGTGCCTATAACGACTATTTGAATGTACTCTCTGCCTCGGCAGGCGTATCGATTCAAACACTCGATCACCTGCTCGAAGCTTTGCAGAGCAGGATGTCTTTTTTCCATCAGTTGGGTTGCCGTGCTTCTGATCATGGGTTGCGTTACATACCCTATGATCCGGAGGCACAACGCAAAGGCCCCGCCATTTTCAAAAAGATCAGGGGAGGACATGGATTAACCCGCGAAGAGCAGGATATTCTGACGTCGGCCATTCTCCTTCACGCAGGTCAGATGTATTCCGGAATGGGGTGGGTGCAACAGTTCCATCTCGGTGCGATGCGCAACAACAATACGCGGTTGCTGCATCAGCTGGGTGCGGATACAGGTTTCGACTCCATTGGCGATTATCCACAGGCTGAGACCTTGTCACGATTTCTCGATCACCTGGATACTCAGGGTGAGTTGGCCAAGACAATCTTATATAACCTGCACCCGGCGCAGAATGAAGTATTTGCCACCCTGGCAGGAAATTTCAATGATGGTTCCATTCGTGGCAAGATGCAGTATGGTTCGGGATGGTGGTTTCTGGATCAGAAGGATGGCATGGAGAAACAACTCACAGCGTTGTCCAATATGGGGCTGTTATCCCGGTTTGTGGGGATGGTTACTGACTCCAGGAGTTTCCTTTCTTTTCCCCGGCATGAGTACTTCAGGCGGGTGCTGTGCAATCTGATTGGGCGAGATGTGGAGCGGGGCGAACTACCCAATGACAAAAATCTGTTGAGTCAATTGGTGATGGATATCTGCCATCACAATGCGGCAGCCTATTTCAACTTCCCTGCAGCTTCCTGAAAATACGGTAATTGTTGATCGGGCATCTCAGGCGTGCTCCATGGCAGGCTTCTGCTTCTGTTGAGCCAGTTGTTGCTTGAATTCCCGCATGCTGATCATGGTATCATGCTCAGGGTCCCAAAACTTCAACCGGAAGCACTGAATCATATTACCGGGCGTCCACCGGGTGGTAGGTACGGTGTCCAATTCAGGCATGCTCTTCATGGCTTCAGGAAGCCGGTAGAAGGGGATGCGGGAGTTGAGGTGGTGAACGTGGTGGTATCCGATATTGGCCGTAAACCAATGCATCACCGGATTCATGTGCATGTAACTGGTGGAAGCAATGGCCGCAAAATCGTAAGCCCAATCCTGGTTCTCACGAAATTTGGCGCCGGGAAAATTATGCTGCGCATAAAAGAGATAAGCGCCGATGCTGTATGCCAGGAAAAACGGGAACCACCAGGTGAGCATGACAGCCTCCATGCCGATGAAGTAGTAGGCGAGGCCACCCAATACAAAATGCAGCGCTACGGAAATCAGGGAATCCGCATGTTTGGACGGGCTTTCAAAGAATGACTTCAGGTTAAGCCAATAAATAAACAGCGTAAAGTACCCGAGCAGGATCACGGCCGGGTTGCGGTTGATGAGATATAAGGTCTTTTCTTTTTTGCTCAGGCGCAGAAAACGCGTTTTGCTAACTGTAGGATACGATCCGATGCCTGCTGTGGTAAGTTTGGAATTGTTGTTATGGTGGTGATCGTGGGTACGGCGCCAGATGGTGTCCGGCGCGATCAGGTACAACCCGATTCCCTTCATCAGCACCTCGGCCACTTTAGAACGGGACAGAATGGCGCGGTGCTGGTAGTCGTGATAAATCACAAAAAGCCGCACATGGGTCAATCCCGCAATGATGCTGATCAGGAACCTGGACCAGATGGGCAGCGAACTAAGGGCGGTCAATGTGAGCAGGCCGGCCAGCAGCAGGATGGTAATAATCACCTCAACCCAACTCCTGGTTACGTTTTCAACCGCAAAACCTTTGCTCGCTTGTATTAGTTCCTTTCCAGTGCGCATGCTGCTTTCAGTCGCCCGCAAAGGTATGTAATTTGAATGAATACCACCTAGGATGCAGGGCTGCCATTCTCTACCGGTTTGGTATACTTCCACCGGCGATGCGACCAAAGCCACAGTGTTGGCTCGGCAATGATCTGGCGCTCCAAACGTCGCATAAACGCATCGGTGATTTCATTTTCTGCTGTCTCGCGGGGATGTTCAAACATCAACTCCAGGTCAATATTATAGTGACCCCGGCGGGGACGGCTGATGTTGAGAAACACAACCGGATAGTCGAACTTCTTGGCCAGCTTCTCGGGGCCGCCAAACACAGCGGTATCCTGATTGAGGAATTTCATCCAGTAGGCATTTTCCGGAAACGCAGTCTGATCGGCAATAAAGGTGGTGGCCGTAACCTGATTCCGGTTGGCCACCATATCCCGGAGCGTTTGTTGCACCGGGGTGATGCGTGTTCCGAACTTCGTGCGCATGCCCACCATCATCTTGTCGAAGTAGGGATGGGTAAGAGGCCGGTAAATCACCACCAGTTGGTGTTTGGTGTTGAGTGTGAAACTGGGGCCTGCCCATTCCCAGTTGCCATAGTGCCCCATCACCACCACCAGGCTTTTCTTTTTTTCGAAAAGTTCATTCATCCAGACTGGCGTATCCAGTGTGCATAGCTCACGCGCTTCTTTTTCAGTTGTCGTCAATGTCTTCAGGGTTTCCAGGATAAGATCTACCATGTACCGCTGATAGCTTGCACAGAGTTGTTGGATTTCTGCTTCTGACTTTTCCGGGAAAGAATTCCTCAGGTTGGTAAGAATAACGCCTTTCCGGTATCCCGATAGCCGCATTAGGTGATACAACACATCCGATACTTTGTAAAGTACAGGGAGGGGCAGTGACGCAACCAGGTAAATGAATGGGTAAATGAGGTAGAAAACGATAGCCTGCATGGCGGCAAAGATACTAAAACCTGAAAATCGTATCCGGAATCCAATTTGGTTCGTTTAACCTGCATGACTGTTCTTCATCCCATTCGACTCACTTTCGCGCTGGTGCTTCTGTTTACAGGTGCACGTGCCCAGCAACCAGAAATTTTCCTCCCAGGCTTAGTATCAACCGGACTCAATGAACGGGATATGGCAATTGCGCCTGATGGCAAGGAAATGTATTACTCCATACAGTCGCAACGTGCAGGCGTGAGTGTAATTGTGCAGCGCACCTGGAATGGAAAGAGCTGGGGCGAGGCGCGGGTAGCAGACTTCTCAGGACAGTTTGAAGATGTGGAACCCGCATTTCACCCGGATGGATCGCGCCTATACTTTGTTTCCAACCGACCAATCTCATCAAGCCGTCCATCGAAGGATTATAACATTTGGTATGTGGATATAAAGCGACAGGGCCCGGTCACTGCCGTGTACGCCGGAGATGAAATTAACTCCATCGCCGATGAATATTATCCTTCTGTGGCCCGCGATGGTTCTGTGTATTTCACCGCCGCGCGACCCGATGCACGGGGCAAAGAAGACCTTTACAGGTCAAAATGGGTTAACAACAAATTTGAATCACCGGTCAATTTGGGAGATTCCATCAATTCTTCCCTGGATGAGTTCAATGCTTTTGTTGATCCGGATCAGCGGTACATCATCCTTGGCATTGAAAATGGTCCGGGTGATCAGGGCCGCGGCGATTTGTATATCAGCTATCATCAGCCCTCAGGAAGCTGGTCGAAGCCCGTAAACCTCGGCCCAAAGATCAATTCTTCCAGACTTGACTACTGTCCTTTTGTATTTGATGGCTACTTATACTTTACCAGTGAACGCCCGGTGGAATTTCCACACAAGGAAAAGGCGGACCTGAACCAAATCAGGAATTTCCTGGAGAGTTGGGGAAATGGGTCTGGTGATATTTACCGCATTAAGTCCGAAGGACTGATTGAGCAGAACCGCCGGACTCATTGATTGGTTTCAGATTACTCACAGCAAGCATAAATAGCAAAAACAGAATTACCCACGACCCGATAAGCAAAATGAGATAATCCTTTGCTTCGTCAACCGGTGCCTCAAGATTAGGAATCAGAATGGTTACTTCGCGCTGGTCGGATTTATGACTGGCGTCCGGGAGTTTGCTGCAGGGCATCTGTTCGTGGTTGAAATAGAACACAGAATCCAACCGGATATTTGCCATTCGCTCGCCGGAGCTGCGGATAAAATCATCCCGGAATTTCTCAATTTGCTGATCATTCAAGTCATATTTACTTCTGGTTTCAAACTTCCACTTGATCCAGTATACATACAGACTGTCGATACCTCCAGAAGCTACCGGTAGGTAATAGGTGATTTCGGCATGCTCCTGGTCATGATTACTGTATTTCCCTTCCTTGCTCTGCCAAAAATACTTTTCAGACTCTAACTTATCCGGGTGCGCATTTATGGAACTAAACCTGACATAGTCACTGGTATGGTGATCCATCTCATCAGGGGTATTAAGTGTTTGGATCTGCCGGGTGGACACGTCCACAAGGTTTACAGCAATTACAGGCAGTGCTATAAGTGCGATAATCAATACGATAGATGGAAAGACCGTTCCTGCATACCTGAATTTCTTTTTTGTTTCAAAGTCGGACAAGCGCCTGAAATAGAATTGGTAAATGAGCAATGCCATGATAATGACAGCCAGCACATACGCACCATTCCGAACCAGACTATAGGGCAGGGGGAGGAAGAACTGCGCGATCATCAGCGCTGTGGACAGCAGGAAAGTGCTGATCAGGAATTTTCTAAGCAGGGACTTAAGGAGTGTCGTCATGTGATTTATCTTGATGGGCGACAAATCTGAGTGCCGGGAAAAACAACCCTTCACCTCCGGACTTCAATCGGGTGAATAACCTGTTTGCAAGAACGGATGAGGATATAAATTCAGACTTTCACTTTTGCTTCACTGCGGCATTAATATCCCGCACTTCAAGGACTGACTTGCTGTAGCCGTTGAGGGTAATATTAATCATCGCTTGCCCAACCACGGCGAGGGTGCTGGCGGATCCGGGGGAAATCAACTTAATGATCGGATAGAGCCAACCCAGCCAGAAGTAAAGTTTCAACGTATTCTTCATCCCAGGTGTTGGCTTCATGATACCCGGACGGAATGCAAAGGCTTTGCCGAATCCCAGGCTCAGGATCTTATTCTCTGTCTTGCCTTTCACCCGCGCCCACATGATCTTTCCTTTTTCAGTGCTGTCGGTTCCGGCACCTGACACATAGACAAACGTCATCCCGGGATTTTTTGACAGCATGATTTCCGCGGCATGGACCGTGAGATCATAGGTCAGGTGGTGATAGGCCGCTTCATCCAAACCAACCGAGCTTACGCCGAGGCAGAAGTAACAGGCCTGATATCCTTGCAATTGATTGGCAATGGGGGTGAGGTTAAAGAAATCCCCGTGCAGCACTTCTTTCATTTTCGGATGGTTGGTACCACAGGGCCGACGGCCGATAACCAATACCCGATCAATTGCTGTATGGTTCAGGCATTCGTGTAAGACCCCTTCACCCACCATTCCGGAAGCACCGGTTATTATAACTGAAAGCCCCATGATTGTTCGTTTAAGATGCAAATTAACACAAAGCACCACACCAGTGCCAAATCTGACCGGTGGTGTAACCTTTTGACAGTTGCAGAGTAAACATGCAACAACGGCGAGTCCCTTTTGTCTTTATCAAAATTTCAGCCATGATCCGACATCACCTCCTGCTTATTTATCGCAATGTGCAACGTTCCCGCAGCTACTTCCTGATCAACCTCACAGGGCTCACCACTGGCATAGCTTGCACCTTGCTCATCTTCCTGTGGGTAAATGATGAACTCAACATGAACAAGTTCAACACCCGGGATGAACAGGTATATGAGGTGATGGAGCATCAGAAGTATGCCACAGAGCTTATGACCACCACATCCACGCCGGGGTTACTTGCGGAAACCCTCCAGGACGTAGTTCCCGAAGTGGAGTTTGCGGCCACCACCACCTGGATCAATCCGGAGACATTGTCCGTGGGTGAGAAGTCGCTGAAAGCAGAAGGGTTTTCCGTTGGACAGCACTTCTTCCAGATTTTTTCATACCCGCTGGCAGAAGGAGATCCTGCGCTGGTACTGAAGGACAAATACGCAATTGTCATTACACGCGACCTGGCCCGTCGACTGTTCGGTACGGACCAAAATGTGGTCGGCAAGACGATTGAATACCAGCATGCAAAAACTTTTCACGTCACCGGTCTCTTCGACAAGGTTCGCAACTCATCCTGGCAATTTGACTTTGTCCTGAACTTTGAGGAATTCAAGATGGACAACGAATGGGTACTGGAGTGGGGAAACAATGGTCCAGCCACCTATGTACGCCTAAGGGAGGGTAGTGACGCGGCGGCACTATCTGACAAGATCAAGGACTTTGTGCTCAAAAGGAATGACGGCTCAAACGTAACGCTGTTCCTCCAGCGCTACTCCGAACGCTACCTGCACGGTCGTTGGGAGGATGGCAAGCAGACGGGAGGCCGCATTGAATATGTCATGCTGTTCTCCATCATCGCCGGATTCATTCTCCTGATTGCGTGTATCAATTTCATGAACCTGTCAACGGCACGTGCTTCAAAGAAGGCCAAGGAAGTTGGCATCCGGAAGTCAATCGGTGCTCAACGTCAATCCCTCATCTTCCAATACCTGAGCGAATCATTGGCAACTTCACTCGTTTCACTGGCTCTGGCGGTAGCGCTGGTTTGGGCAGTCTTGCCTCAATTTAATCTCATCACCGACAAACAAATAACATTCGACGTACTCACACCTTCCACGGTGGGAATCATGCTGCTGTTGGGAATATGTACCGGACTATTGGCAGGCAGTTACCCGGCTATTTTCCTGAGTGGCTTCATGCCTGCCCAGGTGCTGAAAGGAGTTGTGCGCGGGTCATGGTCTGAGTTGTGGGCACGGAGGGGACTGGTGGTGTTTCAATTCTGTCTTTCAGTCATACTTATAGTTGCGGTGATGGTAATTTATCGTCAGGTGGAGTATGTACAGACCCAAAACCTGGGCTATGACAAAGAACACCTCATCCACTTTGGGATCGAAGGCAAGATCTCCAGCACGCGTGAGACGTTTCTAAATGAAATCAGAAAAGTGCCGGGTGTTGTGAGCGCATCCAGCATCAGCCAGACTTTTCTGGGTCGCAACAACAACACCAGCGGACTTGCCTGGGAAGGAAAGAATGAATCGGATGAAATCCTGTTTGAAAACATTGGTGTAAACCATGGAGCACTCGAAACCATGGGGATACAAATGGCCGAAGGACGGGGCTTTTCCGAAGACAGCCCTTCCGACACTACTAAGATTATATTCAATGAAGCTGCCATTAAAGTCATGGGCCTGCAAAACCCGATTGGTAAAACGATCAAGTTGTGGGGAAAATATGATCTTGAAATTATCGGCGTGGCAAAAGACTTCCATTTCCAGTCCCTGCATGACGTGATCAACCCTTTGTTCTTCAGACTCAGCCCGGCCAACACCTGGTCGATCGTAGTAAGGTTGGAGGCTGGCAAAGAAAAAGAAACGCTGCAGGCCCTGAACACTTTGTATACGACATACAACCCTGGTTTTACATTCGATTATAAGTTTCAGGATCAGGAATACGCTCACTTGTACGCCGCCGAGCAACGGGTTGCATCCTTGTCCGGGTACTTTGCCTTATTTGCCATTCTGATATCCTGCCTGGGTTTATTCGGGTTGGCCGCATTCACGGCTGAGCGAAGGCTCAAAGAAATCGGGATCCGAAAAGCCCTCGGATCAAGTTCCCTTCGCATTGTATTGCTGTTATCGGGCGACTTCACCAGAATGGTACTTCTTTCTATCCTGATAGGACTTCCCATCAGTTATTACCTGCTAGACGGCTGGCTGCAAAAGTTCGCATTCCACATTGACCTGACAATTTGGTACTTTATAGGTGCCGGAGCAGTTGCTCTGTTGATCGCCTGGATAACCGTGGCTTCACAGGCCATCCGGGCATCGCGCGTGAATCCGGTAGAATGCCTGCATCAGGAATAATTTCTTCCCGGCTGTAACAACCAGGGCTTGTCAGCAGTCTTGAGGTGGTAACTTGTTACCATGCTCAATAACCTGAAGTCCTCATTTGTCCTGGCCTTGGCCAACATTCGATCCAACTTTTTCCATACACTGTTATCCGTGCTGGGGATCGTGATCGGGGTTGGAGCACTCGTTTCAATCCTGTCCCTGATCGAAGGCATGGAGCAATTCGCCCGGGCGCAGGTATCACAGACCACCAGCGTCAATGCGATGGTGATCCGGTCCATCACCCACAAGACCATCAACAATGTGCGGGTGGCCAAAGACTCCATTTCTGTTCTCAGCTACGCAAATACGCACATGCTCTGGTCCAACCTCAGGCATCAGGCGAAGGTGTACTGGCGGAGCAACCTCAACACTGAAGTGCGCCTTAGCCCGACTAAGGCAGGGATTGGCGTGCAGGTGTATGCGCTGGGATCTGTTTCAGAAGCTGAACAGGTCATTAAAGGCCGTTACATCAAGGCTGAGGATATCCATAACGGAATACCATTGGCCGTTGTCAATCAGTCTTTCCTCGACGCACAGTCCATCAAGACTTCAGATGCCCTGCAACAAAAGATCCATCTGATGGGAAGGGAACTCACTATAGCCGGCGTGATTGGCGATGGCAAGACCCCAACCCCCAAAGCCTACATCCCCCTCACCATACTTACTGAAGAAGAGTTAAAAGAGCATCCGCCCGAGGTCATTCTGGAAGCCGCCAAAACTGAAGAGATCCCCGCCATAAGAAAAGAAGTAAGCAGCTGGTTGAAAGAAAAGTTTCCGAGGTCCACCCAGGACTTTGAAATCATCACCAACGATTCCAGGGTGGATCAGGTGGCCAAAGGGTTCTTGCTTTTCCGGATCATTATGGGACTCATCGTCGGTATTTCCGTGGTAGTAGGAGGTATAGGAGTCATGAATGTCCTGTTGATCTCGGTAAATGAACGCACCCGCGAAATTGGAATCCGCAAAGCCATGGGAGCCACCCGGAAGGATATTGTGCAGTTGTTTCTCGCAGAGTCGATTACGGTGTCTGGTTTTGGCAGCATCATCGGCGTCATATTTGGTGTAGCATTTACGATGGTCGCCATCCCCATTGTGAAGGCCTTGACCAAAATTCCGTTTCAGGCAGCCTACACCGCAAACACTTTCATCGTGATTTCAGCAATTGCTGTTTTGGTGGGAATTGTTTTCGGTACTTATCCGGCCTTGCGTGCTTCCCGGCTGAATCCCGTCGACGCCATACGCCACGAATAGCCTTCGGTCTTCGGCTGTTTCTTGCTACTTTCCGGCTATGAAGCGAACCTTTTTTCTCCTCCTGTGGCTTGTTGTTTCTACTGCATATGCACAAACTTCAGGCATCATCCCTGCCCCGGTATCATTGACCTACAACCAGGGTGAGTTTGCCCTGAGCCGCAACGTTATGATTGGCTCAACATCCAATACCGCCGAGGTTAGTCAGGTGATACGATACTTTACAGAAGCCTTGCAACCGGCCATGGGCTATGCATTGGCAACAGGTTCCAATCCCTCCATACGCTTTGAACTCAACAAGACCAGAAAGCCGGTGTTGGGAATGGAAGGGTATGAGTTGGATATTACGTCAACCGGAATTCTGCTTCAGGCCAACTCGGCTGCCGGACTATTCTATGGCGTGCAAAGCATACTGCAGTTACTGCCACCCGCCATCGCCAGCCATGAAGCTTTGCCTGAACATCGTTGGGTCCTTCCGGCCATACACATTACCGATTACCCGCGCTTTCCATGGCGAGGCATCATGCTGGACGTGAGCCGGCACTTCTTCCCCAAGTCATACGTAAAGGCATTCATCGATCAGATAGCCCGGTACAAGTTCAACCGGTTTCATTGGTCCCTTACCAATGATGAGGGATGGCGCATCGAAATCAAGAGTTATCCCAGGTTGACTGAAGTCGGCGCCTGGCGAGTTCCCCGTAATGGAGCGTATGGCGACGCACGACCACCACAACCGGGTGAAAAAGCTACTGACGGTGGATTCTATACCCAGGACGATATCCGTGAAGTGGTACAATATGCCCGCGAACGGTTCATAGAGATTATCCCGGAGATTGATGTGCCTGGTCACAGTATGGCTGCGGTGGCTTCATACCCGGAACTGAGTGTTACCAAAGACGCAACGATAAAAGTAAATCCGGGCGCCAACTTCGCGACCTGGCCGCCCGAAGGTGGCTTCATCATGCATATCGACAACACCCTCAATCCCACGGATGAAAAGGTATACACCTTTCTGGACAAGGTATTTGGTGAGGTAGCCACGCTGTTTCCCTATGAATACATCCATGCCGGCGGCGATGAATGTTACAAAGGCTATTGGGAACGCGACCCATCCGTCCAGGCGTTCATGAAGAAGAACAACATCAAAGACGGCCACGAACTGCAGAGTTACTTTACCAAAAGGGTCTCGGCGATCATCACGGGCAAAAAGAAGAAGATGATTGGATGGGATGAAATTCTCGAAGGCGGTCAGTTGGCACCGGGAGCTGCCGTGATGAGTTGGCGCGGCACCAAGGGAGGAGTAGAGGCAGCCTCGAAGAAGCATCCGGTGGTGATGAGTCCTGCACCCATATATTACCTGGACATGATGCAGGGCGATCCTGCGGTTGAAGCCCGGGTATACAATAAGGCCCGGTTGAAGGATGTGTATGCTTTTGATATCCTTGCAGGTGGGATTGACTCTACATTCGTATTGGGTGGCCAGGGCAACCTGTGGACTGAACAGATCGTGACGCCCGGCAAAGCGGAGTACATGATGTATCCACGCGCGTGGGCTATAGCCGAAACCATGTGGACACCGGCGAAGCGCAAAGACTTTAACAGTTTTGTGCCCCGGGTAGAACAGCACTTCATGAGAAACGATGCCGCAGGCATTAACTATGCCTCCAGCTTGTATGACCCGGTGATTCGCATTTCAATGACGGAGGGCAAGCCCGTTGTGACCCTTACCGGTGAAGTGGATGGATTGACTTTCTATTATACCCTGGATAATTCTGTTCCAGACAAATACGCCACACCCTATGGGAAGCCGGTGGAATTGAGCCCGGAGGTAAAGCAATTCCGGGTACAGAGCTATCGCCATGGCAAGCCATTGGGGCGGTTGTTAAACCTGAGCCGTGAAGAGATAGAGCGCAGGGCTAAGCAATAATGCAGCACTCGACAGGATTTACTTCATCTCACCGGATATTCAATAAATAAATCCTTCAGGCAGGAGGGAACCGGGTGATTCCGAAAAAAGGATACCCCAATAGACAGATTGGATACGTTCCGGAATCCATGCGTGGATAACTGGTAACTCGCCCTTGGGCTTCGGTGACTATGGCTGCAATAAACGATCACTTCTGCATCGCGGTACCTGGACAATTCCTCCATTCGGTCGGACAGCTGACTCACATTGATATTGATGGCACCCTGGAGACGACCAAAGGCATCAACCGAAGGATTGTTGTTGTTATACTCTTCAGGTGATCGCACATCCAACAGAATAAGATTTGGATTGGCCTGCAATCGCTTGCATAAATCAGTAAAATCTATGGTTTTGAACCTTATCGTAGATGATTTCACCAGTTCCATACCACAAGGCGAGCAGGTACCAGGTCCATCATGTGTCATCTTATCGCAGTCATATCCGCATGGAAGGCATACATAACTCTCCTTTTGATCAATGGAAGGAGAAATAATCAATAACCATAGCAGTAATGCAGTATAACCCGTCATAAGATCATCGATTCATTTAAACTTATACTTTAAGCATGCAATGTCATGTTATTGTATAGATGAACAGGTATGAATTTATTCATTACTATGATATCACTGTATGGATAGCTTATACGATTGAATGACATCATAGGTTCAATGACCTCATCGTTAAAGTTTTATTACGATATATGGCTTAAATATTTTTTTAAATGATTCAATTCAATCATTTTTGATTCATTATAACAACAACCACTATAAAAAATTACCATGGGCTTAACTGCATCGAACAAAGTATCGATTGAATACTCTTCGGAAGTTGCTGAAAAGCGAACAGATGTTCGTCAAGGGATCCGTTCACTTTGGTCACGCCGTGACTTTCAGCCTGGCGACGTTATTGCCGAGTTTACCTGGGATATGATTCATCCCAAACCCAACTATCTCACCGTTCAGATCGGGGAAGGTCAGCACATTTTGTTGCGCCCTGAGTACCTGGAGTGCATCAACCACAGCTGTGACCCCAATTGTTTCTTCGACACCACCCGCAAGGTGCTGGTGGCGGTGCGTGCCATTCAGGAGGGAGATGAATTCAGTTTCTTCTACCCATCAGCCGAGTGGAACATGGATCAGGCGTTCCAGTGCCTTTGCGGAAGTCCGCGTTGCATCGGCATGATCAAAGGAGCAAAATACCTTTCACCGGAGCTGGTTCGGCAATATCAGTTCACAGACTTCATTCAGCAGAAGCTGAAGGAGAACGGACAATTATAAGGAGGCAACAGACAAACGAAGACTGTTCTCTGATAAAAGCGGTTTGATGCGAAATGCGTCAAACCGCTTTTTTTATGCTCAATTTTGCTATTTTGAAGTCCTAATCGCATCATCACCATGAAACGCCGCGCCTTTCTCCAGACTACAGCCGCCCTTACTGCCGCCGGACTATTTCCCTGGACACAGGCAGAGGCTGGACTTCTTTCGAACATTGGCATTAACCTGTTCTCAATCCCCAAGATGCTGGAAAAGGACTTCCGGGGTGGCATGGAATTTCTTTCCAGGCTGGGATTCAAAGAGATTGAATTGTATGGTCCCTTTCCATTCAGCAGTGAGGTTGCGAAGAAAGGCTGGGCACAGGTAACGCCGGCCCTCGGATTCTCCGGCAGCGGTTATTATGGTAAGACAGCAGCCGAAGTGAAGTCCATTCTGGCTGACAACAAGCTGAGCACACCCGCCATTCATACCGACCTCGAAACCATGCGCAATCACATGGATAAGCTGGGGGAAGCGGGTCAGACATTGGGATTTACCTATATCGGTTTGCCATCACTGCCAGCCGAATTCAGAAAGACCCTGGATGATTATAAGCGTGCGGCCGATGAATTCAATCGCATCGGTGCCGAAGCGAAGAAGGTGGGCCTGCGTTTCGCCTACCACAACCATGGCTACGGACTACAGCCGATCAACAACGTTACGCCATTGCACTTGATCCTGGAAAATACGGATCCGAATCTCGTGTTCTTTGAAATGGATCTGTTCTGGACTACCGCAGGTGGTGCCGATCCCATCGAACTCTTTACCAAGTACCCTGGGCGTTACCATATGATGCACGTCAAGGACATGAAGAAGAAGGCCCGGTTCTCCGGTGATGGAGGCGATCCGAATCAATGGATCGAACTATTTCCATACATGACCTCAGCCGGCGAAGGGGTGCTTGACCTGAAGGCCATACTGACAAAAGCCAAGGCTTCAGGCGTGAAGCACTTCTTTGTCGAACAGGATATGGTGGCTGATCCTGATATATCCTTAAAGAAGAGTATCGACTACCTGAAGACACTTTAACCGTGCGATACCTGCAGGCAACATTGATGGTACTGGCCACCTGGTCATTTAGTTTAGGTCAGACTTCCTTTCCGGATCGGTGTGTTGGGACCTGGACAGGCACGATGTATATCTATCGCCAGGGCGTGCTGCAGGACAGTGTAACCGTGGTATTGACAGTGTCCCGGCAGACAGATATCGGGTCCTGGACCTGGAAAACCGAATATTTATCCAAAACCCGCCCCATGACCAAGGACTATGTGCTTCGGGTGAAGGACGAAAAGAAAGGTATATACATAACCGATGAGGGGGGAGGTATAGAATTAAACGATTATCTCTTTGGCAACAAGCTATACAGTGCCTTTGAGACCCATGATGTGCTGCTTACTTCAAGCTATGAACTGATCGGCGATCAGTTGATTTTTGAAGTGTGCTCAGGTAAGAAGCCTCCCATCACAACACCAGTACCCGAAGTGATCCACTATCCGGTTTCCAATCTTCAGCGTGTTGTCTTTCGACGTAAGTAATCAACGGTGATACCGGTTTTGGCTCCTTCAAGCAAGCCAAATACATGATTTATTAAAAAAATAGTTACATTCGCGCCGTTGAATTTCGATTGTACGATAACGCACCTGATTCACGTGAACAGTACACGACCGATTAAGCGGGCTGCGACATTAACTCATCTTGTATGAGCTTCGTGTCCAGGAAAGACGAATTTATCGTATGGGTGCTTGCCCCCTTTATTGAAACCAACGACCCCAACCTCCAGTATTACTACGATTACACACAGAGTATCGCCGAGTACCAAAAGGTATTTCAGGAGATAGGGTGCGAATGGAAATGGCAAAACACCACCCTGTCAGGTATCGATGAGTCCCTGCAGAAGATCCGGGATTACCCCACCACCAAGACGCCTATTGTTATCAACCTCTGCGACGGAGATGAGCTCAATGGAATACCCGGTATATCCGTAATTCATAAGTTGGAAGCCCTGGGGCTGGCGTATACCGGATCAGACGATTACTTCTACCGCATCACCACGTCCAAGATTCCCATGAAGGAAGCTTTTGACCAGCATCAGGTGGCAACTGCACCCTGGAGGGTGATCGACCCGTCGAAGACCACAGCCGAAGATATCTTTCGGGAGATTGGGGAGACGGTGATCGTAAAACCCGCCATTTCGGCCGGCAGCATGGGTTTGTCCATCCATAATGTGGTTTCCAACGAGGCGGAATATGCAGCTATCCTCAAGACCATGCAGGAAGGGTATCGCGGATGGAAACTCGACACCGGCGGGATCTTTGTAGAAGAGTTTGTCAACGGTCCTGAGTATACTACCCTTGTCGTTGGCTCTTCATCAAACCCTGAAAATCTGCATTGCTACCCGGCCGTTGAGCGCGTCTTTCATGATGCGCTACCGGAGAAGGAACAATTCCTCTCATTCGACCGCTTGTGGGAGACCTATGACAACGAAGCACAACTTCCCGACCAGGGATTTCTGTATAACTACCGACCAGCTGAGGCATCCTTGAATGCCCGGCTTGAACAACTCAGCCTGCAAGCGTTCCGCTCTGTAGGTGGAACCGGTTATGGCCGATTGGACATACGCATGAACCGTAAAACCGGTGACTTGTACGTGCTTGAAGTCAACGCTCAATGTGGTTTGAGCGAGGATGAGAACTACACTTCCATTGGCGCCATTTTGAGGTTTGCCAAAAAATCTTTTACTTATCTCGTCATTGAGATTATTGAAGATGCAATGAAGCGTTATGGGGCAAAACATAAAGCGACTGTATAGATGAAAGTTTGTGTACTTCAACCGGACTATTCGACAACTCAAGTAGATTACAAGAACTTCGATCCCGCCCGGGATCTATCCGGATTACTCGCTGAAGATGATGTAGTTGACCACATCTTCTTAAATAAGTTAACAACCTACCGGCAGCTGAAGGAAGCCAGCAAGAAAGGGTATGACATCTATGTCAACCTTTGCGAGGGCTACCTGGAGTGGGAAGTTCCGTCGATTGACGTGATTCAATCCCTGGAGTTGCTCAACCTCCCATACACGGGTCCGAACCCGATTTTGTACGACCCGCCAAAGCCTTTGATGAAATATGTGGCCTACTGTGCAGGGGTCAAGACTCCCATTTCTGTTGAATTGAATGGCATCCAGGGTATAGAAGAAGTCCTCCAAAAGCTCTCTTTTCCGCTTTTTGTGAAGCCAGCTAAAGCCGGTGACAGCCTCGGGGTCGATGAAAACTCACTCGTGACCAATGAGGCCCAACTCCGCAAGAAGGTATCCCAGGTATGTGGCGAGTACCCTGAATTGCTGGTTGAAGAATACATTGCCGGAAGGGAATTCACGGCACTGGTGGCTGCACAGCCCGATCGCAAGTCGTGTAAGGTCTTCAAGCCGGTGGAATACATCTTCCCGGAAGGTCGTCGCTTCAAGACCTATGCTCTTAAGACATCAGAGTTGCATCCGGACAGCAATATTGCCGTTACCGATCCCAAGATTGAAAAGACCATCAAACAAGCAACGGAAGCTATTTTTACGGCCTTCGGAGGCGTTGGATATGCCCGCCTTGACTTCCGCATGGATGAAAAGGGTGACCTCTACTTCCTGGAGATCAACTTTACTTGTTCTGCATTTTATGAAAACGGATATGAAGGCTCTGCCGATCATATCCTCAACTTTGATCCTGCCGGAAAGAAGGGATTCCTGAAAACCATCATCTCCGAGGGCATTGCCCGGCATGAAGCCCGCCAAAAGAAGTACGTCGTGAAAGGCACCTCCCTGGCCGGCTATGGTATCTTCGCTAACCGCAAAATCGCCAGGAACGAAACCATCTTCCGGGGTGAAGAGATGTCACAACGTGTTGTCTCCAAGTCATTTGTAGACAATAACTGGAACAAACGCCAGAAGGCTGATTTCGGACAATATGCCTATCCCATTGGCAACGAAGTTTACATCCTGTGGGATGAAAACCCGGTGCACTGGGCACCCCAGAATCATAGCTGTAATGCCAATACCGCCTATGATGGACTTAATGTAATAGCTACCCGTGACATCGAACCTGGTGACGAGCTTACACTCGACTACGCCCTGTTCCTCGATGAAACGATGGAACCTTTTGCCTGCCAGTGTGGAAGCAAGAACTGCCGCGAGATGATCTTTGGAACCCGGGAAGTCAACAAAAAAGACAAGCCCGCCAGAGGCAAACAGGTCAAAGTTCCAGCCTTACCCAAGGTGGAACCTGCTTACAGCAAGGTCAAAGTGCGCCGCAACTGACCTGCGGGAGACGGTTGCTGACAACCTCTTTTATGTAACTTGAGGCCATGCGTTATTTCTTTGCATGTCTGCTGTTGGCCTATGGTTGCACGGCCATTGGCCAAACCATTAATCAGCAGAAAATTAATAAGTTATGTAATGATGCTTTACCAAAAGCATTAGACGATTTCAGGACCTTTCTCAGTATTCCCAATCTCGGTTCATCCAAATCTGATGTAGAGAAGAACCGGATCTGGTGCCGCCAGGCCTATGAGGCTTTAGGGTTTACCGTAATCGAAATCCCAACCGCCACGGTACCCATCTTGATCGCCAGCTATGGGGCGGGTAAGCCAAAAACGGTGATCTTCTATACCCAGATCGACGGCCAGCCGGTAACTCCATCATCCTGGCACCAGGCCAACCCTTATCAGCCGGTGATGAAAGCACTGGTGGATGGGCAATGGCAGGAGCAGCCCTGGACAAGTTTGCATTATCATGAAGACTGGAGAATTTTCGCCCGCTCTTCGGCTGACTCTAAGGGGCCGGCCATGATGCTCTTGCAGGCCCTGCGCATCATGCGGGAGCAAAAGCTCAAACCGGAATTCAACATCAAAGTTGTAATGGACTTTGAAGAAGAGCAGGGATCACCGGAACTGGCAAATGCCGTGATCCATAACCGGGACTTGCTCGCCGCAGACTATTGTGTAATCGTGGATGGTGTACGCAGTGTTCGCAATGTACCCACACTGACGTTTGGGGCACGTGGCATTACCACCATGACCTTGAAGATTTTTGGTCCAACAAATGACGCACACAGCGGTCAGTTCGGTAACTATATTCCGAACCCTGTCTTTGGTGCAGCGCGACTCCTCGCCGACATGAAGGATGAATCTGGTTGGGTGCTGATACCTGGTTTCTATGATGGCGTTGATCTTTCGGACGAAGAGAAAAAGATCTTGAACCTGGTGCCTGATGATCCGACTGAGTTAGGTGCCGGACTTGGTTTTGCCAGACCTGAGGCAGTGGGGGCCACCTATCAGGAATCATTGCAGTATCCTTCTCTTAACATCAGGGGAATGAAAGCTGCAGAAACCGGGGCGCAGAGCCGAACCATCATACCGGCTGAAGTGACTATCGAAATGGACATGCGTTTGGTGCCAGAGACACCTGCCTTACGACAGGTGAATCTGGTGAAGGCATTCATCGAAAAGCAAGGGTACCACCTGGTAGATCGTCAGCCGACAGCGGCAGAGCGAACGACCTATAACAAACTTGCTTCATTTTCTTTTGAAGAAGGGTCACTACCATTCAGAACATCCTACAAAAGCCCTATGGCTGGCTGGCTTTCGTCGGCGGTCGTGCGGGCTACCGGTGTGGATCCCATTAAGATGCGTACGACAGGCGGGTCTCAGCCCATTTCTCCGTTTATTACCACACTTGGCGTGCCAGCGATCGCAGTTCGCATACCCGATCCAGGCAGTAATATCCATGCCAGTGATGAGAACATCCGGCTGGGTAACTTCCGCGAAGGCATTGCGACCTGCCTCAGTATCCTTACCCAACCCATTCGCTAGATCATGAAACGAATTTTCCTGCTCCTGCTTTTCCCCATTTCGGTCATGGGGCAACTGACCAAACCCGAGCAAAAAATGGCAGCCTCGGTTGAGGCGCATAAGAAGGAAGCACTCGACCTGCTCCGGGAGGTGGTGAACATCAATAGTGGCAGTATGAATTTTGACGGGGTGCGCAAAGTTGGTCAAATCTTTCGGACGCGACTGGATGCACTCGGCTTTCAAACCCGCTGGGTGGATGGCGCACCATTTGGGCGCGCAGGCCATCTGGTGGCCGAACACAAAGGTACTGGCAAGACCCTGTTGCTGATTGGTCATCTGGATACCGTGTTTGAGCTAACAAGCCCGTTTCAGGAGTTTACTTATGTGAATGACTCGGTGATGAGAGGTCCAGGCGTCGGGGATATGAAGGGCGGCGATGTCGCAATCATATATGCGTTACAAGCATTACAGGATGCCAATGTGTTAAAGGATATGAACGTCATTGTGGTGATGACGGGTGATGAGGAATTGAGTGGTAAGCCGTTGTCGCTGGCAAGGCAAGATCTTATTGAAGCAGCGAAGGCGGCAGATATTGCCATTGGCTTTGAAGATGGCGCAGGTGACCCACGCACCGCAGTGATCGCCAGACGAAGTTCATCCAATTGGGAACTTACGGTGACCGGGACACCGGCGCATTCGTCCCAACTATTCACGGATGCAGTTGGAGCAGGTGCCATTTACGAAGCCAGCCGGATACTCTCGGGTTTCTACGAAGCACTTTCCAAAGAGCCTAATCTCACGTTTAACCCCGGACTTATTCTCGGTGGTTCAGCACTTCATCACGACAAGCCCATGGATGCGGGTTCGGCCGAAGGCAAGTCAAATATTGTTTCGAAAGAGGTTGTCGTTACCGGCGACATTCGGGCCATGTCGCCGGAACAATTGGCAAACACACAGGAAACCATGCACAAGATTGTAGCGGCCAGCCTTCCGCGTACCAGCGCCACCATAAGTTTTGGTGAAGGATATCCACCGCTGGCCCCGACTGATGGCAACTACCAATTACTGAGTCACTTTGATAAGGTGAGCAAAGACCTGGGGTATGGTCCAGTAGTAGCGGTGCATCCCCGCAAGGCCGGCGCTGCCGACATTTCTTTTACTGCAGGTTATGTTGACATGGCTATGGATGGCCTCGGGTTGGGTTCCGCTGGCGGCCACACCGTACATGAACAAGCGGATCCGCGTACCTTGTCGATGCAAGCTAAACGGGCAGCTGTTCTATTCTACAGACTCACACGGCCCACGAAAGGAATGACGAACAAATGAACACCACGCGTTCATCATCGGCGTTTAATGTATTCGCCGGCCTCAGCCTGGAGGCCTTCGCGGTGTTATTGTACAATCCCATTAACAACTATTTTTACAACCGGGGAAGCTGGCCGCTGGGCCCATTCATCCTGGCAGTGATCTATGCGACTGGGATCTATTTTATTTTCAAAAGCAGCCTTAAGCAATTGTATAAATACCTGTTGTCATACTGGTGGATGGCCCTGGTGGCCTGGTATGGCATACAGGCGGGTATTGATTATGTGCAGGAGTGGCGCGCTTATCGGTATGAAGCATATCTGATTCCGGAAGGCTATCACGGAAAGATTGAAATTAATTTTAGCCAATCAGATGGTACTGAACCTCGCATCGACGCTGATGAGGTAGTGCTTACGTTGGATAGCCTGGGCAAATTAAACAGCCGGTATGTCAGGCCCGTCACCCGGTTCTTCAATGACGCATATCCCCGGTTTTATTATGTCAATTCCAGGGGAGTGCGTACCCCGTTGAAACGGGTAGGAGAAGAGGGTATCAAACCGGAAGAAGTATTTGTAGAGTTTTTGAAAAACAATCCTGCCCACCGGGAGTTTCTGATTTGTACGCAGGCCGAACATAAGGCCTACTTTTGATGCAGGTTAATCAAGGATATGCATCACCACCCAGTATTTGTAGGCAATAAGGGCCTTGTCCCGTTTGGAGAGTCGGTTCATGTCCAGCTTACTAAGGCTGGGAAGAAACAACTTGTTGAGTTTGGCAAGGATTTTAAAGCCCAGCTTCTTCATGAACAGTCAGGGTTAAGTTGGTTGGCAATTCAAGATACAATTTTCTTTCTGAGCTGAATAATGACCGCAACGCGATACTTCTTCCATATCGGCTATCAGGGCACTGCCTATCGCGGTTGGCAAAGGCAGGCCAGGGGTACCAGTGTGCAAGGGGTTATCGAAGGCATCATGACCAGGGCGCTGAAGCAACCGGTTTCCATCATGGGCTGTGGCCGCACCGACGCATTGGTACATGCCAGCCAGTTTTTCTTTCACAGCGACCTGAAGTATTCCGGTGACTACGACCTGCTGTTCAGGTTGAACAAACAACTTCCGTCCGATATTTCAATGTTCGACATGTTCCCGATGGCGCCCCGTCAGCATGCCCGATATGATGCCACCCGCAGGACTTACGATTACTTTATCCATACCCGCAAGGACCCGTTTATCGATCCGCTCAGTTCCCTGTATCTTACACCAAACCTCCAGCTCGATAAGATGCAGGCTGCTGCGCGGTTGTTATTAAAGTACAACGACTACCACGCCCTGTGTACAGTACCTGGGGATCACCACAACACCCTGTGTCAGGTTTCATCGGCACAATGGTTCCACAACAGGGCAGGAGACAAGTTCAGATTCCAGATCAGGGCCAACCGGTTTCTGGGCAAGATGGTGCGGATACTCGTAGGTAATATGATCCGGATTGGCCTCGGTGAGATGACTGTCGATGAGTTGGAACATCGCCTGATCACCAAACGGTCGAAGGAACCATTGAACGTGGCTTTCCCTCAGGGCCTTTACCTTACCAAGGTAGACTACCCGTACCTCGACATCACACCCCGGTGGGTGTTTGATGCGCAGCCGAAATCCGATGTGTGGATCAGCGTGTAGCTGATTGAAACAACGCCTCCCGCATCAACGCAGGCGGCATATTGCCAATCTTCAGCAATCTTTCGTGGAAGTCGGTTAAAGTAAACCGGGGTCCCATCAATTTGCGGTACTCTTCCCGCATAGCAAGTATTTCGGTCATCCCCATGAAGTAGCCAATGAAGTACCCGGGGGAGGCTGAAGAAGAGTCCACCTCCAGTTGCGCGGCCCACCGAAGAAAGCCAACCTGATCGGTCATCAGTTTGATGGCATCCTCGTAAGAAAGCTGGCCGGTGTGCATACCCACATCGTAGATCACGCGGGCGTTGCGCCACAGCCGAAGTTGCAATTGGCGCAGGTGAATACGTTCGGAGGGAAAGAAGCCGGTCTCCTGCATCAGTTGTTCATTGTACAAACCCCAGCCCTCACTGAAAATGGAGATGCCATGGTTCTTACGGAAGGGACGCTCATTGTGCATCTGGTATAAACCCTGCACATGATGACCGCCGTACGTTTCGTGGGGAGCGGTAACAATGATAACGCCATAGTCGTGTTCAACCAGGTATTCCTGCTTACGTTGCTCAGGCCATTGGTGTTCAAATGGGTTAATCATCCATTCCGAGGTGAAGATGCTATCCTTGTCCTTGCCTTTGGCAATGGAGAAGTTGCCATAGTACGATGTCTTCCGCAGGTACTCTGCCCGTGGCACCACCCGGACGCGCTCAGGCCAGGGGATGGGTATCAGGTTTTTGCCTACGATATGTTCCCGCGATTTGTCTACCCAATACTGGTGGGCCTGAATCATACTATCGGGAGACGGATAATCGTTTTTGATCTCGCGGGCCAATTCCTGCCAGGTCTTTTTGGGGTCAATGGTCTTTGCCAGTGCCTCCAGTTCTTTCACGGTTTTGTTAAACTGGCTCCAGCCAAACCGGTACAGACTGTCGGAGCCGTAGGTGATCAGGTATTCGTCGCGAAGCATCTCCTCATATGCAGCTTTGCCAATACCAAATTCTCCCTGTGGAAGTCGGGGTAAATCTTTTTTGAGGTAGGTGATGAACTCGTCCAGCGACTTACCCGCCGCTTGGGCCAGTTGGGTGAGTGTATCGGTGCGGCTTCCGGCTTGGGCAATAAACGCAGGTAAGTCGCGATCGAACAATACTTTGCCATTTTCAGCCATAAACAAACTAAGTTCCTGAAAACGGGGGATGTACGTGTTGAGCAATTTCTGACCGTTGGACAATTGTTCAGGTACCAGCCGAAGTCGTTTTTCAACTTCGTTCAATTTAGCATCCAGGTTACCTGGTCGCTCTATTAATCCGGATATCTGTGTAAAAACCATGAACAACCGAGGGTTCTTGGTCCAGGGCTTCATAGATCCCTGACGCAATTCCCGGCCCCGGAGGATGCTATGAGCGAATTTCCAATCAACCAAATCGTCACCTTTCAGTTGTTCCTTCGGAATAGCCTCGAGTCTTTTCAGTAAGGATGTTGTGCGGGAAAGCTGTTCAGAAAAATAGGTCTCGCTCAGGGTCCGGTCTCCGGCTTCCTCTTCTTCCTCAGCAGAAAACTGAACCAGAAAATCCCGTAGTTGGCCAGATGCATCTGAGCCTGATTGCGGACCGGAACATGACGCCACCAACACAAGGGTCAGCAACAAGTAACGAAGGTTGTTCATAACAAAGGATTTTTGACTTTGGGAAGATACAAATTGCCAGCTATCCCGGTCATAGAATTTTACCGATGGTAAAATGGGTTGAAAGTGTATTTTTACAAATGGCCTAAACCCATTCACATGAGACTGATCCCGATTCTTCTCCTAATCACCTCGGTTGCCTTTGCACAACAAGTACCTGTTAAGAATTATGTCAACAAACCTGAAAATCAGCAGCGGTGGCTGAATGAATACCGGGAATTTCTTTCCATACCCAATGTGCTGGGCGACTCGCTAAACATGATCCGGAACGCCAACTGGATTAAGGGTTTTCTGGAGCGCAAGGGGATCAAAGCCCAACTACTTTCGTCCGGACAACCCGGATCAGCACCTGTAGTATATGGAGAAGTCAAAACACCCGGCGCGAAGACTACTCTTGCATTTTATGCGCATTATGATGGTCAACCGGTAAACCCTAAACAATGGGCAGAAGGACTGGAACCATTTACCCCCGTATTGGCCACCGACCGTTTAGACCGCGGCGGAAAGATCATTCCTTTTCCGAAGGATGAACCTGCCAAACCCAGTGATCGATTGTATGGCCGTGGTTCTTCTGACGATAAGGCTGGCGTGTTTGCTATCATGGCCGCCTACGAAGCCTTATATGCCTCAGGAGCCAAGCCTACCGTGAACATCAAGTTCTTCTTTGAAGGCGAAGAAGAAGCCGGTTCGATCCATCTGGCTGATATCTTCATGAAATACAAAGACCTGATCCAGGCCGACCAATGGGTGATCTGTGACGGACCCCGGCACATCACGGGCCGAAAGCAGATCGTGTTTGGTGTGCGTGGAGATGTAAATGTGGATATCAAGGTATACGGTTCCAAAAGACCGCTGCACAGTGGCAACTATGGCAATTGGGCGCCTAACCCTGCCATGCGATTGGTGCAACTGCTGGCTTCGATGAAAGATGACAAGGGCATGGTCACTATTCCCGGATTCTATGACGATGTTACTCCCTTATCAGAGATGGAGCGCAAGGCAGTAGCTGCCATACCGCCAGTGGAGAGCATCCTGCAGGAAGACCTGGCACTGGCCCGGCCAGATGGAGATGGACGGAGCTTTATGGAGTTGCTTACCATCCCGACACTAAATATTAATGGCATTCAGAGTGCGAACGTTGGTGCGATGGCTGCGAATGTTATTCCCACCGAAGCCACCGCTGTGATCGACCTCAGGCTGGTAGCCGGCAACGATACCGACCGTCAGGTCAACAAGCTGATTGCATATGTGCAGAGCAAGGGCTATACCGTACTGGACCACGAGCCTACTGACACCGAACGTAAGCAGTTTCCGCTCATCGCAAAGATCACCAAACGAAAGGGGGGATACAATGCACAGCGCACGCCTATGGATTTGCCTATCGCGCAACAAATTGCCAAGGCCATGGAGCGTACCGTTGACTATCCCATCATCAGGGTTCCTTCAGCAGGAGGAAGCCTCCCGCTATTTCTATACGAGCAGTTGCTGCACACGCAGCCGATAACTATTCCGGTGGTAAACTACGACAACAACCAGCACGCTGAGAATGAAAACATCATGCTAAAATACCTGTGGGAAGGAATTGAGACCATGGCCGCCGTGATGCAGGTAGAGCAACCGGTGCCTGTGTCTCCGTCGAAGAAGAGATAGTTCAGTCCTGGATAGCCGGATTGCCCACCGGCAGGGTTACCGTAAACGTGGTGCCGATGGCATACCTGGAATCAACCTGAATCTTTCCACCCAGACGATCAACGGCTTCGGTTACAATGTAGAGACCTAATCCAGACCCCTGGGAGTTTGCATGCGCCTGATAAAACATCTCAAATACCCTGGGGATGTGATGTGACTCGATGCCAATGCCATTATCCGCGACAACAAACTTCCAGGTGTTGTGCTCCAGCATCGAATTGATTCGCACAAAGGAGTTTTTGCCGGTATCACTATACTTTACCGCATTGCTGATCAGGTTGGTGACCACCACCTTCAGCCGTTCGGGATCCGTACGAACTACAATACCTTCATCCAGTTCCCATTGAAATGCAATCCGTTCCATACCGGCCATATGCTGAAGGCCATTCACGATTTCACGCAACAGCGAAGCGACGTGCACATCTTTGAGCTTTACCTCCATCCGGGCATTGCGCGAATAATCAAGGATCTCACGGATAAAAAGGTCGAGGGTATTGGCCCGGTCGCTGATTAACTTTACAATAGAATCCCTCTCGGCTGGTTCATTGGTCAATTCATAAATCCGGGTCAATCCCAAAATCGAACTCAGCGGTGCCCGGAGGTCATGCGAGACGGAATACACAAATTGATCCAGTTCCTGATTGGTCTTCAGAAGCAACTGATTCTGGGTGTGCAGTTTTTCTTCCACCTGCTTTCGATCGGAGATATCAATAATGGACCCAACCGTAAGAATGGGCTTGCCGTTGTCGTCAAAGCGGGTGTCTCCACTGTCAAGAAACCAACGGTATTCACCCGTACGTATCGTCCGGATGAAGGATGGACCAATAAAAATCAATTGTGATGATCGATAATTCATCGGGTCCATAGCCCAACAGTTTTTTCCAGATATCACTTACGTAAACGGAGCTGTCCTCTCCGCCCTTCCACTCATAAATACCAGCCTGCACGGCTTCCACAACCATTTCTTTCTGGGCCTGGCTTCGCTCAAGCTCCCGGGTCGTTTTGTTGAGCTCCGCTTCCGCCCAGTGGTTGATGCTGTGAAGAGAATACACCACCGCCACACATACCACCAAAGCAACAAGGAAGTTGATGGTGAAGTAAATACTGATCGCGGTTTCATCGTTGGCCAGGGGTGTCATGATCGTAAACTTGCCCCAGTACGACAGCGTAAAGAGCAGGAGGGACAATCCGCAGAAAAGTAATGCATACCTGAATCGCTCATATCCCAACAAGGCAACGGCCGACAAGCTGATGCACACGAAGAACATGTATACCCCGGTACGATAAAGGTCAGAGGACGCAAAGAGGAAAACGAGAAAATTGAAAGTGAATAGAAAGACCAGGTTGGCCGCCAGAAACTTCCGCGTGCGATTGAGGTGCAGGGTGAGCAGGGCGAGCAGCACGTCCGCCAGGTAAAAAATGAGGCTGGTACTGATGCCATTAATCATGTCCACCACGGTGTAGGTAATGCCCACCAGCAAGGCAATCAGCACCATGTATCCACGCATCATGGCGCTCTTGAATTCGGTCAGGGATTCGATTTTTCCCCGACCAACCAGAAGATTCCGGAACCAATGCTGCAAATTCATAGCGGCTGCCGTCTACTGTAAATATAGACGATCACCGGACAGACCAGCTATCACGTAAGGAAATCTGAACCAGGGGGATTTAAAAATGGGTGCTCAGCGCATGCCCATTATCCGAAAGGGGAAGAGGAAGATTGCCGAAATGAGTTTGAACACCGCCCCGAGTGTAAAGCCTACGATCATAAATGGAAGGGTGAGGAGCCAAATGACCGGCAGCAAACACATTAATACCAGCGCCAGTGGCCAGCACATGACCAACAGCATGCACCATAATATTACTGCGATTACAAATCTCATATCGGCGTAGGATTTTGTCTGTGGGATGCAAATGGCGGACCAAAAAGAGAAAGGCCGATGCGGGCCCTGTTTCGACCCTGCCATCAGCCGTAAATAACAAACTTGAACAGTACAGTGTACAGTACCGGACAATTCATTGACATGAATTTCCTATTTTGCCATACATTCTAGTGTCCCATGTCCCGAAGGCTCATCACTGCTTTTCTTTTTCTGGTTACCTGGACCGGGGC
>JBGAMI010000098.1:0-5618 GCA_044223085.1 Cyclobacteriaceae bacterium
CATCACACTCATGGCATGGGACACGTTGGTAAGCACCGTGGGCTCAAAGAAGTTCCCAGCTCGCGCGACGCGGCTTCCTCCCGTATGGAGTTTAGCTCCCAGTTCCACAGCTTCTTTGACCTGCTCCTCCAGCAACGTAATCTGGGCAGGCCGGGTCAAGGCACCGATGTACACACCTTCTTCGTCCGGTGCACCGAGTTTATAACCTTTTACTTCTTTTACGAACGCATCAACATAAGCATCATACACTTTCTCATGAACGTAAATTCGTTCCACGGCGCAGCAACTTTGTCCGTTGTTATAGAATGCACCATCGGCGGTGCCCGCAGCAACTGCGGCTACATCTGCTACATCATCTGTAACATACAATGGATCCTTTCCGCCCAGTTCGCACTGGCAGGGGACCATCTTCGCGGCGACTTTGTCGTAGATATGCTTGCCGGTCTTGTAGGATCCGGTGAAGAAATAACCATCCAACGGAAGTTCGAGCAATTGTTCTCCAACCTCCTTTCCCCCCACAGCTACAGCGAATGCGTCAACTGAAACGCCAGCCTCTACCATCAACTTGCCAATCATCATCCCGGTGAGGGTTGCAAATTCAGAAGGCTTGTAAAACACGGCATTGCCTGCCAGCAAAGCTGGTACAAATACATTGGTGCCTACCAGGTATGGATAGTTCCACGCGGAAATATTGGCTATCACCCCCAATGGTTCGTATACAATTAGTTCCGTGAGTCCCGGCGCCGCAGTCATGGTCTCGGGCTGCAGGTATTGCACCGCATGATCGGTGAGCCATTGAATGCGCGCCCGGGCACCATTGATTTCATTTCTGGATTGCTGCAACGGCTTGCCCACTTCTGAGGTTAGCAGGGCCGCCAACTCCTCGGTACGCGTATCGAGGAGGCGGGAGAAGCCCCGTAAGATTTCCACGCGGTTGGCCAATGACTTGGCTACCCACGCACGCTGGCCGCGGCGCAAAGCCACGAGTTTGCTCTGCAGGGTGGCCGCATTGTCTTCTTTCACCTCGCGAATCAATTCACCGGAAGCAGGATTAATAATCTTCATATCTCTCATCACATAATACTCACCGGCAATGCCCGATGAATCGGTTCAAAATATTTCGTGAAAATATACTTTGTTGGTCGGTCATGCGCTCCGGGTGCCATTGTACACACAGGAGAAATGGACTATCCTGGTCTTCGCGCTCCAACCCTTCAATAACATTTCCGCAACGCGCGTTAACAATCAATCCCTCACCCAATGCATCTGCCGACTGGTGGTGCGCGCTGTTTACTTGTCCAACGGGAGCGGTAATGCTTCGCAGCAAGGTTTTGGCGACAACTGTTACCTCGTGGTACCGGTCTGCCCCTTCGCCAATGCGGGTATGGTCAGGGTTGCCAAAAGAAACCACGTCTGGTACGAGTGTTCCACCGAAGTAAGCATTTACCACCTGGAGACCCCTACAAATTCCCAGAATTGGAAATTCATGATGGTCGGCATAGGCCAACGTCTTCCACTCAAAATCATCGCGACGTTCGTCGATATCGGTGAGTCCGTATTGGGAAATATATTCCGGCTTACCATAACGCCCAGGGTGCACATCTTCACCCCCGCTCAATACCAATCCGCGACAACGATAGAGCTCCTGAAAATTATTATCCTCGTATCCAATCTTCACCACTTCCACATCAGGAATCTGCAAAAGCCAGTTGCGGTAATTATCATAGCGACGGCCTGCTGTCAATCCAATGGTTAATTTGCTCATCGGCTATAGGGCTTTTTGATACAGCGCACGGAAGTCAGCACGGGATACCGGGCGGGGGTTGTTGGGGTGGGCGAAATCAGCCAATGCCAGATCGGCCAGTGTATCAAGGTGTTTCTGCTCCACGCCTACATGCCTGAGTTGATGCGGTATGCCAATGCGGCTGTTCAGGTCAAACAGGTATTTCACCACAGCGGCTCCGGTCTCCTCTTTCAGATCCAACGTACGTGCGATGCGTCTGAACTTGTTTTCACATCCCAGAATGTTGAACTCCATACCATAGGGAATGTTCACGGCGTTGGCAAGGCCATGGTGGGTATCCAGCAAGGCCGACATCGGATGGGCCAGCGAATGAACTACGCCCAGTCCCTTTTGAAATGCCACTGCTCCCATCAATGAGGCAATAAGCATGCTGCTGCGCGATTCAACATCGGGGTTCTTCACCGCCTTTTCCAACGACTGGTGAATCAGGGATATTCCTTCCAGGGCAATGCCTTCGCACAGCGGATGCTCCATCTTCGCCAGGAAAGCTTCCATGTTGTGGGTGAGTGCATCCATTCCCGTTGCCGCTGTAACCGGTGAAGGCAACTCCATGGTCAGCATCGGATCGGCAAAGATGATTTTCGCCAACAGCTTCGGCGAAAAGAGAATCTTCTTCTGATGGGTCTCGTCATCGGCGATGATGGCACTGCGCCCTACCTCGCTGCCCGTACCGGCCGTAGTGGGAATGGTAACAAAATGCGGTACATCATTGGTGACATATACATCGCCGCCAATAAGGTCATCGTATTTGAAAAGATCTTCGCGGTGGTTTACCCGCAACACCATGGCACGGGCCACGTCAATGGCAGCACCACCACCGATACCAATCATTCCATCGCGGCGGGTGGCATCCCATACGTCCACGCCCTTATACACATCCGACTTCACCGGATTCTTGTGGATGTCGTGGAAGACTTCCACTGCCAAACCCTTATTCTTCAGTTGTCCGATAAGTTTCCGGAAGAAATCAAGGCCACCCACCACCGGATCGGTTACGACCAAAGGCCTGAGGATTTTGTTTTTCAACAGATAATCACCCAGCTCGTCGCTTACGCCTGCACCAAACCTGATGGTCGTGGGAAAATTGTATTGAACTATCTTATCAAATCGCATCGCTGTCCAGCTTATATAATTTCAAAATAACGTTTATACTCCCAATCGGTTACGGCCTTCAGATGTTGTTTCCACTCCCACCGGCGGGTCTGCACAAAGTGATTCACGAACTCCGAACCCAACAACTCATGGGCAAGTTCGGATGCTGCCATTTTCTCGGTGGCCTCCTCGAGCGTACGTGGCAAGGTGCCATTGGTGGTGTCAGCATAACCGTTGCCCTTTACAGGTTGTACCCGCAGTTTCAATTTCTTACGGATACCATATAACCCGGCTGCCAGGGATCCCGCTATGGCCAAATATGGATTCACGTCCGCTCCGATCACGCGCATTTCCAAGCGCGTTGACTTGGCTCCGTTGTTCAATATGCGCAAGGCTACGGTGCGGTTATCGATACCCCACGTGAGCGTGGTGGGTGCCCAGGCTCCTTCGACCAATCGCTTATAACTGTTAATGGTCGGCGCGAACATCGGGAGAATCACCGGCAAAGCTTCCAGCTGCCCTGCGATGTACTGACGCATCGTCTCACTCATACCCTGTTTGTCTTTGGCATCATGAAAGAGATTCTTCTTGCCACTTTTGTCCCACAGACTTTGATGCACATGCCCTCCACAACCCGGTAGGTCTTCGCGTATCTTGGCCATAAAGGTAGCCATGATGCCATGCCGGTAGGCGATCTCCTTCACGGCAGTCTTGAAAAGCGTTGCCCGATCGCCAGCTTCAAGGGCGTTCGAATAAGTTATCGCGGCCTCCAATACACCCGGCCCGGTCTCCGTGTGCAGACCTTCGAGGGGCACACCAAACTTCTGCAACAATGTAAACAAGTCATCAAAGAATGGATGCTGCAGGGTTGTGCGCAAAATAGAATAACCAAACATCCCCGGCGACAATGGTGTGAGTGCGTGATAGTTTTTGTCGCGTGCACTCTGCGGTGTCTCTGAGAAATTAAACCACTCAAATTCCTGAGAAGCCATGGGAACAAACCCTGCCTGTTCTGCCTGCTGCACCACCTTGCCTAACAATTGACGCGGGCAAACAGCAGCCGGGTTCCCTTTCGCATCTACCAGTTCGCCGAGAAAAAAAGGAACATCATTCTCCCACGGGATCTTTCGGAAGGTCTGCAGATCGATGCGGGCCGGGGCATCGGGATAACCGGTGTGCCAACCCGTGTAGGTTACCTGATCGTACACCACGTCGGCGGAATCCCATCCAAAGATCACATCACAGAATGAAGTACCGGACCCAACCGCGGACAGGAACTTGGCCGTGGCTACATACTTCCCGCGCAACACACCATCAATGTCAGCATAGGCAATCTTGACCTTGCCGGAAGGATGGTTCCTGACATAATCCAGAATGGCTTTTGTGGTCATGGCGTGGGCGAGGATGATCGGACTTTAAATATACCAAACGCCAGCACGACTATACCAGCGAACACGGCGCATAACATAAAATTAAACACTACCAATGCCACCAGACATCCAATGGCAATCACCAATGCCGTCAACGGAAAAACAGGATATAAGGGTACCCGAAACGGCCTGTCCAGGTTGGGCTCGGTGTGACGCAGTACAATCAACGAAATCATCGAACTGATGTACACAACCAGCGCACCGCAAACGGACAATGTGATCACTTCGGATGTCTTGCCGGAGAACAATGCGATCAGGCCAATCACGAGGTTTAGCACCAGTGCATTGCGGGGGGTCTTATGGCGCTCACTCAGTGTTCCCATCCAACGTAGTATCCGCGTGACGCGACCGAATTCATACAGGGACCTTCCCGCCGCCAGCATGAGTCCATTAAATGACGCCACCAGGCCAAATAACCCAAGTGCAATGAGAATCTGTACGTTACGCGCTGAAGAATCAGGAATCAATTGAATGGCCATTGGCAGCGGCGCATCGGAGGTGGTACCGTCCGTTCCATACACCACAGCTTCCCATCCTGCCTGCCCCACTGAGCCAAAGAAGGTTAAGAAACACACCGCAATCAATGTAAACAGGGTCGCCAGAAACCCGCGCGACATGGTATGACGCGGATCCTTCGCCTCCTCTGCCAGGTTAGCCACACCCTCAATTCCCAGGAAGAACCAAATGGCAAAAGGTACAGCAGCGAAGATACCGGATACGCCATGCGGCAGGCCGTTGCGGACAAAGGAATCTACACTGGCATGTGGAATGGTTAAGACAGCAAACAAGATCAGACCGGCTACAGCGATCAAAGTTACCGCTAGCTCTACGAGGGCCGCTGTCTCAATGCCGAGGGTATTCACAGCCGTGAACAACAGATAAGCTCCCACTGAAAAGTACAAGGCGGGTATGGCAGGCAGATAGAGATGCATGTATGACCCTATGCCAAGTGCAATGGCCGGTGGCGCCAGGATAAACTCCAGATTCTGCGCCATGCCGGCAATAAAGCCGATGTTAGGTCCCAGTGCCCTCGATGTATAATCGAAAACGCCGCCCGCCTGCGGGATGGCACAGGCCAATTCGGCATAACTATAAGTAAATGTGATGTACATCAGGATCACTACAGCCGTTGCGATGGCCAGGCCTACGGAACCTCCTTCCGCGAGACCGAGGTTCCACCCGAAGTAGTTTCCGGATATCACATAGCCAACACCAAGCCCCCAGATCATGAAGGGCGTAAGTACCCGGCGCAAGTGATTTTCGGATGCCACGTATAATATCAGCTTATAAAG
>JBGAMI010000035.1:0-39245 GCA_044223085.1 Cyclobacteriaceae bacterium
TCCCGGCTTCATCGCGACGTGTGTTGCGCAGGTGCAGGAAGTGAATGTGTTTACCGAGGCGACGTACCATGCCGGGCAGGTCGTTGTCGGCACGAACGCCATAGGAACCAGTGCAGAAGCATAGTCCATTGGCAGGCGAGGGTGCAGCATCCAATAATTCCACTGCATCCTGTTCGGTGCTCACCACACGGGGTAAACCCAGGATCGGATAAGGCGGATCATCAGGATGGATGGCGAGTTTAAGACCACTTGCTTCAGCCACGGGTACGATTTCTTTCAGAAACAGAAAGAGATGTTGTTTCAATTGTTGCGACCCGATGCCGGCATACTTACCCAGGGCCTTAAGAATTTCGGCTTCCGTGAAATGCTCCTCACTGCCGGGCAATCCCATGAGTGTGTTCTTAAATAAGACTGTTTTTTCGCTTTCTGTCATTTGACTGAAGCGGGTCGTGGCCTGCTGTACTTCTGCGGAACTGTATTCGCTATGCGCGCCGGGACGCTTCAGCAGAAATAAATCAAATGCGATGAACGCTGCTTTCTCGAAACGCAAGGCCCTGCTGCCATCGGGCATGGGATATGAAGGGTCAGTACGCATCCAGTCCAGAATAGGCATGAAATTGTATGTCACCACCGGAATGTTGCACGCGGCGATGTGTCGGAGGCTCTGCTGATAGTTGTTAATGTACTTTTCGAAATTTCCCGTTCTTGTCTTGATGTCTTCGTGCACAGGAAGGCTTTCGATGACGGACCAGGTGAGTCCGGCAGCCTCCACTTCCAGCTTGCGTTTGTTGATCTCATCCACGGACCATACTTGCCCGACGGGAATGTGATGGAGTGCTGTCACGACGCCCGTACATCCGGCTTGTCGAATGTCGCTGAGGCTTACCGGATCGGAGGGGCCAAACCAGCGCATGGTTTGTTCCATGAGGTACCTTGGTGGAGATACAGGTGACATCAGAGTCGGGATTAGGTACGGATCGCTTCGAGTCGCTTCAGCAACGGAGGATGGGAGTAATGGAAGAAGACGTAAAGCGGATGGGGATACAGGTTACTCAGGCTGTCTACGGAAAGCTTCTTGAGTGCAGCTGACAGCGCTTCGCCGCTATAGTGTTCGCGTGCATAGGCATCTGCTTCGAACTCATTCTTGCGACTGTACACGCTCATGAGCAGACTGGTGATGCCGCTGATGGGTGCATAGAGAATACCGAAAGCCACCAGGTTGAGGTGAATCCCCCACTGAGAGGCGCCGAGGGCCAAAGAGAGGTTCTGGTTGAAGACCATCAGTGACAGAATCCACAAGGTGAAGAAGATCTGAAGGATTGATAACATGTATCCTTGCAGGATATGCTTCTTTTTGTAGTGCCCCACTTCATGTGCCAGCACCGCCACCAATTCAGGCACCGTGTGCTTTTCGATTAACGTGTCGTACAATACGATCGTCTTCTTTTTTCCGATGCCGGAGAAGAAGGCGTTGGCTTTCGCCGATCGTGTGGATCCATCCATGACAAAGATGTTGTTCAGGGGAAAATCAATTTGCGCGGCAAACTGCTGAATGGCTGCTTTCAGTTCGCCGTCCGGGAGTGGTGTCAGCTTATTAAAGATCGGCAACAGCAACGTGGTGTAGAACATGTTGATGAACAGGACCAGTATCGCTGAAATGATTCCAAACCAGATCCAGAATTGCGGCCCTATCACATTGATCAGATACAGCAACAGCGTAATCAACCCGCCGCCCAGCACGATGGTAACTCCGTATCCTTTGAGTTTGTCTTTTATGAAAGTTGCCCGGGTGGTCTTGTTGAATCCAAAGCGTTCTTCGATGACGAAGGTGCCATACAATTGGAAGGGGAGCGAAATCAGGTCCGAGCCCAATGCAATGGACCCAAAGAACACGAGGGCCAATGGAATCGGTGAGCTGATATATTGTCTCAATATTGAATCCACCCAGCCAAATCCGCCCAGGGTTAGCATCAGAAATGCGAATACAAAGCCGATGCCGGAAGTCAGAAAACCAAACCGGGTCTGTGCCTGCAGGTAGTCCAGCGAGCGCTCATATTTTTCGCGGTCGTAGAAATCAGCAACATCTGCCGGGAGGTCTTTGCGTTGCGCCTTTAGGTTGATATAGTCCAGCAACTGCTCAAAGAGGAAACTGGAGGTAGAGATAGCAAGGATCAGCAACAACAGGGATGATGCTTCCATGGGATCAGGCCTTTCCGGCCAGTTTTACAAGCGCCTCATCCACCTGCGCGAACGGGAAGGTGCCAAGAACCCGCCTCATGCGCGCCGCGATATGTTCATTGGACAGGTTACCGATGCTGCCTTCGTGTGTATGCTTCACCGTCCGCTCGGGTTTATAGGTACCTTGCTCAATCTGCATACCGATCTCCTTATAGGCGTCGCGAAAAGGGATGCCCTGCAGTACGCGTTTGTTTACTTCCTCTACGCTGAACAAGTACTGGTACTTCGTGTCGTTCAGAATATCCTTGTTTACCGATATGTTGGACAACATCAGATGAACCATGCCAAGACAATCATTGAGTGTCTGGAAGGCCGGGAATATTCTCTCTTTAATCACCTGCAGATCGCGGTGATAGCCGGAAGGTAAATTGGCGGTGACCAACTGAATGTCATAAGCCAGGGCTGACAACGAATTGCATTTGGCGCGCACCAGCTCAAACACATCGGGGTTCTTCTTGTGGGGCATGATGCTGGAGCCCGTGGTAAGTTCTTCTGGAAAGTGGATAAAGGCGAAGTTCTGATTCAGGTACAGGCAGGCGTCCATAGAGAGTCGTGCGAGGGTGGCTGCAATGTTTCCCAAGGCAGATGCCACGATTCTTTCGGTTTTACCGCGACCCATTTGCGCGTACACCACATTATAATTTAGGTCTTCAAAGCCGAGCAGCCGGGTGGTCATAGTCCGGTTAAGCGGAAAGGAAGAACCATAACCGGCACCTGAACCCAGTGGATTTTTGTTCACCACCTGATAAGCGGCCTGTACGGTGATCAGGTCATCAACAAGGCTCTCGGCATAGGCGCCAAACCACAGTCCAAACGATGATGGCATGGCCAGTTGCAAGTGGGTGTAGCCCGGCAAGAGGTCATTCTTGTGCGCTTCGCTTTTTGCCAGCAACAGGTCGAAGAGATGATTGGTGTTTTCAACCACCTGCTTCAGTTCATTTCGCAGGAAGAGGCGGACATCCACCAAGACCTGATCATTGCGGGAGCGGCCACTGTGTATCTTCTTGCCCACATCGCCGAGTTTTTGGGTCAGCATCCATTCTACCTGCGAGTGAATATCTTCTACGCCTTCACTGATGGTGAAGTTGCCGCCTTCAATTTGTTTTAGAAGCGAACGGAGTTCCGTGCCAAGCAGATCGAGTTCTGCGCGGGTGAGAAGGCCGATAGATTCCAGCATGGTGATGTGCGCCAACGAACCCAACACATCATAGCGGGCCAGGTACAGGTCGATGATATTGTCGTTGCCGGTCGTGAACCGGGTTACCGATGCGAGAGAATCTTTATCCTTTTTCCAGAGCTTCATGATCCAGGCGAACAAGCGGTGTAGAGTCCGTCGTCCGCTCAGATTGGCAAATTACAAGTTTTCGATCAGTTGCAGGTAACTTTGGATGCCCTCTTCGATGTCTGTCAGGTAAATATATTCATCGGCGCTGTGCGAGCGGGCAGAGTCACCGGGTCCCATTTTTATGGAAGGAACCGGAATCAGGGCTTGATCGGAGGTGGTGGGAGACCCGTACAGCTTCTTGCCAAGTTTGCGGCCTGCGACTACCAGGGGATGGTTGTCAGGAATTCCGGACGGACGAAGCCTCATCGACCGCGGTTTCACTTCGCAAGAGATGTGCTGCTTTACGGTGGCCAGAATCTCTTCCAGGCTGTAGGCATCTGTTGCGCGAATATCCACGGTGAAGGTGCACTCTGGTGGCACCTGGTTGTGGGCCTGGCCTGCGTGTATCACCGTAACAGACATTTTCACACGACCCAGGGTGGGAGATACTTTCGGAAACTGATAGGTTTGAAACCATCCGATGTCGGGCAACGCTTTGTAGATGGCGTTGTCGCCTTCGTCCCGGGCCGCATGTCCTGCTTTGCCTTTGGCTATGCAGTCAAGTACCATCAACCCTTTTTCAGCGACAGCGATGTCCGTCTGAGTTGGCTCACCGACGATGGCGTAGTCAATGTGGGGAAGGTGAGACCAGATCTTCTCAATGCCGCCTTGTCCGGAAATTTCCTCTTCGGCAGTAGCGGCGAGTACAAGGTTGCAGGCCAAATCGGTGCGGTGGTACAATGAAATAAATACGGTGATGAGGCACACGAGTGGCCCGCCGGCATCATTGCTTCCCAGTCCGTAAAGTTTTCCGTCTTCGATTTTTGCTTCAAACGGATCGCGGGTATACCCGGCGTTGGGCTTCACCGTGTCGTGGTGGGAGTTGAGCAATAAGGTTGGTCGGGCCGGATCAAAGGTCTTGTTTTGCGCCCACACGTTGTTGCCTTCGCGATGGGCCAGGATGCCGTGTTCGGTCAGGTATTGCTGGATGACTTCGGCTGTCTTGTCTTCTTCACGACTGAAAGACGGAAGTGCAATGAGACGCTGCAGCAGTGCGACGGCCTGGGTGGTGGCAGCGTTCATGTTGATTACTTGAGTTTGATTAACGTTCCTTCCGTTTCTTCGTGGGTGTTGCGGATGAGGTCACCAGCTTTGCCGATGAGGATCTCCTTCACGCCGGCACGCAAGGCGGCGAATGCATTCTCCAGTTTGGGCAGGATGCCATCGGTGAGTACGCCCTCGCGCAGTAGTTCCTGATACAGCATTTCGTTCATCAAACGGATCACGGCGTTTTCGTCGTTAACGTTGCTGAGTACACCGCGTTTCTCCATGCAGAAAATCAGTCGCACGTCGAAATGTTTGCTCAGCGAGATGGCGAGGACCGATGCAATGGTATCTGCATTGGTATTGAGAATGGTGCCATCGGCATGGGTGAGCGGAGCGAATACAGGAATTACATTTTGCTTCAACAAGAAATACAACAAGGTCGAGTTGACACTCTCGGTGGTGATGTCGCCGACAAAGCCGAAGTCAACTTCTTTTACCGGCCGCTTCACCGCCTTGATCATGTTTCCATCGGCACCGGTCACACCCATGGCATTGCAGTTCATCTGCTGGAGGCGCGCTACAATTTGTTTGTTGATCAACCCTCCGTACACCATAGTGACGAGGTCGAGCGTGGGCGCGTCGGTAATGCGTCGGCCGTTGATGTATTTGGACACGATGCCCAATTGCTCACCGAGTTTGGTGGCAATCTTTCCACCACCGTGGATCAGGATCTTCGGTGCCTGAATGGAAGCAAAGTCGCGGAGGAATGCGGCCAACGCCTGATCATCGTCGAGAACGTTACCGCCGATCTTGATGATGTATAGTTTATTCATGGTGATTGTCGTTCTTAAGTAGTTCTGCCAATACGGCCTGGGCTGCCCATACCCGGTTGCCAGCTTCACGGGTTACCAGGCTTTGTGGTCCATCGAGAATTTCATCGCTGAGTTCCACATTGCGCCGCACCGGCAGACAATGCATCACGCGGGCCTGGTTGCCGGTCTGAATTTTCTTGTTGGTCAGCATCCAACCGGCGTCGCTGCAAAGCACCTTGCCGTAGTCCTTGTAGGCTGACCAGTTCTTCACATAAATATAGTCGGCATCTTTCAATGCTTCATCCTGTCGGTGGGTGATGGTAGCACCCTGGGTAAATTGCGGGTCGAGCTCATAGCCTTCCGGATGGGTAATCACAAAATCGGCTTGCCCCCAGGCATTTACCCATTGGGCAAAGCTGTTGGCCACGCATTGTGGCAGGGCTTTTACATGCGGTGCCCACGTAAGTACAATTTTTGGTTTGCGGGTATGGGTAAAGGTTTCCCGTATGGTGATCAGGTCAGTGAGGCTTTGCAGGGGATGCAAGGTGGCACTCTCGAGACTCACCACGGGTTTGCCGCAATACTTAACGAATGCCCTGATGTAGGCGTCGCTGTAGTCTTTCTCTTTGTTTTGCAGCGAAGGAAAAGTGCGAAGTCCGATGATATCAAAATACTGACCCAGAACCGGGGCAGCATCTTTCACATGTTCCACGGAAGTGCCATTCATGATCACCTGTTCTTCAAACTCAAGTGCCCATCCTTCCTGGCCCACGTTGAATACAATGGACTCCATGCCCAGGTTGGAAGCAGCCACCTGCGTCGATAAACGGGTGCGCATGCTGGGGTTCAGGAACAGCAGGCCGATGCGTTTGCCAGCACCGAGGTGTTTGTCTTTGAGGGGATGACTCTTATAGTTGAGGGCAGATTGTATCAGCCCTTGCACATTGGCATCGTGTACCGAGATAAAGTGCTTCATGATAGTTCAGACTTGAGCGCCCGGAGGAAGTGGTTGGCCTCTGCTTCGGTGAGTGCCAGTGAGGGCAACAGCCGTATGGTGTTTGGCTTGGCTTCTCCGGTAAAGATATTATGCTTGAAAAGGAGTTGGTTGCGAACGTCCTTTTTGTCTTCCGGTAAATCAAAGCCGATCATCAGTCCGCGCCCGCGTATGGACTGCAGCATCGGGAAATGATGCAGCGCTTTTATGATTTGTTCACCGCGATGCGCTGCATTGATCATGAGATTTTCTTTTTCCATCACCTCCAGCACGGCCAGTCCGGCTGCAGCCGCAAGGTAGTTACCACCGAATGTAGTGCCGAGCATGCCGCTCCACGGTTTGATGGAAGGATGAATCAAAACGCCACCAATGGGAAAACCGTTACCCATGCCTTTGGCCGTGGTGATGATCGCAGGCTTGATGCCGGCATACTGGTGGGCAAAGAATTTTCCGGTACGGCCATAGCCGCTCTGGATCTCATCGAGGATCAGCAACGAGCCGTTGGCTGCACAAAGTTCTTCAATTGCGCGCAGGAATTCATCGTCCGGTACCTGGATACCGCCGACACCCTGGATACCTTCAACAATAACGGCGGCGATGTCTGCGGTAAGCGCTTCGCGGAAAGTATTCAGATCATTCAAGGGAACGAACACCACTTCATGGCCGCTGTTGAATGGCGACACGATCTTTGGATTATCGGTGATGGCCACCGCTCCGGAGGTGCGGCCGTGAAAAGCTTTACGGAATGCAATCACCTTTTTTCGGCCATTCACAAAGGACGCCAGCTTCAGGGCATTCTCGTTCGCTTCGGCGCCTGAGTTGCACAGAAAGAGTTGGTAGTCAGGATAGCCCGACAGTTGCCCCAGCTTTTCAGCCAACGCTTCCTGCAATGGATTCTGTACACTGTTGGAGTAGAAGGCAATTTGACTGAGTTGCTTCGTGAGCGCTTCTATATAATGCGGATGGCTGTGGCCAATGGAAATCACGGCATGACCGCCATAGAGATCGAGGTACTTCTTGCCTTCAGTGTCCCACAGCCACGAGCCTTGCGCTTTGGCCGGTGTAATGGGAAACAGGGGATAAACGTCGAATAGTTTCATGATGATCAAAAGGCGTTCGCCTTCAGGTGTAAGCCGGCAGTTTCATCAAAGCCGAACATCAGATTCATGTTTTGTACCGCCTGACCGCTGGCACCTTTCAACAGGTTGTCCAGTACGGAGTGAATGGCCAGTTGAGATCCTACTTTCTCCAGATGGATGAGGCATTTGTTGGTGTTCACCACTTGCTTGAGATCCACCATGGTCGGTACTACATGGGTAAAGGGGTGCTGATGATAGTATTCTTCAAACTGCTGGTTTGCCTCTGCCTGGCTCCAGGGTGATTCAACCACTGAAGTGACAAAGATGCCGCGGGTGAAGTCGCCGCGCCAGGGCACAAAGTGTACGTCACCAACATCGGCCTGGAGGGCATGCAAAGTTTGGTTGATTTCACCCAGGTGTTGATGGGAGAGTGTCTTATAAGCTGAGATGTTGTTCGCGCGCCAGGTGAAGTGGGTGGTGTCCTGCAGTTTTTGCCCTGCGCCCGTCGAACCAGTAATGCCCGTGGTGTGAACATCCCTCAGCATCCCTGCTTTGGCGATGGGAAGCAGCCCCAGCTGAATGGTCGTGGCAAAACAGCCCGGATTGGCCACATTGGAGGCCTTTCGGATGGCGTCGCGCTGGAATTCGGGGAGACCATATATAAAGTGTCGGTCGGGGGTGTGGTCGCCGAGGCGGAAATCGTTGCCGAGGTCAATGATTTTGGTCCTGGCAGGGAATGAGTGACTGGCCAGCAGCTTCTTGCTTTCTCCATGACCCAGGCAAAGGAACAACACATCAACGGGCACGTCAAAGCTTCCTGTAAAGGTCAGCGATGTCTCGCCGGTAAGATCGGTATGCACTGCACTTACCGGTTTTCCCTCCTGGCTACGGCTTTGCACAAACACCAGCTCGACGTTAGGATGCTGCAACAACAGGCGTGTGGTTTCGCCACCTGTGTATCCTGCACCTCCGATAATTCCCGCTGTTATTTTCATTTTCCTTTTTCCGCTTCTGTCTTTACCTGGTGGTAGATGCCCACCTGATTGCCGAAGATTTTGGTGAAGCCTTTCACATCGTCACCGGTCCATCCCAGGTTCATTTCCCCATACTTGCCAAACTTGGCCGACATCAGGTCGTAGTCGGACTGAATGCCGTTGATGGAGAAGCGATAGGGATGCAAGGTAACGGAAACTTCGCCGGTAACATGCTGTTGTGCGCTGGTGAGGAAGGCCTCCATATCACGCATGATCGGGTCGAGGTATTGACCTTCGTGGAGCCAGTTGCCATAGAATTGGGCCAGCTGATCTTTCCAGCTCAACTGCCATTTGGTGAGAACATGTTTCTCCAGGGCGTGGTGTGCCTTGATGATGATGACAGGAGCAGCGGCCTCGAAACCTACACGGCCCTTGATACCGATGATGGTGTCACCGACATGTATATCGCGGCCAATGCCATAGGCTCCCGCTATTTTCTGCAGGTGTTGAATGGCTTCAGTCGGGTGAACGAATGTTTTTCCGTTGACACCCGTGAGTTCGCCTTTGTGGAAGGTAAGGGATACGGTTTCATTGCCCGTCTTGGTCACCTGGGTAGGCCAGGCCTCTTCGGGTAACATGCCCATCGAGTTGAGGGTCTCGCGGCCACCGACGGACGTTCCCCACAATCCTTTGTTGATGGAGTATTTGGCTTTTTCAAAATTGAAGACCACGCCATTGGCCTTGAGGTATTCAATCTCAGCATCTCGGCTCAACTTCTTGTCGCGGATGGGTGTGATGATCTCCAGTCCCGGGCCGAGAATCTGAAGTACCATGTCAAATCGCACCTGGTCATTACCGGCACCTGTACTTCCATGGGCCACGGCCTGTGCACCAATCGATACAGCGTATTTGGCGGAAGCCAATGCCTGCGACATGCGCTCGGCGCTGACGCTGAGCGGATAGGTGCCGTTCTTTAACACATTGCCGAATACCAGGTAGCGGATTACCTGGTCGTAATAGTTTTTTGTTTCTTCCAATGCGCGGTGCGATGCTACGCCGAGGGCCAGCGCGCGCTTCTCAATGTCGGCGAGTTCCTCGGAGGAGAAACCACCTGTGTTAACAGTCAGGGTATGCACCTCGTAGCCGAGGTCTTTGGAGAGGTAGAGGGCGCAATAGGATGTATCCAATCCGCCACTAAAGGCCAAAACAACTTTCTTTTTCATAAGGTATGTCGTCCGGGGACGACGAAGACAGGGTGATTACAAATAACAGATAAGGTCAGTGATGGCTACCAGAAGAACAGGAAGCTGAGGAGGGAGCTCTTCTTTTCTCCGGATGTCTCATCCTTCTTGCCAAAGCCGCGGAGCATCACAAATTCTTTCAGTCGGATCAAGCGCTCGAAGGCGGCGATGCGTGGTTTCGCAGGTTCGGCAGGCTTTGCCTGGGCTTCGGCCTGCGCCTTTTGCGCGGCCTTCTCCACCGGATCATACAGCATGGCGGTGCACATGCAGTTCTTCCGCTGTTTGCTCATCAGGATTTCATAGTTGACACAGCTCTCACAGCCTTTCCAGAACTTGTCATCGCTGGTTAGCTCTGAGTAGGTCACCGGCTCATAGCCGAGGTCGGAGTTGATTTTCATGACGGCCAGACCGGTGGTGAGGCCAAAGATCTTGGCGTCAGGATAGCGCTTGCGCGACAGGGCAAACACCGAACGCTTGATCTCTGTGGCCACCCCTGACTTCCGGAAGGGAGGAGACACGATGAGGCCTGAGTTGGCGACGTATTTCTCATCTTCCCAGGCTTCGATGTAGCAAAAGCCCACCCAGGTGCCGTCTTCGGTCATGGCGATCACGGCCTTTCCTTCCTCCATTTTGGACTGGATGTAGTCTGGCGAGCGCTTGGCGATACCGGTACCCCTTGCCTTGGCCGACTCGGCCATCTCGTCGGTAATGATCTTTGCGTATTTCTTGTCGTCCGATGTGGCTTCACGGACTATTATCTTCTGATCCACGATTCTTACTGTTGTAGTGATTGATAAACCCGAAATGTGTAGAAAGTAGTCAACGCCTCCACGGTAGTGGAAACGCCCTAAAACCAGCGAAATCGCGGTATCAAATCCTGATCTGTCGTCGGAAACTTCTGATCACTACGGGGAGTGAAATAAACCAGCTGTGCAGAAGGCTTTGGTAAAAGCCGAGGGTAGCTGCAAGGGTGAAGTTGTTTTTCAAATTCGTTGTTCCAAATTAATGCGTTACAACACGAATAGCATCAAAGAAATTTTCACAAAAATAAATGATTATTAATTGAACATAGCAACATTCGCCCAATGATTTTCAAAAGAAAAACTCTCTCACATAAAGTATAACTTGAGGTGAACTTCCTCACAAGCGTTTGCCATGCAAGACTTTCTCGAGACATACGGATACTTCGCGCTGGTCTTCGGCACGTTCTTCGAAGGTGAAACTGCCATCCTGGTTGCTTCGTCGCTCAGCTACAGCGGTTTGTTTTTCGGCCCATACACGATCATTTTCGGCTTTTTGGGTTCTTTCATCAGCGACTGGCTGTACTTTCTCATCGGCCGTTTCAATGGCGAATACTTCATTGCCCGTCGTCCTAAACTGCAGGCAAGCATCGAACCCGTACGTGCATTTTATCTTCGAAACCGGTTGGAGATCCTCTTCAGCTATCGCTTTCTCTACGGCTTCCGCATCCTTTTGCCGCTCCTCATCGGCATGAGCGAACGCAGATTGGGGTATTTGTTGCTGTACAGTGTGGCCGCCGGACTCCTTTGGGCAAGCACCGTCGCACTCATCGGCTATATCGCCGGCGCCCTCTTCGAACTGACGCCCCAGTCATTTGAAGAACATGTCGGCTACATCATCCTTGGCTTCGCCGCATTTGGCTTGTCGGTGGGATTCATCGTACACCGCTTCGCCAACCGGAAGATGGGTATCTGATTACTCGTAACGCAAGGTGTTCGACGGATTCGTCATCGCCGCTTTCCAGGTCTGGGCACTGACGGTAATCAACGCGATCACCACTGCCACCACACCCGCGAGAATGAATGTGAACACATTTATGTCGATATGGTAGGCAAAGCTGCCCAGCCATTGATTCATGAAGTACCACGCCACCGGCCACGCCAGCACGTTGGCAGCCAGAATCAGATAGATGATCTCTCTCGACAACAGCATCAGGATGTGGGGCACGGTGGCTCCCAACACCTTGCGCACTCCAATCTCCTTGATCCGCTGAAGCGTATTGAACGTCGCCAGTCCGAACAGTCCCAAACAGGCAATGAAGATGGCGAGCCCGGAAAACACCGTGAACAGTTGCCCTTGTTTTTGCTCGTCGAGGTACAAACGCTGATACCGGTCGTTGAGAAACTGATAGTCAAAAGGCCGCAAGGGGAGGAAGTCCTTCCACACGCGCTCCAGGTGAGCCAATGCTTCCTGGGTTTGTGCACCGTTTAGTTTCACGCTCGTGACATTGTAGTTACCGGACCTGATAAAGAAGATCATGGGCGCAATCTCCTGATGGAGGGACTCAAAGTGGAAGTCTTTCACCACGCCGATCAGTTTACCGCGCACCCCGCCATACAGGAAGTCCTTGTCTACACCTTCACCCGGACTGGTCCATCCGATTTTGCGGGCGGCGGTTTCGTTGATGATGAATGAAAGGCTGTCGTCAGTGGGAATGTTTTTGGAAAAATTGCGACCAGCCGCCATTTCAATTTCGTATGTATTGAAGAACTCATAATCGATGGCCACCATTTTAAGGGTGACGCCACTGGGTACAAGGCTGTCGCCTTTGGTGACACGGGCTTCCCCATTGCTGTCCAGCAGCCGACCCGTTGGCAGTCGGGATGATAGTGCAACGTTTTTGATGGACGTGGACTTTACAAGTTCATTGTAGAAGGCATCATAGTTATTTGACAATTCCCTGTAAAGCGGTAAGGTTACCACCTGGTCTTTGGTAAAGCCGAGGCTACGGGTATTGAGGTAGCTCAACTGATCGATGGTGATGAGGGTGGATATAATCAGCGTAATGCTGATGAAAAACTGCATCACCACGAGTGTTCTGCGGATACCGCCTTTGCTGCGCGTGGTGCCGGTATTGCCCTTTAACACACTGGCCGGGTTAAAAGCCGAGATCACGAAGGCCGGGTAGAGTCCGGCGAGGATACCTACCATCACCGTGAACAGAATCGCACCTATATATAATGAGATATTGCCGGCGGGCAGCAGGGAGAGGGCTTTTCCGGTAAAGCGGTTAAGCCAGTCCAGGGCGGGGGTTGCAATGACCAGGGCCAGGATCAGCCCGAGGAAGGCAACCAATACCGATTCACTGAGGTATTGAAAGATCAGCTGGTTCTTGTGGGCACCAACTGCCTTGCGCATGCCGACTTCTTTGGCGCGCTTGGTGGCGCGTGCGGTGGATAAGTTGACAAAGTTGAAGCAGGCGATAAGCACAATGAAGAGGCCAATTACCGCCATGAGGTACACGTTGCTGATATTCCCATTCACTTCGATCTCATCGTCGAGGTGGGAGCGGAGGTGAATATCCGTTACTTTTTGCAGGAACAAAGTGGTGCGCTTCGAGGCCACGAAGTCTTCGGGCGCGCCGTAGTTTGCTTTCGCAAATGGGCCGTAGTGCCGGTCGAGAAACCCGGGGAATTCACTTTCCAGTTTAACAGCATCTGTACCCGGCTCGAGGAGGAGGTAGGTTTGGAATGCGTTGTTGCCCCAATTCGTTTCCAGGTTCTTGCGACCATAGATCGTGCTGTCATTGAGGGTGGAGAACGACATCATGACACGGGGGTGCCAGTGTGATTCGATGGGGAAGTCTTTGTAGACACCGGTTACTTCCAGGTCCAGTTTCTGGTCTGCCTTCAGGTGCTTGCCGATTACATCCGTTGTTTCAAAATATTGTTTGGCTGCTGACTCCGACAGCATCACGGTGAACGGTCGTTCCAGTCCCGAAGCGGGGTTGCCGGCGATGACGGGAATGTCGAAGATGCGGAACAGGTCAGGCTCCACCATAAAGAGTTCTTTCTCCTGGGATATTTTTGATCGTTCGCCATTTTCCTCGATAGACAGTACCACACTGTTGTTCAGTGTGCGGGCCATGATCTCAATGTTGCCAAAGTCATTCTTCAGCAATGGGCCGATGGGAGGAGCCACCGACGACAGGTGCAGGGTAGATACTCCTTCCGGGCTTTTGAAGTTGCGGGTGACGCGGTAGATACGGTCGGCGTTGGCGTGCTGTTTATCGTAGCTCACTTCGTTCGACACAAAGAGGTAGATGAGCAACGAGGCAGCGATGGCCAGGGCCAGGCCAGCTATGTTGATGAAGGCCGTGAGCTTGTTGCGGAAGATGCTGCGGAAGGCCGTTTTGAGATAGTTGCGGATCATGCTGATTTACGTATTTGTGGGTAACTGATCGAGAGACTATAAGTTACGGTTTAGACTTGCGGTTCGTAATAAAAGTTGCACCCGGGAACGGTCAATAATTGTTCCGGGACCTGATCATCGCAATCCGGACCCCATTGCATGATTTTCATACTTCGTGATGTACGCTATCGGACGGTATTTGTTCGGGATTGGATAAGGTGATGGGGTGCCGAGCTTCCCGCCGTGCCTTCCCCGACAGTTCTGGGTGCGCGCAGGCAGAACGCACCAAGCAGGCGCAGACTACGCTGATGAATGTATGGTCGGTTCATCTTCAATTGTATATAAGCGGCTAAATCCTGAATTATTCGTTTTATCTTTATTCAATCTGTTTGTTGGGTTGAAGGGTGTTATTAAAGTAATTGATAAATCATAGATTATGCGGTGTGAGATCAGATCATGTTGTTTTGTGGTGGCAGGGTTATTAGGGTTCTTACCCATGGGCTACGCCCAATCCGTTGCATCAGCCAACCCGGCATCATTTGCCATAGATTCGAAAGTGCTGAATGAGAAGTGCAAGGTCTTTGTGTATCTGCCGGAGCAATATGAGGGAGGTACAGAGGCCTATCCGGTGGTGTATGTATTGGATGGGGAGTATTATTCTTCCTTTACCGCCGATGCTGCTACGTTGCTTGCCCAAAGTCAGTTGGCTCCGAATTGTATTGTCATTGGCATTACGACCAACAACCGACAGCGCGATTTTTCTCCACCGCTGGATGAGGATTCCGGGCAAACCCAGGATTTGAAATTTGCCGGAGGTGCGGATAATTTTCTGCTGTATCTCAAGAATGAGTTGATTCCTGCAGTCGATGCCAGGTACAGAACTGCGCCCTATCGCGTCCTCATCGGACATTCTGCGGGTGGATTACTCGGGTATTATGCCCTGTACAAAACACCTGATCTTTTTCAGGCCCTGGTATCGGTTGATGGCAGCACGTGGTGGAACAAGGGTAAAGTAGGCAAAGCGGTGATGGAATACCTGAGTCAGCACCCGGGATACAAGGGCAAAATATTTGAGTGCAGAAAGGATATTAAGATACCCGTGCGTTTTCCAGCCAATGTTGAATTGCTGACTTATCTCGATAAGAAAAGACCTGCAGGGTTGGAGTACACTTACCTAGAATTGCCCCATGAGTCACATGGCACAATCGTCTTTCCCGGAACGTATTATGGATTGAAGGGAATTTTTTCTGGCTACACCAGGAAGTAGGACCTTTCAGGGACAACCGATTCATGGTGTGTCAAAAAGTAGTTGAATTGATATTAACCGGATGTTCGCTCGTCATTCCTATTCTGTCAACATCTCTCCGCGCAGGAATTTCTTATAGGCAGCAATGGCATCAGTTCCTTCCGTGGCGTCGTTGATGGCGTTGGTAAAGGGATCTCCCCTCAACTTAAACGCGAAAACATTTACCAATACACAACCGTGATTATAGTGCCGGGCCAGGAATGACTCGGTGTTGTATCCCGTGGGAAGCGGAACATTGGACAAAATCACATTGGCACTTTCGGCCGCCACCCACGGCGCGTCTCCGACAATTGAATAGATGTCCTGGAATAGTTTCGCGGGTTCTGCCTGTGGATAGGTGGAGATGCCCGGTACATAGTGCTTTCCTTTGAGTACTTCAGGTATCGAAAAATTGTTCAAAGCGGAATAGGATTGTTTCGCAAAGTCGGGACTGACCGTCACGGCATAATCATAGTATTCCTTCGACAGGAAAGCGATGTGCGCATAGGTTTTGCTTTCCGGAAGCCCTGCTTCAAAGAATGGTGCGGCCATCCATTCCATATAGTCGTGAACCAATTGTACCCGTGCGGCATCGATATCGGCAGGAGGATTGATCGATGTGTAGCCGAGATACGATAGTCCATGATAGCCGGTGGTTTTTTGGGTGTCCCGATCCTTGTCCAGCGAGGTCTCCCAGCCAACGATCGTTGCGGCGTAGAGATTCTTCCGGTCAGCGGGGAGGAGGTCAACGTTGGTTTTGATAGCGACGGCTATGTTGGTCATGAAATCCCGGACTGCCGATTTTACCTGCGGGGCATTGAAGCACATCATGGGTGCCAGGCGACCTGACACCCAGTCGACATAGCGGCTCGTATTGGGAGTTCCGTTCCAGTCGGTCCACTCGATGTTATCCGGATTCTTCCATAGATCCGGACGGCTCGCCCAAAACATGCCATCGTCGATATGAAACCCAACAGCGATGTTGTAGGTGGCGGCCAGTTGAAACGACTGTTCAATGAGGGCCGTGATATCTTCTGTTTTGAAATCCATGGCGAGGGGCCCAATGATCACGGCGGGCATCCTGCACGGGGTAGCTGATTCACCCACCTCTTGATGTACCGCTTCGAAGAAACTCCTGACTTTGGTTTGGACCATCAACGGTGCCAGCGGACCGTACGCAGCGGACGGTTCGGTATTACCACTGGCGAAGAGTTGGAAGGCCAGGTATTGGGTGGCCGGGCAGGTCGGCGTTATCTCCTTTTTAGGAGTGCAGTTCAATGCCAGCAGGCTCAGGAGAATCAGGAGGGTTGCCTTCATGAATTCTATCAAAGGAGATCCAGCGCATTTGACAGACAATATGCCATGAAAGTTGCAATATTATGCAGTTAACTTTAGGATCTTTGTGATCCCCCGAATTGAGTCAGATGGATAGATTAGAAACGAACTTCAGGCTGATCCTATGGGCAACAAAATAGTTCAGTGGAATATGCCCGATTTCTTAACTTCCAACAAAGAAAAAATGAGGGTATTATTGGAAAAGGAATTGGTAGAATAAAAGCAACACATGACCCCTCACTTCATTCACTGGAACCTTAATCCCGAGATCGACAGCTTTGGGTTTCCATTAAGGTATTACGGAATGTTCTTTGCGGGAGGAATTCTGGCGTGTGTAGTATTACTGAAGCATATATTCAAACGGGAGCACATTCCCCAGCATAAACTGGACACACTAACCATTTATGGATTCGTTGGCATTTTTGTCGGTGCACGATTGGGCCACTGTCTGTTGTATGACCCAGGGTACTATTTTCAACATCCAATGGAAATATGGTTACCCATCAAGGCTGCTGCTGATGGGGGGTATGAATACATTGGCTATCAGGGCCTCGCCAGTCACGGCGGTATAGCAGGGCTGATCCTCGCCCTGGTCACCTATGCCCGCCGAACCGGAGAGTCTGTACTCAACACCGTTGACCTGATCAGTATTGTGGCGCCGCTGGGTGGATGTTTTATCCGGTTGGGCAATCTGATGAATTCGGAGATACTGGGGTTCCCTACATCAGTGCCCTGGGCCTTTGTTTTTGAACGCGAAGACCAATTGCCCCGGCATCCGGCCCAATTGTATGAAGCCATCATGTACTTGTTGATCTTTTTGTCCATGTACTACCTATATGTAAATTACCGGTCCCGGCTGAAGAACGGATTCTTTTTCGGTACCGGCATGGCGCTGGTTTTCACGTCCCGGTTTCTGATTGAATTCCTGAAGGAACGTCAGGTAGCGTTCGAATCGCAGATGGCGCTGGACATGGGGCAATGGTTGAGTATTCCGTTTATCCTGGCAGGGATTGGTTTTGTTGTCTACGGACTGAAGGCAACAAAACAAGAAACACTTGCTGCGTCTGAGGCAACGATTGATAGAGGAGGTCATGAAGATATAACCGCATAAACACCGAACTATGAACAACAAAATTGTACCCAGCATTTGGTTTGCTTCGCCCGGCGGCAAACTTGACGTGGTAGTGACCTATTATCAGGGCGTATTTGGAGATGAATTTCAATCCGGAAAAGTCATGGCCTTTGGGGATACACCCAGCGGACATACCGAAGTGTGTGAAGTGCAACTCTTTGGAAGGAAGTATGCGTGGATGAGTACGGCGACGGAACATCAACCCCTGAATGATGCCGTATCCTTCGTGATCAACTGTGAAGATCAGGCCGAGATTGACCGGTACTGGAACTACTTCACCAAAGAGGGGAGGGAGTCGCAATGCGGGTGGTGTGTGGATAAATACGGACTCCGGTGGCAGGTGTTGCCGCGTAATTTCGGTCAGCTGTTGGGTAAGCCCAATGGATCGGCGGTGATGATGAAGCAAAGGAAGATTGTGATCAGCGAGTACAAGTAAAGGCTTCCCGCGGATATCGCAGAAAAATGCAGAACACGCAGATCGAGTAGCTAAAGTGAAAGTGCGCCATAAGGCATTACCGTCATACCGGACAATCCCGATGGCCATCGGGAGCGGCGCGATCCGGTACCCCATGGAAATGAAACAGGACCTAGCACAGAATGTTTCGCCGCGGAGGCGCGAAGGCGCGAAGGAGTATTGACTACTTGGCGAACTCTGCGTTTACTTTCTTTGCGCCTTTGCGAGAAAGAAGTGGCAGCAATGCATTTCACGCGGAGATCGCCGAGAGCATGCACGCGGAGATCGCTGATTACATAGTATTGTATTCTCCGCGCCTTTGCGCCTCCGCGGCAAAAAAATCATTCTTTACTACCCGCTCACACAATTCCCTTTGGACAACATGTAAACCTTGCGGTATATTTAACCTGAATTGAATTAACCCGTGTAAAACAACATACCCCCCTGAACCATGAAACAAAAAATCCAGTTTGTATTATGCCTGCTCACCGGCCTGATGTACCTCAACGCCGGTCTCAATAAGATTTTTAATTATATACCGGTTCCACCCGACATGCCGGCGGAACTGGTGAAGTTCAACGAAGCCATGATGACCATCACCTGGCTGCTTCCGCTCATCGCCGTGGTTGAGATTATCGGCGGTATACTCTTCGTCCTTCCGAAATACCGTGCCCTGGGCGCCATCATGCTCTTTCCGATCCTGGTAGGAATCTGTCTTACGCACTTTACCGTAGCCCCAACCGGTATACCAATTGCTATTATTCTGCTCGCCATTCATGGCTGGGTGGTGTATGATAACCGGGAGAAGTACCTGCCGATGATCCGGTAGGCGTTCCCGCAGAAATCGCAAAGGAGACGCTGAATGCGGGGAGTCTTTGCCGCAGAGGCGCTAAGGCGCGAAGAACTTCCTTCGTGACATGGTTACTATTTGCGTAATCTGCTTTTTTCTGCGTGATCAGCGATTATTCCTCCGTGCCCTCTGTGCCTCTGTGGTTTTATTGTTGAACTCACGTAGCTAAGAAATCCAATTGCGGTTGTATTTTTAGTTCATGTGCTACCACAAACAAGACAAAGCCATTGAAGCCGAACTCCAGGTCCGCTACAAAGCTGTGATGCGACCGGAGATTGGCTATCAACCGAGTTTCTATGAAAATGGGTTTGACTTCAAACCGGGACCGGTCATCACCGCCGACCGCCCGAAGGAGTTTCAGGCATTCAAATGGGGATTGATCCCTTTCTGGACGAAGTCCCAGGCCGACGCCGTGCAAATCCGTCTCAAGACGCTGAATTGTATCAGCGAAGAGATGTTCGACAAGCCTGCCTACCGCGACGCACTCAAAGCCGCCCAGCGTTGCATCATTCCATGCACCGGATTCTTTGAATGGCGCTGGGTGAATGGGGGCAAGGTCAAGTATCCATATTTCATCCATCTGAAAGACGAACCCATATTTTCCCTGGCGGGGATCTATTCATCCTGGCTGGACAAGACAACCGGAGAGGAAGTTTATACCTATAGCGTGCTAACCACCCGTGCAAACCCGCTCATGGAGAAGATCCATAACTCCAAGAAGCGCATGCCGGTGATTCTTGATCCGGCCCATGAACAGGACTGGCTCAATCCATTACTCACCAAAGACGATGTGCTGGCCTTGTGCGAACCCATGGACCAGGTACGCATGGACGCCTACACCATCAGTCGCATGATCACCGATCGCAAAGTCGACAATAAGAATACCGGCGCCATTGTCCGGCCATTCGAGTATCCGGAGCTGGGGTTGATGGATGCGTGATTTCACCATCCTTTTGGTATACATCAGATCTATTTAGTACTACCCTGTCAGGGTAAGCCCCTACTACTTTAGAGTTACCCTGATTTTAATTAATCACGGGTATTACCGATGTATGGGGCATTAGCTCCGGGGAGATTTGTACTCACAATGCCCAGGAGATGTATCTGACCCCCGCAGCCACCCCTAATTATTGCAATCCATTAATGGACAGCGAGTTGCCTTTAGTGACGAGTTGTTTTGTGGAGCATAAGTCCGGTGTGTCACGGCGGTGTTAGGCATTTTCTGGCCAACACTTAAATGTTCCCCCATGAAGCCCTCCCACCTTATCCACCGAACAGCCCCGGTCCTGGTTCTGGTCTTAATGCTGTTCAGCACGGTTTTGTCCCAAGCGCAAACGTGTCCCACTTTCCAAAAGCGCAATAACGGTTCGGGAAACTGTGCCGTAGATTCGCCGCCTTCCGGAAAGACAAAGTCTGGTAGTTTTCAGTTTACAAAGACTGGCACCAATTATACGGTGTCACAGATATTGCTCAACGGCACATTGTATCAACAAGGTTCATCCTTGTTGTATCCGGGTGCCACCATTTGGTTTGGTAACTACAATGGAACTTCCGGGGATCTTTGTTTTTATGGAAACTCCGGTAGTGATAACGCCACACTGGCAGGAAATTATACGTTCTACTTTACCGACCCGCTTAGTAATACAAACCCTTGCAGTTTTGTGGTCACCAGCGGCGGAGCTGCATCAACCCTTACGCCTGGCAGCATAGGAAGTAACCAGACCGTGTGTGCTATCTCTACGCCGGCAGCCCTCACGTCACTGACTGCTCCAACGGGAGGCGCCACCCCTTACACTTACCAATGGCAAAGCTCCACCACTTCATCGACGAGTGGGTTTACCGCCATAGCCAGTTCCAACACCGCGGGGTATACCATTCCGTCAGCCTTATCGCAGACCACCTATTTCATGCGAATCGTGACCGACAATGGTGGCGCATCTGTCAACTCCAATGTGGTAACCATCACCGTAGATCCTGCTTCGGTTGGAGGTACCCTGGGGGGAGGCAACACCTACTGTAATGGAACCAACAGCACCACCCTGACCCTTACCGGATACACGGGTGCGATACAGGACTGGGAGAGCTCATCGAACTCAAACTTTACATCACCTGTATCCCTCGGATTTGCCACCGCCTCACATTTGTTTACCAATGTGGCTACAACCACCTATTACCGGGTTAAGGTAAAAAGTGGTTCTTGCGCCATAGCCTATTCCGCAGTTGCCAGCATCACCATTAATCCTTCGACCCCTTCCCTGAGCAGTTCGCTCACGGCTTCAACCTGCAGCAATACATCGTTTACCTATACGCCGACCAGCAGTTTTGCCGGAGCCACGTTCACCTGGACCCGTGCAGTAGTGACGGGAATATCCAACGCGTTGGGAAGCGGTAGTGGAGCAGCAACTGAAACGCTGATCAACACGACCACCGCACCAGTGGATGTGACCTATGTCTACACCACAACAACCTCATGTGCAAGCAACAATCAAAATGTAGTGGTGACGGTAAACCCTACGCCAACGTTGAGCAGCACCCTGTCTCCCGCCGCAATATGTAACGGTACTTTCAGTTACACCCCTTCATCGGCTACTACGGGCGCCACATTTGCGTGGAGCCGCGCAGCCGTAACAGGCATCAGCCAGACGGCCTCCAACGGAACGGGTAATATCAGTGAGACTTTAACAAATACGACTTCATCTCCTGTTGCTGTGACGTATGTCATTACTACCTCAGCGAACAGTTGCAGCGACGAGGTCGGCCAGAACGTGGTTGTGACCGTAAATCCGACCCCTGCATTAAGCAGCACTTTGTCCCCCGCGGCGATATGCAACGGTACATTCAGCTATACTCCTGCATCCGCAACAACTGGTGCCAGCTTCGCGTGGAGTCGTGCAGCCGTAACAGGCATCAGCCAGACGGCATCCAACGGAACTGGAAGTATCAGTGAAATACTGACCAATACAACAACCTCTCCGGTCAATGTTACTTATGTGATTGCCACCACGGCCAACAGTTGCAGCGATGAGGTCGGTCAGAACGTGGTAGTGACCGTAAACCCGACCCCTGCATTAAGCAGCACTTTGTCCCCCGCAGCGATCTGCAACGGTACATTCAGCTATACGCCTGCATCCGCAACAGCCGGTGCCACCTTCGCGTGGAGCCGTGCAGCCGTAACCGGCATCAGCCAGACGGCATCCAACGGAACAGGTAGTTTCAGTGAGACTTTGACAAATACGACTTCATCTGCTGTTGCAGTGACGTATGTCATCACCACTTCAGCGAACGGCTGCAGCGACGAGGTTGGCCAGAACGTAGTAGTGACCGTAAATCCGACCCCGGTTCTGAGCAGCACTTTATCACCCGCAGCGATCTGTAATGGTACTTTCAGTTACACGCCTTCATCGGCAACAACCGGCGCCACCTTCGCCTGGAGCCGCGCGGCCGTAACCGACATCAGCCAGACGGCCAACAGCGGAACAGGAAGCATCAGTGAAACACTGACCAATACAACAACCTCTCCGGTCAATGTCACTTATGTGATCACTACCACCGCCAACAGCTGTAGCGACGAGGTTGGTCAGCAGGTAATAGTAACTGTTAATCCGGCAGCCACTGTTGATGCAATCTCCAACCAAACCATCTGCGTGGGATCTTCTTCAGCGGAAGTGATTTTCAGTGGAACAGCAACCCAGTTTACCTGGACAAACTCAAACACGGCCATTGGCCTCGCAGCCAGCGGCTCCACCACGGTAGATCCTTTCGAAGGTACCAATGCCGGTTCAACTCAAATTACCGGCACCATTACCGTGACGCCTTCTTATTCCGGTTGCACCGGAACACCAGCCTCCTTTACCATTTCAGTAGACCCGGTTGCCCAGGGTGGAAGTTTGTCTGGTGGCACAACGGTTTGTGCAGGTACCAATTCAACCACACTCACGCTGGCTGGACAGGCAGGAACCATCACCAAGTGGCAATGGTCAAACACTGCAGCCTTTACAACGGCCAATGACATCGTTGCTACGGGTATTTCTTATACGGCAGACAATCTTTCAACAGCTCGCTGGTTCCGCGCCGTGATATCCAGCGGTACTTGTCCGGTAGTTTATTCTACGGTAGCAGGCATCGCCGTGTATGAAGCCAGCGTCGGCGGTACCATTACCGGTGGAGGCTCGGTTTGTCCGGGTACCAACAGCAGCACCTTGACCCTGATTGAAAACACCGGAACAGTGTTAGGCTGGCAGTCGGCCGCAGACGCCGCATTCACTTCTCCAGTTGATATTGAGAATTCTGCTGCAAGCCTCACGGTGACCAACCTGGGAATATCGCAGTACTACAGGGCCAAAGTGCAAAACGGTGGTTGTTCCATCGTGTACTCTGACAATGCGCTGATCGATGTGAATGGTGCTGCATCGGGTGGTTCGATCAGCGGTACTACCTCGGTTTGTGCGGGCAGTAACTCAGCCACGCTTACTGTTTCCGGTCAACAAGGAAACGTAACCAAATGGCAGAGTGCTTCAGATGTGAACTTCACCACAGGGGTTGCTGATATCAACCAGACCTCCCTCAGCCTGACATTGGCCGACCTGACGTCAACCACCTATTACAGGGCTATGATATCACCGGGAAGCTGCGCATCGGTTTTCTCGCCGGTGGCCACCATCACGGTGGATACTCCTGCATCCGCAGGAACCATCACAGGTGCTACGACAGTCTGCGCCGGATCGAATAATACGACCCTTACCCTGACCGGTTATTCCGGAACCATCCGGAAGTGGAAACGTTCGGTAGCTGCTGACTTCTCAACGGGTGTGGTCGATATTAATAATACGACAGCCACCCTGGTAGTGTCCGCACTTTCCGAGACTACCTACTACAAGGTTATGGTGGATCGCGGAGCCTGCAGTGCTGCAGCTACACCTGTAGTTGCGATCAACGTAGACCAGCCCGCAGTAGGGGGTAGCTTGTCCGGAAGTACGGAAGTATGCGCCGGCACCAACACTGCCGAATTGATCCTGTCGGGTTCGGTGGGAAGCATTCAGGGCTGGCAATCATCTACAGATGCCAACTTCAGTTCGGTGAACAATATTTCATCCACTGCCTCATCCCTGGTGGTGAATAACCTGACCGTAACCACCTATTACCGCGTCGTGGTGATTCAGGGCGTTTGTGCCGCCGCCTATAGTTCTACGGCAACGGTAACGATTGATCCGATACCGTCAATCATGGGTGCTACAGCATTAAATGCGGGCAACACAGTTATGTTGGGTGCCAATACCACGCCTGCAACAAATGATCCCTGGATGTCCGCTACTCCCTCCATTGCCACAATAAGCAGCAATGGTGTAGTAACTGGCGTGGCGGTGGGATCGACATCCATCAACTTTACCGATGCCAAAGGTTGTCACAACAGTGTAACACTTACGGTGAATCCTGCTGCAGCCGCTCTCGTGGCTGGCCCGATCACCGCATCAGGTTCTGCCGAGACGGTGCTGCAATCCAACATTGATGAAGGATTTGATAACAATACTGGAAACCTGAACCTTACCACGATCGACCTTGACCCCGCCACCCCCGGTGTTCAGTCGAGTATGTACACGCCCGGCGTCGGCACCCTTACGGTGACATCGAATGGCGGCCTGCTCTTCACGCCTGAGCGTGGCTTTGTGGGAACGGGTAGCTTCAACTACACGGTGACCGACAAGAATGGTAATGTATCCAATGTATCAACGGTGACGGTGTCCATCACTTCAAACCTGCCAGCCGGAGTCTCGGTGCCCAATGGCTTCAGCCCGAATGGCGACGGTATGAATGACTTCTTTATCGTGGAAGGCGCGATGGACCTGAAGGTTGGCATCTATGTGTACAACCGCTGGGGTAACCTGGTTTACCAATCGGCTAATTATAAAAATGACTGGAATGGTACTTCGTCCACCGCATCAGCGCTGCCTGACGGTACCTACTTCTATATCGTAGAATTTGAATCCACAAGCAACCCCAAACGTTATGCTAGCTATCTTGAAATCCGTCGCTAAACCGACGACAACCATGTTGTTCGCATCGCTTATGCTGCTGGCTGTGAAAAGCCAGGCCCAACAAGATGCCCTGTTTTCGCAATACATGTTCAACATGTTGCCGGTAAACCCCGCCTATGCGGGCAGCCGTGATGTCACCAGCCTTACCGTCCTGCGCCGCTGGCAATGGTCGGGAATCGAAGGTGCTCCGCGGACGACAACCTTCTCCGGCGATATGCCGATCAAAAATCAGCGCATGGGCCTCGGCCTCATCGCGCAGAATGACCAGATCGGTGTAACCAAGGCCAACAGCCTGTATGCCAACTATGCGTATCGCATCAAGGTAAACCGCAAGGGTACACTGGCCTTTGGATTGATGGGTGGATTTACCAACTACCAGGCTAACCTGACAGCTGTATACACCACGACGAGCAACGACCCGTCGATGTATGGCAACATCAATACATGGATGCCAAACATTGGTGCCGGTATCTACTATAGTACTGACCGCTTTTATGCCGGGGTGTCCACGCCGCACATGGTGAACAACTCGCTCGTGCCGGGTACAGCCCAGATCCAGAGTCAGCACTTCTTTGCCATGGCTGGTTATGTGATTCACAGTTCACAGGCCATCGACCTCAAACCATCGATCTTGCTGAAGTATGTAAACGGTGCGCCGGTACAGTTGGACGTAAACCTCAATGTGTGGTTCAATGCACGGGTAGCCCTGGGTGCTTCGTTGCGCGGCGGCAGTGCCTTTGTGGGAATGGCCGAGTGGCAGTTGTCAGATCAGCTGCGCATCGGATATGCCTATGACATGACCACCTCGCACCTGCAGACCTACACGACTGGCAGCCATGAGCTGTTGATCCGCTACGAACTTGGTTTTAGCCCCAAGAAAATGGTTACTCCCCGTTACTTCTAACGTATATGAAAAAGCTCATTCTTACTTCTTTTTGTCTGCTGTTCCTGGGCATGGCCTGGGCCCAGCCCCCTGTTCGCACCAGCAGCCAGGTGCAGGGCGATCGACTCTATCAGGAACTTAAGTTCATGGCGGCCATTCCCTATTATCGCCAGGCCGCGGCCATAGATTCTGCCAACGTGATGTTACTCGATCGGCTGTCCGATTGTTATGTCAAAGTGAAAGACCCCGTCTCGGCCGAGCAGGTATTGCGACAACTGGTACGGTTGCCAGACGCAACACCTGATTATACCCTTCGCCTCGCCGAAGTGTTGCACGAGAAAGGTGCTTATGATGAAGCCAACATACTCTATAAGCAGTACATAGCTGCCCGTCCCGATGATCAGCGCGTGACCAACCGACTTGAGATGCTGGGCTACATCGATGCGCTCAGGCAGGACTCGTTGCAGTTCAAGCTTTTCACCGTCGATATGAATTCTTCCCAGCCCGACTTCAGCCCGGCCTTTTATGGCAAGGGACTATTGTTCGTATCGGGTCGTACCATCGATGGTGGCGGCGCAAAGCGCATCTTTGGATGGACACAGTCGCCGTTCCTCGATATCTATCAGGTGGATGACACCGCACACCTGAACAAACAACCCGTGGAGGCTTCAACTCTGAAGAGTCGCAAACCTCCGGTGAAGACGTATGGCAAGGCAGGAGGTACCGATGCGGCCATTCGTCACTCGAGCAACGACACGCCGACTTTGGGTTATGTTGTACCGGATGAAGAAAATTCAGGTGTGGCTGCTTCGTCTCAACCCTGGGTTACCCGGATATCCGGTGAACTCAACAGCATCTATCATGAAGGTCCGCTGAGTGTGATGAATGAGGACACCATTCTCTTTACGCGCAACAATTACCACCAGAAGAAATATAAGACCAGTCAGGATGGTACGAACCGGCTCAAAATCTATCAGGCCCGCAAAGTCAACGGTGTATTTGCCGACATCAAGCCCATCAACCTGAGCAACGATGAATACTCTATCGGTCACCCTGCGCTGAGCCCCGACCACAAGACCTTGTATTTTGTGTCCGACATGCCTGGTGGCAAAGGCCAGGCCGACCTGTATATATCGAAGTGGGTCAACAACGAGTGGTCTGCACCGGTGAACATGGGTGCGCCGTTCAACACCGAAGGCAATGAGATGTTTCCTTACGTGGATGAGCGTGGCAACCTGTACTTCTCGTCCGACGGACATGGCGGACTGGGTGCTTTGGATGTGTTTATGTGTGAACATACATCCGCCGGATTTGATGAACCTGAAAACCTCGGGTATCCGATTAACTCATCCAAAGATGACTTTGGTGTGATCTATAACATCAACACGGGTCGCGGATACTTCAGTTCCAACCGCAGATCCGGTAGCAATGATGATGACATCTACTACTTCAGCTGGTCGCGGCACAACAAAGTGCAGGTAGACCTGGTTGCGCAGGAGACCAATTCCCGGGATACGCTGCGGGATGTATCCATTCAGATTACGGATATGAACACCCATGTTCATCAGGTAGTGCTCGCCAACCGCCAGAAGTTTCATACCAACCTCGAACCCGGACATACCTATCAGGTAGTTGCCAACCGTCCCGACCATTCGCGGGTTGAGAAAGTAATCGCCACCGAAGCAAAAGCCGATGGTCAACGGATTCAGGAGCGCATCCTATTCCCGGGCAAGATCAACCTGGAAGTGGCCGCCCGCGAAGTGGCTCCGGTGAGTTATGCCATGCCCGTGGTGCACTTTGCCTACAACCAGTCACTGGTGACGCCCGAAGAGGCCCGCAACCTTGATCAGGTGTTGCAGCGGTTGAATGACCAACCAGAGGTAAGGCTACTGATCCGCGCTTATACCGACAGCCGCGGCCCATCACTCTATAACCTGGGTTTGTCACAACGCCGGGCTGATGCCGTCGCCGCGTATTTAGTGAACAAAGGACTTAACCCCGACCGCATCCACAGTGAGGCCTTGGGTGAAGCCAATCTACTCAACACGTGCGCCGATGGTGTGATTTGTACCGAAGAGCAGCACAGCGTGAACCGCCGTGCCATGCTTTATGCCATGAAGGACGGTGTGATGCTCTCATTGAATGAGACATCGCCCGCCGATCTTGCAGCCAAGTCCAGCGCCGGCCGCTGATAACATTGACTCGATGGCGATTGAATCGCCGGTCAACAAAAGCCCTTTTTGCCTTGAAGCGAAAAGGGCTTTTGATGTTTAGGGGTACATGTGTAGGATTAACGGGGCCTTGAGCATTTTGGTTATATTGGAAGTTGGAAGCAGGCTATGGTCCAAAAAAAGAATCCATTGAAAATACCCTTCCTCCGTTCCTGTAACCTCGCGGGCGATTTACAGTATTCTAAAACATGCCCAGGCGAGGCCCCGTTTAAATTCCTAACCCCCACGCTGCCATGATCAAAAACTACTTCATCATCGCCATACGGAGCTTTTTGAAGCATAAGGCATTCGCCTTCCTGAATATCGTGGGATTGAGCCTGGGCATGGTGGCCAGCCTTTTGATCCTGCAATACGTGAAGTATGAACGCAGCTATGATTCATTCCACAGCAAGGCCGCCGACATCTACCGGGTAAACTACAACCAGTGGCAGAATGGCAAACTTCGATTCGAATGTGCCGCCGCTGTGCCGGCCGTTGGACCAGCCCTCAAGAACAATTTCCCGGAGGTCCTGCGTTTCACGCGACTCTATCCGGTGAGCGGTATCGCGAGTTATAACAGTCCTACCCGCGGAGTGATCTCCTTCCGCGAAGACAAGATGCAGATCGCGGACTCCTCCGTGTTTGCTGTATTTGATATTAATCTGTTGGAAGGCGATAAGCTTCAATCCCTGGCAGGTCCCAACAAAGCCGTGTTGAGTGAGCGTGCCGTGAAGCGTTATTTCGCAGACGAAGACCCGATCGGCAAAACCATCTCGTGGGACGGCAGCCGAAAGTTTGAGGTTACAGGTGTCTTCGAAAACCTGCCTGACAACTCCCACATCAAATTTGATATCCTGTTTTCTTACGCCACCCTGAACCGGGAAACCGACAATGAATCGGAGAAGTCCTGGGGCTGGTATGATTTCAATACCTATGTGCTGTTGCAGCCGGGTACGGATGTGCATGCGTTGCAAGCCAAGTGGGACCGTTGGCTGACGGAGGCCCGATCTGAAGAGTGGAAGAAGTACAACGGCAAGGCAGAGTACCCGCTGCAAAACATACTTGATATTCATTTGGGACCCGTGTTGCTGCAGGAGTCACAGCCCGACGACCGCGGCGACGGCGACAGTGTCTATGCGTTGTCCATCATTGCCTTGTTTATCCTGATTATCGCCTGGGTGAATTATATCAACCTGGCTACAGCGAAGTCTTTTGAGCGCGCCAACGAAGTAGGCGTACGCAAGGTCATGGGCGCTCAGAAAGATCAGTTGATGTATCAGTTTCTCAGTGAGGCTGTATTGGTGAATTTATTCGCCGCAGTTATATCTGTTGTGTCGGTAAGGTTATTATGGCCGGTATTCGGTGATTTGTCTGGACGGACCATTCCGCTGGACTACCTGTGGCAGTCCGACTTCTGGCTGACTGTAGGCGGGTTGTTTCTGGGCGGAGCGTTGCTCGCTGGCTTCTATCCGGCTGTTGTCCTTTCAGGTTTCAAGCCGATTAGTGTGCTGAAAGGAAAGGTGATGAGCAGTCCCAAAGGCAACTACCTGCGCAAGGGATTGGTGGTCTTTCAGTTTGTTGCCTCCGTCGTTCTGATCAGCGGGAGCGTAATTGTCTATCAGCAGTTGAAATTCATGCGTAATCAGGATTTGGGTGTTGACATCAACCAGACCCTGGTTCTCAAGGGGCCGGGTGTGGTGTATGATTCCTTGTTCCAGCAATCGCTGGAAGGAATGAAAGCTGATGCGATGCGTATTCCCGGCATCAAGAAAATGGCGTGGTCTTCCAACGTGCCCGGCGATGAGATATTCTGGGCAACCGGCATCCGGCGATTGCCAGCCGATGCCACCGGCAACATATCGGGTTATACCGTGGGGATGGATGCCGATTATGTCGATGCCTTTGGATTGGACATTATTGAGGGAAGGAACTTTGACATCACCTCCCAGCGACGGAAAAGTGTGATCCTGAGCCGGGCCATGACCGTTGCCCTTGATTTCAAAGACCCTAAAAGTGCCATTGGTGAGAAAGTAATTCAGGGCCGCGATACCCTGGAAATTATTGGCGTGCTTGAGAACTATCATCAGATGAGCCTGAAAGAACAGGTGACGCCGTTGGTGTATCGATACACACCTCACTTTGCCCGCTTCTTGTCCTTCAAAATGGAGACCGGAAATTCCCGGGAGATACTTTCCCAGGTGGAGCAATCCTGGAACACCCATTTCCCTGGCAACCCCATGGATTACTTTTTCCTCGATCAGTTCTTCAACCGGCAATACGACAGCGACCGTCGCTTCGGACAGATCTTCAGCCTCTTTACCGCACTGGCGATTTTCGTGGCTTGTCTCGGGTTGTTTGGATTAGCTTCCTTCGTCACCATTCAGCGCACGAAGGAGATTGGTATTCGCAAGGCGTTGGGTTCATCATCGTCCGACGTGGTGTTGTTGCTCTCGAAGGACTTTGTGCTGCTCGTGTTGCTGGCGAATGTCATTGCCTGGCCACTGGCGTGGATGACGATGGACCGGTGGCTGGAGAACTTCCCTTACCGGATCAATATCAATCCCGTGTTGTTTATCCTGTCAGGACTAGTCGTAGTGGCCATTGCATTCCTGTCCGTAGGCTTCCAGACCATCAAGGCTGCGCGGGTGAATCCGGCGAGGACGTTGAGGAGTGAATAGGGGGGAGAGAGGGGAGTAGGTCTTAGGGCTTAGGACTTAGGGGTTAGAACGTTCTGTTGTTGGTGTTCTGAAGTCAATAATAGGCCTTAGGACTTAGGGCTTAGGGGTTGGAAAGTTCCGTTGTTGGTGTTCCGATGCTAATTCTAAAAGGCGGGTTATACGCGAGCAATTCTCTGAATTGAGTTCGTTGGTTCATTGCATCGGGTCACCAACAACCACCTGTGTCATGAACATTTCGTTGTCTTTTTGTGGTAAATTGTCTTACAACCTTGTCGGGCATGAGGCAACTTATAAGTGTATTTCTCATTATTATACCTGCAAGCTGCACACTAAAGCCGAGTAACACCCCCGTTCCTTCCAAACTCATGCCTGACAACAAGATATGGATGACCCGTAACCTCGACATCAATATCCCGGATTCTTTTTGCCAGACCGACGACACGGTGAACTGTTTTCACTATGGTCGACTTTATACCTGGGAGTCGGCCAGGCAGGGATGCCGCGCACTCGGTAAGGGCTGGCGCTTGCCAACGGACGAAGAGTGGCGGACCCTGGCCAAATCGTATGGCGGAATATTTGATGACTCATCCGACGAGGGCAGATCTGCTTACCAGCAACTAGCCCCCGGCGGAGCCGCGGGATTTGATGCATTGCTCGGTGGCAACCGGGAGCCGGATGGCAGTTACCAGCGACTGGGTGCTCATGGGTTCTATTGGACCGCTACCGCTTATGACAGTGCGGAAGCCTGGTTTTATAATTTTGGCAAAGAGGCGGGGTTGTTGAATCATCATACCGGCACAAAGAAGCGTGCGGCGTCTGTGCGGTGTATTTGGGATGGTAACTAGTTAGCTATGGGAATGAAATCTGTTTATTTCTTTCTGGTGCTTATATTATTTCATGCTTGCACAAGCAAGCATTCCAAAGGCCAAGGTGAAAGTGAATTTGAAAAGTTGTACAACAAACTGCCTGAAATACAGCTCCCACTGTCGATGCAGACTTCAACAGAAAGGATATATAATCAAGATCTATCAGATGTCACTGATTCCATATTGATTGGGCGGTTTGGTAGCAGGGGTGGATTTGAAAGACCTTTGGGTCGACTGAATCATGATTCAGAAGTTTTTGTGGTTCTTTCCTTTGTTCCGGATGACGTGGGCACACCAATCCTGTCCACCTATGATACAAGTGGAGTAAAAATTGATTCCTTTATGGTTTTTGATAGCAAACCAGCCTCTCTAAGGTTTTCGTGGACGCAGGAGTTTGCCACAATAAAATCCGACCTGACAATTGATTTCGTTGACACAACCAAAATTTTGGATGTCATGGAAAACGTTACGGATACTGTAGTGATCAGAAAAACTTATATTGTTACTAAACAAGGATCAATCAAACTGAAGCCCTGATTAGACAGTGGAGTAGTTTTTTTTAATAAATGAATCGATTATGCAAAAGATCACACCATACCTGTGGGTAGAAAAAGACGCCAAAGCAGTAGCCGAATACTACTTGTCCATTTTCAAAGGCGGCAAGCTGAAGGACTTCCGCCGGTTCGGGAGCGAGGAGAGCGGCAATGAGGCGGGCATCGAAACCGCGGTCATTGAAATTGCGGGGATGGAGTTCAGCATCCTGGCCGCAGGACCGTTGTTCAAATTCAATGAAGCGGTTTCTTTTGTGATCAATACCAACGACCAGGCGGAAACAGATTATTACTGGGAAGCCCTGACCCGAGATGGGGGTGAAGAAGGTTCGTGCGGTTGGTGTAAGGACAAATACGGATTATCGTGGCAGGTGGTGCCTACTGAGTATTTTGAATTGATTCATAGTTCTGATCCCGTCGTGCGAGAAAAGGCCATGAAGAATACGCTAACACAGAAGAAATTAATCCTGGCAGAGTTAAAATAAGCTTGGAATTTCCTGATCATAATATGAAGTTTTGAGTTGTTTTGTTTTGTTGGTTTTGGCGTCGTTTTGCATGCAACAGCTCAACGACATTCTGATCTTTACCTCCATGTTGATTCCTTAATAAGATATCAGATTGGATATAAATTTGATGAGACAACTGATGCTTTACCGAAAATGCTCTGGGATAGTACCAGACACTCAAATGGACCTCATTTAGCTACTGTGTCACAAAACCCTTCGCCATTGATAATGTTAAATGGCGAGTTGGTGAAAAGAAGTGAGCTGGATAGGCACAGGAAAGATGAAGTGTTGGTAATAAGGGTGTACACCAAAAATGACTCAGTCATAATGGCGTTGTATGGTGCTCAAAGTAGAAATGGAATGTTGATAATTCAAACAAGTAAGCATGGAAAGCGGTAGGATATAAACTATAGACGGACCATCATAATAGTGTTTCGTTGTTGGTGTTCCGATGCCGCTCAATCCGAGTAAGTTTCCGGCATTCACTTCGCCGGGAGTTCCTGGTTCTTCCCTTTCCTCACCGTGTTTATCCCCACTGAAGTTCAGCAGATGCATGGGCGAATTATTCTTTGCGTGTCTACTACTTTAGTGGTAGACGCCAGATCGCCTCTCAAGCTTAATCAATGTTCTTTCTTTTGGTTTTATGATTAATTCATAAATTAGTTAATGGACAGTAATTGTTGAATTATCCTGCCTAAAGCACCCTTATGAGAAGAACAACTGAGCTGTGTTGCCTCATCCTCCTGACAGCAGTTTCGTTTGATTTGAATGGTCAGACAAACGACCTGTTTCCGAAACTTGCGACCGAAGACGGGTTTGTTGAGGAACTGAGCGAAACGCATAAGAAGCAATTCATCAATTTTTTCCTGCTTAACCCAAGCTACCTCCGAACTGGAAATTATAAATGGGCAGATGCCCAATTCACCAGCCTGCAGTATCCTGTTGTTAATACCCGAACCTCCAAAGACTTTGCGGAGTTCAATGCGGTTCAGGTTATTTTCCGTGAGTTTATTCCGTTTGCCAGCAGAACCGACCATGCTTATTATACCTTTTGTCATTCGATATCGGAGTTTGAACACGAGCAATTTTATAATCTCAAGGGCAGTAGCCGGGAAGACCTTGCGGACCTGAACGGATTTTATAAACAGCGGCTCACAGATTTGCTCTCGGGCAAAAAGGCCAGGCGCGTGCTCATCACTGATATGCTTGATGCTAAGATCAGCTTTGATGATTCCCTCAGCAATAATGTGATCATGGAATTTTCCCTGGACAATATCTATGGATTCGCTCCCAATGTCAAAAATCCGCCCTGGCCAAGTTGCTATCAATATTCCATGAATATCATCGGGGTTAATGGCGAGGTACTACAAACATACCATCAGGCTATCATGTTCCGGATGAGCAGGAGGCAAGCGCCCACCCAATCCATGGGTATATTGAAATCGATTATGATTCCGGCCTTTGAGAATTTGATCAACCAGTTTCTGAATGATGAAGCTACCCGAAAGAAAGTTACACAGATGAACCATAGTCAAAGGGTTCTCGTCAGGAACACCTACAAAGAATTGAATGCCAAACAATTTGAACTGCTGAACATAGGCCTGGCGAAAAAGAAGACGTTGGACATGCTAAAGGATCTTGGGTATGATGTGGAATCAATAAGCTATGAATCCGTCAAGAGTACACCGGTATATAACAGTTCTGTTTCGGATGAGACCAACCAGCTTATCGGTTCTACTGCAGATCTTGTCGGCAATGCCTTGCTGGCAGGTATGAATGCACGAAAAATAAAAAATACAAAACTGATAGGTGCTGAGTTGTTGGCGCGTTTTGAGGATGAGGACAACCGCGAGCGTGAACTCATGAGTAAACTTAACCCTGAAGTCTGGAAGGGCTCAATGGCGCTGTTCCTGCCCAATAACTCGATGGTAACAAACGCGCTGGGATCGGTGGTATCAGAACTTCAGGAAAAGACCAGTCAGGCCTCAGACAAACTGGCTGCTCAGAAGAGAGCCGTTATAACGGATAACCTCGTATCGGTGACCAGTCAGGTCTCCGACCAGGTGGCCAAAGCCGGAAACCCCAATGGTGGGTCCGTAGAGACAATGGCGGAGTCAACGGGTTCAATGGATCCGAATGGTCCTGAGGCTAAGGCATGCGCCGCCGAAGCGCAGCAGGAGTGGAAAAATAGCTGTGTCTACCAACGTGCAAATGATCTTAGTCTGGTTCGGTACCAGCACCGGTACGCAATCCTGGCCAAGAAGAAAATAGCTGAAATATTGATAGCCAAGTGCGCCGCATTTATCTCGGCCAATGAGATGGCCGCCTACAGGGAATTGATTGCCGGTTTGGAGGGACAGTTTAATTCCATGGGTGGTTGGGATGGATTGGACCCTGGCTGCAGGTAGCCGTATTCCTTCATTGCACTGTTGGTGGCCCGGACCTTTCCGGCCATCATCTGAATCCCCTCAACGGGTTAACTGATATGAAACTACAAACGTTGATCCTGGTCCTGCTGACGATATTGTTCAATCGAACAATTGCCCAGGACAAACTCGAATGGAGTGAAAGCCGAAAACTGACGGTGAATGATTTCAAAGGTCCCGCTCCGGACCCGGCCAAAAAACAGTCGTTGATCGTGAACTTCGGATTGGAGACCAATCTTTCGGAAACTGAAATCAGGAATTCAAAGACATTGAACCGCCTGGTGACGAATGTGTTTTCGGCATCCGATTCATGGATTGACTGGACAGACAAATCGAGGCTGCTTTACGCCAATACGCTGTTTGATCTCGCGGAATGGAAGGCCCGTGAACTGAGGAAAAGACTGCAGGAGAATCGGAAATCACTAGTGTCGATGGAGCACGGTAAAATCGTTGAGGCGGTGAACCGGGAGTTTTTGAAAATTCAGCAGGACTACAACAGCGAAAGCGACTTTGGTAATAACCCCATCGGACAACTTAAGTGGGAGACCCGGATTCACGAAAGCTTGCAGACCCTTGCGGATTATTGCAAGCTTTGTGGGGCGGGAATGAATTGAGACAATTCGTTGCTTGGGTGCCCAGGCAGATTGACTGGTAGAAAATAAATATGTGAAAGACAAATGGATAAAATTAAGGGACTCTTATTTGGAATTAGTTACGGACTGGTTGCCAGGGGTATCTTCGCGCTTGAATTCAGTGAGAATTCAATCTTCCCTACATACGGACTAATGACACTTTCATTTTTGTTCATTGTTCCATTTGTTATCGGACTCATTGTTGCTTATAACTATGACACCCTAACAAGTTCAGTGAAAGTATTGAAAATATCCATGCCTGTTTTGTCAATAATCGGACTTATTGGTTTGTCTGTATTCTTCGGACAAGAAGGTATGATTTGTGCTTTTATGGCGGTTCCGATTTTTGCGGTAATGGCATTGCTAGGTGGATTAATTGGAGTGAGGCTTTTTGAACGCAACAAAAATAAATTGACTATTTCTTTACTGGTACTTTTACCATTTGTGATTGCCCCAATCGAAAATTCTCTGGGGTTGAAGGATAAAATATTCACCGAAAAGACAAGTATAGAAATTGCTTCTACTGATCAAATGGTATGGAAGAACATAACACGAGTTCAGGAAATTGCAAGAGAAGAGAATAACATGACTCTTTTTCAAATCATGGGTTTTCCGAGACCGATAGAAGCGGAACTTGACACCGTTGCAGTGGGTGGGATAAGAAAGGCAATTTTTGATCGCGGGCTATTTTTCACCGAAACAGTAACTGAAGTAGTAGACAAGCAGACCTTAGCCTTTACCATTAAGGCTGACCCGAACTCAATACCACCCCAAGCCCTGGATAAACATGTGCTGGTGGGGGGACAATATTTCGATGTTCTGGAAGGCAAATACGAAATTGAGAAAATTACTGATACCAGGGTCCGGCTTCATTTGACTTCCAGATTCAGGCTGTCAACCGGTTTTAATTGGTATAGCGGACTGTGGAGTCAGTTGATCATGTCGGATATTCAAAGGAATATTTTGAATATAATAAAGGAACGAAGTGAAAGAGTTTAGATGCTATCTCTATTCTTTGTTGGTGTTTCAATGCATCTTCATTTAGCATGCAAGTGACAAAACGTGGTTTAAAATCCGGTCGAGGTATTATCGCAACTGTTAATAGGTAATATTGTTTATGAGTCAGGAGACAATTTCGTACGACATTAAGCTCGTGAACTTTCTTTACAGGAGTAACAATGATGCATTAATTCGACTTGTAAAAAAGACCCTTGAAAATAATAGGATTGAGTTTGATGAGTATATCAGGAGTTTAATTGAGTCCAAGGGCACGCAAGCGGACGACAAGTTGTTCTCAGAATTAAGTAATATCGATTGGATTTTCTTAAACTCAATATACCTAGCATTGTACACCAATTTTGAAAATGTGGTTTACCAATTGGCGAGAACCGTTGAGAACCAAAATTCAGGGCAAATTGGTATTGACGACATCAAGGGCCAAGGATACGTTGATCAATATCGAAAATATATGCACTTGGTTGGAAAAATCGATTCAGCGAAGAGGGACTAGATGTGGGAAGAACTTGAAATATATAGACTAGTGAGAAACAAACTAGCCCACGAAGGTGGATACTTCAATAGAAGTTTGAAATCAAGGATTGAAGATAGAAAGGAATTTAAGTACCTAATAAATAACAAAGTGTTGCTAGCGGGTTCGTTTGGGCATATTCGGCTACGAGAAACTTACTTCTTGGAAAAATTTTGTGACTTGACAAATGGACTATTGGATAGATTGCTAAAAGATATCGGAGTTCCAAAATAGATGTACCACCACTACGGTAGTTCACAAGTCCGCTGTTAGTTTGAATTCTTTCCTCCAGAATCTATCCTTTCATCCTCTTTTCCTCCACATACTTCTTCACCCGCTCCATCGCTACCTCGAGGTCTTCTTTTATCACGTACGAATACACCAGCCTGAACTGACCGCGCTTTTCATGACCAAAGCCATCGCCGGGGGTGAGGAGCACGCCGGCTTGCTTGTACAAATCCATCCATAGCTCGTGCTCGGCATCCTGGGTGTTCTCTTTCAGGAACTCCGACAGGTCGAGCCACACAAACAAACTTCCCCGGCTTGGGGCAAAGGGTACGTTGAGTTGCTTCAGCACGCGCGTGGCGGTGGCGAAGTTCTCGGTGAGCCGCTGCTGGTTGGTCTGGATGTATTGCTTCACAAAGGCGTGGTCGGATAATACCTGTTCGAAGGTCCATTGTGCATAGTTCGATACCATGCCGGGAGGACTCAGGTTGTTGAAGGCCGCACGGAAGACTGTGTTGAGGGAGTATACCATCCCCACGCGGAAGCCCGAGGCGCCGAAGTCCTTGGACAAGGCATACCAAAGGTGCAGGTAGTCGCTTTTCTTTTCCTGCACGATGTTGGCGAAGGAATGAAATGCCACATCACCGTTGTAGTTGTCTTTGATCTCGGGGTGGGATGTGTTGAGTAACGATAATCCGTATATCTCATTCACCACCAGATGCACCTGATGGGCCAAGCACCATTCCGTGAAGGCCAGCAGTTGGTCTTTGGTGTAAATCCCGCCTGTTGGATTGTCCGGGTTGGTGAGGATGAGCATTCGGAAGCGCTTACCCTGGGCGGTGATGTCTTTCAGCGCAGCGTCGAGGTGTGCGGTGGTGAGGGGCAGACCGTTTTTCAGTTCGCTCACCTCGCGGTGGGTGATGAGGTTATATCGTTCGAGTCCGGGGCGGTTGCCGATGTCCTGCTTGTATACTGAGTAACAGGGAGCGGGGATCACCGCCACGTCGCCAGGTTCGCCGAGGATCCATGAGGTAAGTTCAATAGCGCCTGCTGCGCCTGGCGCCATGCAGAGGTGCAGGGGATCAATCGTGCAGCTCGCGAGAAACTTTGAGAGGAAGGAAGCCATGACGGCGCGGAACGAGTCAGCGCCGACGCTGTTGGTATAGTTCGCTACCCAGTCTGCTACAGGAGTTTCGTGGGCGATGGTTTCGATTTTCTTTTTGAGCAGGGGCCACGACAATTTGTTTTCGGCCACGTTGAGCGGGAAGGCCCCGTTGGGGTTATTCGTTTTGTGGTAGAGGTTGGCGGCGGCCTCGAAGTAGAGGTCCATGTCCACGCGCACCATCGTGTTCGCTGCCGTTACGCCGCGCATGGACAGTGCGGGGTTCGGGTTTGAAGGCGCGGACGCTGCCGGTGTGCTATTGGTTTTCGGCTCGCAGGCCATATCGATGATTGCTCCGGTGGAGATGGTGCCGAGCATCATGGTTTTGAGGTAGTTCCGTCTACGCATGGAAGTCAGGTTGAGGTGATAGGTAAAGGGAAGGTAGGAAAATTTAGGGTTTTGTGCAGCAAGGTTTGCTGCCATTGACTTGTGGTCGATGTTGTCACCTTGGTTAATTAACCAACTCTTTGAGGCCTGGGGTAGCGGGCTGGCGTCCACGAACAGCGCGGCGCAAACCGAGGCATGTGCGGTGGCAAGGCGGCCAGCAGCGGGGAGGTGCGCAGTGTTCGTGGTGCCATTTTCTTTTGGTTACTTCCCCGATAGCCATCGGGGTTGGGCAAGCAAAAGAA
>JBGAMI010000099.1:0-3783 GCA_044223085.1 Cyclobacteriaceae bacterium
GAGGAGAGGGCGGCATTGGTATAGGTCCATTCGTGGTTCTCCTTGAATTGTGCCCCGGGAAAATTATGCTGGCAATAAAACAGGTAGGAGCCGACGGCAGACATTACAAAAATCGGTGTAAACCAGGCAAGGGCAAAGGTGACAAATCCAAAGAAATACCAAACCAGGGCGCCGACCAGGACCTGAAGTCCAAGAGCCATGAGGGAATCAAGGTGACGACCCGGACTTTGAATAAAAGACTTCAGATTCAACCAGTAGATAAACAGCGTAAAGTATCCGAACAGGATCGTCAATGGATGGCGGTTGATGAGATACAAGCGTCTTTCCATTTTTCCCAGGGTCAGATAGCGTGACTTGCTGATGGTGGGATACGATCCAATGCCTGACATCGTCAGTTTGGAGTTGTTGTTATGATGATGCTCGTGGGACCGCATCCAGATCTGCTCGGGAGCCAGCAGATAAACGCCCATGGCCTTCATCATGATACTGGCCAACCATGATCCCTGCAAGATCGCCCGGTGCCGGTAGTCGTGGTAAATCACAAACATGCGGACGAGCAGGAGTCCGCAGATCAGACTGCTCGCGATCCGGAAAACAAGGGGTATTGAAGTGAAGATGGAACCAATCAATAAGGCATAGGCCAACAGGGTGATCAGCAGTTCAAACCAGCTTCTGACCCGGTATTCGGAGGCAAAGGCCTTGCTGGCAACAATCAATTCCTTGTCTGTTCTCATTCGCAGAATTTTTTTCTGTAAAAAAATCGATTAAAGGTAGGTAAAAGAAGTGGATTGGCGGTCAGGAAACTGTGACAGGCTCACGACGGTGCTTCCATCTTTTGTGCGACCAGAGCCAGGGTATGGGGTCTTTGACAATCTCTTTTTCCAGACGATTCATGAATGCGGTCGTGATCTCATTTTCCTTTGATTCTTTGGGATGAAGGGCCAGGGGTTCGAAATGCAGTTCATAATATCCGCGTCTCGGACGCGCAATATTCAGATACACCACCGGGTAATTGAATTTCATAGCCAGTTTTTCAGGGCCGGTGAACACGGAAGTATCCTGGTGAAGAAAGGTCATCCAGTATGAGCTCTCTTTCGGAGCAGCCTGATCGGCGATGAAGGTTGTCGCGGTCAGGGTGTGCCGGCTGGCCACCAACTCGCGCAAAGTTTGTTGGACCGGAGCGATGCGGGTGCCGAACTTGGTTCTCATCCGCACCATCATTCTTTCAAAGTACGGGTTTGACAACGGACGATAAATCACGACCAAAGGAAACCCGCTGTTTAATTGAAAGCCTGGTCCAGCCCATTCCCAGTTGCCATAATGACCCAGCACAAGAATAATGCTTTGCCCTTCCTGCCTGAGTTTTTCCATCCAGTCCGCCTTATGGAACAGACACCGCTCCCGGGCTTCCTTTTCCGTCATCGTGAGGGTTTTGAAGGTCTCGAGGATCAAATCGCACAGGTAGCGATAATAGTCATCGCAGAGTTTGTTGATCTCGGCCTGCGTCTTCTCCGGGAACGCGTTCTTCAGGTTGACCAGGATTACTTCTTTCCGGTATCCGGAAAGCCGTAACAGAAAATGGAGTCCATCCGATACCATGTACAGGGCACGGAAAGGCAGCGATGCAATCAGGTAAATGATGGGGTAGGTGAGGTAGAATGCAAGGGCTTGCATGGAAGTCCTAAAGTTCTAAGTTCTGAGTTCTAAGTTCTAAGTTCTGAGTTTTCCACGCTACGCCATCCCAACAACTACTGCGTTACCGTGCCGGGGGTGCCATAAAAGCCATCGCCGTTGATGTAAGGTGCGGCGGTGGTGAGATGATAATGATAGATGCCGTTGATATAATCCGCAGTCGGGCTGGTATGACCGTGATACACATCCAGGTTGGAAGCGGGAACAGCAGTTCCATTTTCGTTGGGTCCATAGACCGGAAATCCATCCAGCAGGAATCCAAGCAAAGCTTCATGGCCAAGGACACCCGTCAGGTAAAGAGGTTCGAAGTGGTAGTGATATTGTCCGGTACCCTGGGTGTGCCCATTGTATTCATCAAAGGTGTTGATTTCCACATCTATGCCCAGGCTGGGGCTGGCATCGGAGAACTGGTTGTAAAGCGGAACGCCGTTCACCGCCACACCGATCGCACCGGCAGGCGTGGCGACATGGGTGGCTGCCACTTTGGGATTAAGGGGAATTCTAAACGTCATGTTTTGCTCTACGATGGTTTGAGGCTTCGGGGCAAAATTCGAATTATTGCCACCATAGGGTGCATACTTGTCGCTGCCCTGAGGATAATACACCGTTTTGTACTGAGGAAGCGCATTTACTTTGATGACTACAAAGTCACCGTCAAGGGTGACCGAAGAAGCGCCGTATATTTTATTATAGACCACCGGCACCGCGGGTGGGGGAGAATCGCTTGAGCAAGTCATCGATACCACGCCCACCAGGGTCAGATAAAGAAACCTTAAAAAATGTGTTTTCATGTGATTTAATCGCTTTTCCAGCCGCAATATTAGTTGATTTTCCATTTACATACGAGGTGATATTTGTCACCAACGCGAGCGAAGCAACGCATAGCCTCATGGCCCCATGAAAGAACGTCTGTTGTCGTACCGATATTTTACCGACTTTACGGATATGAATGAATCTTATTTTGACCTCTATGACCTGAAGGTGGAAGTAATCGAAGGCGACAAGCCTTTTGTCTGCAGCCATCAGGTAGGGGATGCTTTTGAAGTAAGGGGTGAGAATCTGCACTTCAAGACCGAAAGACCGTTTTCACTTTATGCCCTTTCGGCGTTGCTTCCGCTGCTCACGCCCAAACAAAGACCATTGCAGCCATACGACTGGATGGCGACGGACCATATTATCGCCTGTCCCGATCCGCATTGCGGAGCCCGATTCAAGATCAGCCGCATAGGCAAGCGGACCTTTAAGCGCTCGGACACCACTGCGGAGCCGTTCAAGGCGCATGATGAATGGACTGACAAACCTGTATGATCGAACGCGTTGAATTGGTTCCTGGATTTTCAATATCCAGAATGATCAAAGGAGGCTGGCAACTTTCGCAAGGACACAGCCAGGAAATCAAAAGCGATCCTATTGACGATATGTTTGAATTTACACGTCAAGGGGTCACAACTTTTGACTGCGCCGATATTTACACGGGCGTTGAGGAACTCATCGGACAGTTTTTGAAGAAGTACAAACATCAACACGGAAGTCTGCGGGACATCCAGGTATTAACCAAGTTTGTGCCCGACTATGATTCACTCTCATCCATCAGCAAAGCCTATGTGGAAAAGGTGATTGACCGCTCGCTCCTTCGCCTGGGTGTCGAGCAATTGGACATGGTTCAATTCAGCTGGTGGACCTATGACATTCCAGGTTGGGTGCAAACTGCCCTGTGGTTGAAAGACTTACAAGCAGCGGGAAAAATCCGGCTGCTGTCCGGCACCAACTTCAATGCATCCGCTACACGGCAAATGCTTGAAGCCGGAGTGCCGTTGGTATCCATGCAGGTGCAGTATTCGCTGCTGGATAACCGCCCGGAAAATCAATTGCTGAGGGTTTGCGAAAGCTCAAATATGTTTCTGCTTTGTTATGGTACGGTGGCAGGAGGATTTTTCAGCGAGGCCTGGTCAGGAAAGGTGGAACCGGCACCGCCGTTTGAAAACCGTTCCCAGGTCAAGTACAAGCTGATGATTGACGAATTTGGTGGCTGGGAATTGTTCCAGGAATTATTGAAGGTATTGAAAGCCATCGGCGATAAATATGGCACCA
>JBGAMI010000099.1:3846-5041 GCA_044223085.1 Cyclobacteriaceae bacterium
AGTGGCCGCCGTAATCATTGGCGCCCGGAGTGCCCGACGCCTTACGGATAACCTGCAACTGTTTTCATTCAGACTGGATGAAGAGGATACTTCTCAAATCCAAAATATCCTGGCGAAGCGCAAGGGGCCCATCGGTGATGTATTTGACCTTGAACGCATCAAGGAAGGTCCTCATGGAAAGATCATGCGGTACAATCTGAACCAGGTGGAAATCTGAACCTATGGCTGAGCAAAAAGCGTCCTCGCAGTGGTCGTCGAACTATGTCTTCTTGCTGGCATCCATCGGAAGTACCGTGGGGCTATCCAACATCTGGAAATTTACCTACCTGGCTGGCGAGAATGGCGGCGGGGCCTTTGTACTCGTCTACCTCATCTCCTTGCTCGTGATGGGCATTCCCATTCTTGCTGCTGAATTACTCATCGGCCGAAGGGGTGGCAAAAGCATGGTGGGCACTATGGAGGTGCTGGCAGCAAAAGAGGGGATTAGTCCGGCCTGGAAATACTTTGGCTGGGTCTCCATGATCTGCGTTTTTCTCGTTTTAAGTTTCTATTGTGTGGTGGCAGGCTGGACGATGGACTACATCGTCACCTCACTTTCAGGATCCCTCGATAATCTGGATGCTGATACCGCTGTATCCTACTACAACCAAATACTGGCAAATCCACTTAGAATGATGCTTTCGCAAGGCGTCTTTATTGCATTGAATATTTGGATAGTAGCGAAAGGAGTTCAAGCAGGACTTGAGAGATCAGTCAGTTGGATGACACCTGGTCTTTTTGTCATCCTGGTTGCACTTGTGCTTTACGCGATGGTAACGGCTGAGTTCAGTCAGGCGTTGAAATTTCTGTTCAGTCCCGACTACTCGAAAATCACTCCCAAAGTCGTGCTGGCTGCCTTTGGACAAGCCTTTTTCTCTCTTGGCATTGGCGTGGGAGTAATGCTTACGTATGGTGCGTACATGTCGAGGCAAACGCCCATTCTCCGTTCGGCGGCCATCATCGCCTTCTCTGACGGGTTCGCGTCTATACTGGCCGGACTAGCCATTTTTCCTGTAGTATTTCAGTATGGCTTATCTCCGGCGGAAGGGCCTGGGCTAATCTTCATGACCTTGCCAATTGCCTTTGGGCAAATGACCGGCGGTGGATTTATTGGCGCATTCTTTTTTGTTCTTCTGTTCTTCGCCGCCCTCACTTC
>JBGAMI010000100.1:0-4858 GCA_044223085.1 Cyclobacteriaceae bacterium
TGGCGAAGAAAAAAGTTAAGAAGAAAGCAAAGAAAGCCGCGTCCAAAAAAGCCGTAAAGGCGAAAAAGACTACCCGGAAAGTGGCCAAAAAGGCGCCTAAAAAAGGAAAAAAGCCTGCCCCCAAAAAATCAAGTCCCAAGGTTTTAACCACACTGACACCATCACCTGTGGGTGTTCAGGGCGTGCTGTTTCCCCTGAATCCAAATCCCGGCAAGTCGTAGGTCAAGTCAGGCTTTTCAGGTAAACCAGGCGACCATCCCAAAAGGGGTGGCCGCTTTTTTATATCTTTCATTCAATGGACCTCACCCGCCGAGCTTACTTTATAGCCCTTTGTACTCTTGCCGGACTGTTTACTGCTACCTTATCGCTCCGCCCATATTACAATTGGGATATATTCCCCTACATAGCCATCACATTGGGGTCAGGCGACCAACACCTTCGAACATTTCAGGATGCTGCCCAACATATGCCAGCACATGACTTCGAGACACTCACTGCCCGACAGCCCGTGCTTTTTGCCGATCCTCAAGCCTTTCATGCGATCCTTCCGTACTATCACACCAAACCCGGATACACGCTGATCACCCGCCTGCTTTATCTGGCTGGCGTCAGCGCTACCGTAGCCACCTACATTCCTTCACTGTTCTTCTATTTTGTTCTGATTCTGGTAATTGGCAGTTGGCTGATTCACTGCTTCTCCTATCGAAACGCCTTGTTTGTAACCCTGGGAATTGCGCTGCTTCCGTTTCTATCCATGACAGCAAGGTTTTCGTCTCCGGATATGATGTGTGCGGCATGCACAGTTGCCGGACTTTACCTCCTGAGCGTCTACCGAACTGTCTGGGGGCTACTGCTGTTTGTGGTCAGCATAACATTCAGACCCGATGCCGTTTTGCTGGTTGTTCCTTTGATTTACTGTGTGATACAGGCAAAAATCATCACTAACCGCATGGGTTGGATCTTGGCAATAACAGCAACCACCACCACCCTTTGGGCATTGGGAAACGTAGGGTTAATACCAGTGTACCTGTTTACCCTAAAGCCGTGGGCACCTGAGTTTACTATCCCTGAATTCATCGCCGCTTACTTCTTCAACCTTATCCATGGCCTCCCCTCAATCATTAACTCATCAACGCCCATATTCATTCTCATTACAATCATAGCCTGGATCTATCAGACTCAACAAACAAAACCCGACAAATTCTGGTTGAATTGCCTGGGAGCTGCCTGGTTTTCCATCGTGATCCGATACATCCTCCACCCGATAATAGAAGACCGCTTCCTGATAGGGGCATATGTGATAATACTCCTGGGCGCAATACACATTATCTTTACTAACAGGAGCAATAACCAGTTTACCAAACACCACGAAAGCACTAACTTGTCAAACACATGATCAAGTTTTCATTGTTTCAATCCCTTTCCAAAGGAGAACTCCAGCGCGAAAAGGCGAAGGACTACCGGAATGTGGTGGCCATACAAATTCTGATTGTCGTGCTTGGCCTGCTGCTATCTGAACCATTGCTCGAAAACTCACGCAGCGAATTGTCCAAGTTCATCATCACGGTAATGTCTTCCTTTGCAGCGATTTATGCTTTCCTGCTTTGGGACATGCTGAAGAACTTTACCAAGAACCGTTTGTTGATTGGCGTTATCCTGGTGGTCTTGTTAATCATTGTTATTGTAGGAATAGCCGGAGAGTTCCCATACTACAAACTGATAGAGATCCAAAACCGGCGGGCTTACCTGCTCACCCTGCACGGCATGCTGTTTCCCATAGAAATCACGGTGATCGTGTTCGCCATCCGCGACATATTTTCAGGAGGCTTTCTCACGTCTGACAAACTCTGGGGTGCAGCCTGTGTTTTCCTGATGGTGGGCATCTCCTGTGGCAGTCTATATGATTTGATTTCCATGCTACGGCCAGGCGCTCTGGGTGCTGAATTTGAACTCGGACTACCCAACTATTCCGAATGCGTTACCTACAGTTTTTGCATCCTGGGCGGCGTTGACACCGGCCTGGAACCCAGCCGACTCGTGAGGAACATCAGTACCATTGAGGCCGTATGGGGGGGAATGTACAGCATGCTGATCATAGGTCGACTCCTGGGGCTTCCCCGACAAGAGGACAACCCGTTAAATAAATAATAATCAGTACTTTACAAATGAGCGTACCCCCGGTATATCCGGGGCCGGAGAATCGCTAACTTGGACGCTCATTCACTTACACCTAATCAAATACCACTACCATGAATAACCGCAGACTACCCATCATCATTGTAACCATCATCGGCGTTATTGTCCTGATGTCAATTTCCAGCAGCCTGTTTTATACAGTTCAATCCACCGAGCGCGCAGTGATTTTTTACCCGTTCACCACTGGCCTGGACCGCGAAAATGTGATTGATCAGGGCTTTCATATGAAAGCACCCTGGAACACCGTATATACCTACAAAGTCAATGAAATGTCATCGGACGAGAATATGGATATCCTGGACAAGAACGGACTCTCTATACATGTGGATGTTACCGTGCGTTACTTCCCCATACCTGAAAAAATCGGGTATGTGCATCAGAAATTTACGGCCAATTATGTTGAAGTGCTGGTTATCCCCGAAGTACGCTCTACCGTTCGCCAGGTGATGGGGCGCTTTACGGCCGAAGAGATATATTCCACCAAACGCGCCGAAGTTGAGACTGCCATCAAGAATGAAACCGAGAAAATACTTAGTGCAAATAATGTGACGGCAACTGCAGTGCTGATTCGCTCTATTGTGCTCCCTGACCAGATCAAGGGTGCCATCGAAAACAAACTGCAGCAAGAGCAGGAGGCCCTCGCCTACCAGTTTCGCCTGGACAAAGAAAAGAGTGAAGCCGAACGCAAGCGGATTGCGGCAGAAGGCGAATCCCGCGCCAATAACATCATCAACAATAGCTTGACTGATAAACTGTTGAAAATGAGGGGTATAGAGGCAACACTGGAATTAGCCAAATCCCCTAATTCCAAGATCATTGTGGTAGGTTCAGGCAAAGATGGAATGCCCCTGATTTTGGGCAACAATTAAATATCCCAAAGCATTTCCAACTACAAGAACCCCGATTTACTTTAGAGCAAAATAGATTTTCTCATGGCAAAGACTGCACAACTGATTCTGGACGGCAAGACCTATGAACTACCCGTCGTAGAAGGCACCGAAAAAGAAATAGGTATCGATATTGGTGAATTGCTCGAAAAAACCGGAGCTGTTACCCTCGATTTTGGCTACAAGAACACCGGCGCAACCAAGAGCGCCATCACGTTCCTGGACGGCGACAAAGGAATATTGCGCTACCGGGGCTACTCTATTGAAGACCTGGCTGAAAAGTCAAATTTCCTGGAGGTCGCCTACCTGCTCATCTTCGGCGAACTGCCGATGAAAGATCAACTGGCCAAGTTTTCGAACGATATTAAGACCCATACGCTCGTTCACGAGGACATCAAGAAGATACTGGATGGATTTCCCTCTACGTCCCACCCCATGGGCGTGCTCGCCTCGATGTTCTGTGCGCAAACTGCGTTTTATCCCGAATCATTGGATCCCAACCGTTCCGCGGAAGGCGTTTACCTGAGCATCGTAAGGTCACTTGCCAAGATGCCGACTTTTGCCGCCTGGGCATACAAGAATGCGGTAGGACATCCGGTCAACTATCCGGATAACTCCCTGGACTATTGCTCCCGCTTCCTCAAGATGCTCTTTGCCCTCCCGGCCGACAACTATGAAGTTGACCCGGTGGTGGCCGATGCCCTTGACAAACTTCTTATTCTGCACGCTGACCATGAGCAAAACTGCTCTACCTCAACTGTACGGATTGTCGGCTCGTCAAAAGCAAGCATCTATTCTTCCATCTCAGCAGGTATCAATGCACTGTGGGGACCTCTCCACGGTGGCGCGAACCAGGAAGTAATCCTGATGCTCGAGCAAATCCGCAAAGACGGTGGTGATATTGAAAAATGGATCAACAAAGCCAAAGATAAAAACAGTGGCTTCCGCCTGATGGGCTTCGGTCACCGGGTATACAAGAACTTTGACCCCAGGGCCAAGATTATCAAAAAAGCAGCCGACGATGTGCTCAAGAAATTGGGTGTAAATGATCCGGTACTTGATATCGCCATGAAACTGGAAGAAGTTGCCCTGCGTGATCCCTATTTCATCGAACGAAAACTGTATCCGAATGTGGATTTCTACTCTGGTATTATTTACCGGGCATTGGGTATCCCCGTTGATATGTTTACCGTCATGTTTGCCATAGGCCGTCTGCCGGGATGGATTGCCCAGTGGAAAGAAATGCGTGAAAACAAAGAACCTATTGGTCGGCCACGACAGATCTATGTTGGGCAACAATTGCGCAAGTACATGCCCATCGAAAAGCGTTAAACAATAACTTAATCTTGACCCCGGCTTGTGCTGGCATTTGCCGGAATAGGCCGGGGTCATTACTTATTAACCTATGGCACTACCGGAAGACTTTCGAGCCGCCCAGGCCCGCTCACGCGAGTTCACAAAGCGACCCTCCAACGAAGAACTGCTTACCATTTATGCATTGTTCAAACAAGCCACGGAGGGCGATGTCGTCGGAGATCGACCGGGTGGGTTTGATTTTAAAGCCATCGCCAAGCACGACGCCTGGACGGCCCAGAAAGGCAAGAGCCCGGACCAGGCGATGCAAGATTATGTAGACCTCATCAATCGGCTGGAAAAGGAATACCGCTAGCGGCAGCCCTTGCACCTCTTCTATCAACCCGATATCAGCACTGGCATACTTCCTCCTGAGGAATCACATCATGCTGTTAAAGTATTACGCCTTAACGCGGGAACCA
>JBGAMI010000036.1:0-35156 GCA_044223085.1 Cyclobacteriaceae bacterium
ATTCCCTAATCCCCATTCCCCATTCCCCATTCCCTAATCCCTAATCCCTAATCCCTAATTCCCCTTCCCATGCGCCTCCCCCTTATCGCTGTAGCAGCAATTCTGATGGTGGCAGGCTGCACCCCATTAAACCAGGAGTTGATCACCATAGCTCAAAAAAGATTTTCTACCATGCAGGCCCATGACCTTGAGGCACTCGGGGCATTGTATACCGATAGTGCAAAGGTGGAATCCACCGGGTTTGATAAACCAGCCGTCGGCGGGAAAGATGTTCAGGAATCCTATCGCAGGTATTTCACTTCAAGCCCGGATCTTAATTACACGCTAGAACGGATGACCGTGGGAACTGACGCCGTGGTGCTTGAATACAGCAGCTCGGGCACCATGATCCAAAGTGAATTGGAGGTAGCCATCCCCGATTACTTTCGCGGCAAGCCTTACACATTGCATCATGCCACGCGGATTACGGTAAAGGGTGGTAAGATCACCTCCGAGATGACCTGGTTTGATCAGGTTGCTTTCCTCCGGCAAATGGGATTTTTTGATCAGCACTAAAGCAGTGGCGGTGAGGTTTCAGGTGTTCTTTGTAGCTTAGCACAAAAGCCCGCATGACCGAACGTCGCTTCACCGAGTCCCTCCTTTTCAAGGCCCTGTGCATTGCGTTGCTGTCCACCCTCGCCTTCTTTTTGCTGATATATTTCAAAGACCTGCTAAAGCCGCTGGCCCTCGGCATTTTATTCTGGTACCTGATCAAGGCCTTCAATGGCATGATGGAGAAAATCACCTTTCGGGGTAAACCGTTGAATCCATGGATCAGAAGAATTGTCGCAATGGTGGTAATCCTGGCCATCAGCCAGTTTACCATTCAGGTACTGGTCTCCAACATCCGCGCCCTCATCAGCAACTACCCGGCCTATCAGGTCAGCCTGGGAAGTATGGTTGAAGACCTCGGTCATCAGCTTGGGCTTAACAACTTTGGATCAGAAATCACCGACCGCTTGGGGGAACTGAATATTCAGGGCTTTCTTACCGGACTGCTCAGCTCACTATCATCCGTGGTAGGCAACTTATTCCTGGTGATCGTTTACACGATATTTATTTTACTCGAAGAAAATTCTTTTTCACAAAAGATCAATCTGATCTTTCACGCCGGCGGACAGGCGCATCAAATCAGGCAAGTCATTGACCAGATTTATGGATCAACCAACAAGTATGTTGTGGTGAAAGCCTGGATTAGCCTGCTAATCGCCATTCTTAGTTACATTGTTCTGCTGATTGTGGACGTTGATTTCGCATTTCTCTGGGCTCTGCTCATCTTTATATTCAATTTCATACCATACGTTGGAAGTCTCATCAGCGGGTTGCTGCCGGCTACTTTTGCCGTGATTCAGCATGGCTCCTTCTGGCCTTTCATCTGGATCATAGGCAGTGTGATCATCATCCACGCCATCATTGGCAACTACATTGAGCCCAAAGTCATGGGCAAATCACTCAACCTGAGTCCGCTGGTGGTCCTGCTATCGCTTGCTTTTTGGGGCACTATCTGGGATTTACTCGGCATGTTGTTGGCGGTGCCCATCACCTCCATCCTGCTAATTACCCTGGCTCAATTCCCGTCTACCCGGGCATGGGCTATTTTACTCACTGAAAACGGCGACATCGAAAGCCTGATCGTCAGAAACAAACCATCTCAAGACTAGTCACCATGCGTGTAGCATTGTTGTTCATTACCGTCATCGCATTCGGCTGTAGTTCGAAGGTGGTTCAGATAAAAGGTCATTTCACGGAGACACCCACACCGCCGGCTCCCGACTATGCCCGGTCTGAATACTGGGCTGCGCTTCCGGACAAAAAAGATGCTGCCGACAGTGTGCCACTGAAATCAACTTTCCGCGACGGACAAGCCTCAGCCAAAGCTGACGTCTTCTTTGTTCATCCCACCACGTATACTGAAGCACCCACGAATGCCTATCACTGGAATGCAGATGTGCGGGATGCTGTGTTGAACCAAAAGACGCAGTCATCCACCATACTCAATCAGGCAACTGCCTTTAACAGTGCTGGCAAAATTTATGCTCCCTATTACCGGCAGGCTCACCTGTATGCATTTTATACGGTTCATCAGGGTGATGGCGCAGAGGCGTTGGAACTTGCCTATCAGGATGTGCGGGCTGCGTTTGAATACTACCTGAAGCACTACAATCAGGGCCGTCCCATCATCCTTGCTTCACACAGCCAGGGAAGTTATCATGCCGAACGACTGGTCAGGGATTACTTTGACGGAAAGCCACTGCAACAGCAATTGGTTGCTGCCTACCTCATCGGCAGGGCCATCAAGCCGGATGCATTTGTCCATATCAAACCAACAGAAAAGCCGGATGAAACCGGCGTGTGGGCTTCGTGGAATACATTCGCACGCAATCACTATCCCCACAACTACGACCTGTATTTCAAAGATTCACAATCGACCAATCCCTTGCTTTGGAATTCAAGCGAAGACTTTGCGCCCAAAGACCTTAACCACGGCGGCGTGGCCTTTCATTTTACCTTCGCCCCCATGCTGGCCGACGCACAGAATCACAAAGGCATGCTTTGGATCAATAAGCCCTATTTCAAGGGTCGTATGTTCATCCACACCAAACGGTGGCACATTGCCGATATCAATTTATTCTATGCCAACATCCGTGAAAATGCCGAATTGAGGGTGAAGGCTTTTCTGTCGAAATAACTCCCGTTTGGCGTTACTTTTAGGTAATCGTGTATCTAATAAGTAATCCTTAACTTTCCTGAAACGGCTCCGTATGAAGTCCCCTACTACTATTGGTGTAGGAATTCTGATCATTTTTCTGGCAGTCTGCCTGATACACACCGATGTACAGGCACAGATACCAAGACAAAGCTTATTCTATCGCTACCAGGCTATGCAATATCAGGAGCTTTTGCAAAGTGCAAGGAACAGGAACATCATGCGTGGCACCTATGTCGCTAACCCCTACGTAGAATTCCCGCTCATCTGTATGACCCGCAAAGAAGTCCAGGAAATCTGGCGGGATGGAGAAACTTTTTTCAGCCGGATGAAATGGAAAGAAAGCCTGCTCGCCTACGAAGGTGCCGTAAAACAGGACTCGTCCTTTTGTGATGCCTATTTCCGGATTGCCCAGTGTCAGGTGCACATGAACATGTTAGCCGAAGCCTGGAATACACTCAAGCTCACCGAGAAAAAATTTCCTTCCAACTCAATGGTCTACCTCGGGCTCGGACAGATGTCTATCATCCTGGATTTTCCGGTGGATGCAATAGGGTACTTTAATAAGATGGGTGAATTGGATCCCAACAACCTGGAATTTTACCTGGGTGCGAGCTATGCACTGTTTAAGGCTAATCAATACAGTGAAGCGCTTCGTTTCCTTGAACGCGGAAGAAACACCATCAGGGCCGTGCGCACTGCAACACCCTTGTTAACCGTAAATGGACGGGTGGCGGGGCCTATCTTCGAGAACAGCAACCGAAACCGGTGGGAGTACCTTACTATTTATGAAGCCGTATTAAACTACAAGCTGCACCACAATACGGCTGCACTCAAGTTGCTGCGTCAGGTTGCCAACCAAAACAACGACCCGGACCTTGAAGGAACACGCCAGTATTTTATGGCACTCTGCTTCCTGAACAAAGGGGAGAACTATACCCTGCGGGCCCAGGAGTACTTACAAAAGGCGGCCAGCCTTGGTATTCAGATTGATGAAAACTTATACGATTCCGTTGGCATGAGGTACAATCCCGGGGTGATATCTTCTTATCTGTTGCGATCCCCTATTCCCTACAACCGAACCGATCAGCCTGCCACCAAAGTATATCGGGTCATGGAAGAGATAGCACAGGAAGAATTCGAAAACAGAAAATACCCTGAAGCCCTGAACAAACTGGAGAAGATCACGCTCGAAGATCCAACTTCTGCCAGGTCCTTTCTGCTGCTTGCTGAAACACAATCGAGGCTAAACCTGGGTAGTGCCTGCCTGGCAACCCTGGAACGTGCAAAGCAACAATTTCCTAACAATGAAGTAGTCGGACTCCGGCTCGCCCGGGAGTACCTGAGGAACAACAACCCCGAAGCCGCACTCACCAGTTACCTAGACCTGATTGGCCGAAATCCAAAAAGTGAATCACCCTATATAGGCGCCGCACTGGTATTGGGTACCAAAGGTGAAATAAGACGCGGCCTCGATATTCTCATCGGCTATGAACGTGGTCATCGAACCACGAACCAGGTTTTATTAATAAAAGGCATACTCTTCCATAAGATGGGATTAAACTCCGTTGCGCTTCAGTACCTGTCGCAGGTCCAGAAATCAAAAAACAATGCCGTAGCTTCGTATTACGTAGCCATGTGCTTTTACAAACTGGGCAACAAGTACCACGACCTCGCCACCGATAATCTCAATCTTGCCATGGCCCTGGGCGCAGCCGTCGATGATGAAACAATGCTGAAACTGGGCCTCGATCCGGCCATCCACCGCCGGTCCGAAACGATAGCCAATCCCTGATCAGACCGGTATCGAACGGGGGTATTCAAAAACGGACACTCCGATTAGGCAAAAACCTTCTTTTTGAAGGCCTGAGTACATCCGCACCGTGGTACAGGCTTTGCCATCTATAGGCCAAACCCCGAGCCATGGTCGCCAACTACCTTCGTTTGTTTTTCCGCAACCTCCGCCGTCAGAAGCTTTTCTCTACCATCAACCTGCTCGGACTCACGGTGAGCATGGTGAGCACCACACTCATCTACCTGTACGTGCGTCATGAATTCAGCTATGACCAGTTCCATCAACATGCCGAGCGGATCTACCGGGTGAATCAAACATTTATCTGGGGTGAGAACGACAACCACCAGTTTGCCTCCACCGGACCCGGAGTAGCCTTTGCATTAAAAGAAGAACTGCCCGAAGTGGAATTACTGACCAGTATTCACACACCGGGCAACTACCTCGTTGCCTACCAGGGCGTCAGCGCAGAGGTCATCAACGAAGAAACCAATGTACTCGCCGCCGACTCGAATTTCTTCCGCATGTTCAGCTTCCCCTTTGTAGCTGGTGATCCGCAGGCGGCCCTGCAACAGGCACAAGGACTGGTGCTGACAGAATCAGCCGCGCGGAAATACTTTGGTGATGTAAATCCCATGGGCAAGCTGCTGCGCTTCAAACAACGCGACACCGAGCAGACCTTTGAAGTGACCGGCGTACTCAAAGACCTTCCCTCCAATTCATACATCCAGTTCGACATGCTGATGTCCCTGCGGGGCTTCGGTCTGGAGCGAAGAAGCTGGAGCTGGATTTGGACACAACTCGAGACGTATATCCGTGTTGCACCAGGAACAGATATCAACAACACCATCACCAAACTCGCGCTGATTCCCAAAAAACATGCGGATGTCTCATTGCGCCGTGCGATGAATACCTCGTATGACGAATACATCAAGTCCGGCAAAAAGTGGGAATTGTTCCTGCAGCCGCTCACCCGCATTCACCTGCCCGAAGAAGTCGTTTATAACCGGTTGAATGACTCCGGCAACATCGTGATCCTCTATGCCCTCATTGGTGCCGCGATCTTTATCGTGTTGCTGTCATGTATCAATTTCATGAACCTCACTACAGCCCAGTTCACCCGCCGCATCCGCGAGGCCGGCGTGCGCAAAGTGCTTGGTGTCAGTCGTGGTCAGCTGAGCTTCAACCATTGGCTGGAGGCATTCACCTTTTGCGTTGTGGCCCTGGTGGTATCACTCGGTGTCACCGAGTTGGTGTTGCCTGCATTCAACCTCCTGATCGGCAAGCCCCTCTCCCTGAATCTCTTCAGTGACAGCAACTTGTGGATGGCCGGGTTAGCGCTCATTGTTGTTATGAGCGTGCTCTCCGGAAGCTATCCTGCTATCTACCTCAGTTCCTTCCATCCGGTAGAAGCCCTGAAAGGCTTAAAGCGACAGCATCGCGAAGGCTGGTCACTCCGCAACGTATTGGTGGTGTTTCAATTCAGCGTATCCCTCATCCTGCTGATAGCCACCGCAGTGGTTTTCGATCAGTTGAACTTTGTATCGCGTACCGACCTGGGCTTTGATCGCGAGAACCTGGTGGTGGTCCAACACATCGAGAACATGAAGAACGGTGATGCCTTCACCAAGGCCGCTACACAATTGCCTGGTGTGATGATGAGCTCCCGGAGTTCTTCCGTACCTCCTACCATCTATGGAGGTGATTCGTTCACGGCGGAAGGAACCAATGGCGTAACCCTTCCTATCAACTTCACCACCGCGGATGAACAATACATTCCCGCACTTAAAATTCCACTGTTGGTAGGTCGCAATTTCAGTGAGGAATTTCCCGGCGATGAGAAGCGTGTGATTGTAAACGAAGCTGCGATCCACAAGATCGGCTGGCCCGTGGATGAGACGTCCCTCGGCAAGAAGATCATGATCCCGGGTGAAGACATCGGCTTTGAGATCATCGGCATTATGAAAGACTTTCATTATTGGTCGTTGGAGAACACCATTGAGCCTATGGCCATCTTCCACATCAATTCTACCATTCTCGGCACCGGCGATGCGCAATATGCCACGTTGCGGATTCAACCGCAGGATGAGTCACAGTGGAAGACCACCCTGTCGAGCATCGAAGACCTTTGGAAGACCCATGCCGGCGACCTGCCATTCCAATACACATTTGTGGATGATGCCTTCGCGCAGACATTCCGCACCCAGCAACAATTCGGCAGTGCCTTGCTTGTATTAGCCGGCCTCGCCGTGATCATCGCCTGTCTCGGACTGCTGGGGATGGTGTTGTTCATGCTGGAGCAGCGCTCCAAAGAGATCGGCATCCGCAAGGTGGCTGGAGCTTCCGTTTGGAACATCCTGACCCTGATCACAGGGTCCTATGCCCGACTGATCGCTATCGCTTTTGTATTAGCCGCGCCGCTTGCCTATTGGATGATGAACCTGTGGTTGCAATCCTTCGCCTATCGGATCACGCCTTCGCTCTGGGTTATTGGCGTCATCGGCCTCTCCACCCTGGGTGTTGCGATGCTGATCAGCGCTTACCATTGCATTCAGGCGGCCAGGACTAATCCGGTGACGGTGTTGAGGGATGAGTGAGGTTTCTCCGGATTCCATCCGGAGTTTTGGAATTTGATCCCTTCGGGATCAGTGCCAATCCCGAAGGGATTGAATCTCCACAACCCGGCATAGCATGCCAGAGTAATGACCCTGCGCTCACATCGGTCCAGCCCGATCAAACTCAACATGCTTAGCGCCTCTGCGCCTCCGTGGCAAAATCCTATTGAGTTACCCCCTCCGCAACTCCACCAACTTATTGCGCTCGTTCTGCAGCTCACGCGAGAGCTTGATCTGCTTCTCCAGCGACTTGCGCTTGAACTCCTCAAGCTCCTGCAATGCAATATTGGCCAGGTCCATCTTCTCCCGCACGGAAACCATCATCAACCGCATCCTGCCGGAAACAAAGGCAATGGATAAAATAAATCCAATAAAAAGAATGGCGGTGATCAGCAGGAAGGTGCGTTTTACAAAAGAGATTCCCAGCACCGTGATGTGATCGCTTTCATAAACAAGGTCGGCTTGGGCAATCTCCTTCTGCTCCAACATCAGCCTCAACCGGTCAGCCTCGGCTTTCATGTTGGCAAGCTCTCGCGTGCGCTCAGTCAATACGGCCTTGTGGGCGGTCAGGGTGTCTTTGGTGATGGCCCAAAAGCGGTCGAGTTGAAACTCCTTAATCACTTTGTACTCATTATACGTCTCGGATGACGTTTTCATCAATTGATATCTTGCCCCCAGTGGGATGGATTCAGTAGCCACAGGCTGGGACAGCGCAGGAATGGTCAGGAACAGTATCGGAAGCAGGCGGAGAAAACGCATAGGTAGGTGGGATTTGCCTGCAAGGAAGATGTAAACGAAACGGCAATCAACCCGCACTACGCGAGTTGTAGCTGGCGACGACCAACCAACTAAGCAATCGATTAACGGCGACCGTTATTTTTTGGCTACTGCATCTGGCTGCGTTAGCCTCAGTACAAACAACGCCGGCCATAACTTGCCGGTAACCAGCCAGGTCTGACTGGTAGGCTCGTAGGCAATACCATTGAGCACATCCGAGGCCGGACTCTTCTCCCGGACCTGGTTAACCAAAGGCGTGAGGTCAAGAATGCCCTTCACAGCTCCCGTTGATGGGTCAATCTTGTATATCAGACCACTGCCCCAGCGGTTGGCATAGACGTATCCATCCACATACTCGAGCTCATTGAGGTTATCTACTTCTCCCGAACTGTCTTTGACCACCACGGAATCGATGCCAGCCAGGGTGGCGGTATCCAGTTTGTACAACCGACTGCTGCCATCACTCAGGATGAGGTGCTTGTTATCGGTGGTAATCCCCCATCCCTCGCGGTGATTGCGGAATTCACGAAGCTTTTTGAAGGTCTTGGCATCGTACACAAAACCCACCCGGTTCTGCCAGGTGAGCTGGTACAGCTTGTCCCCAAAGCACACAATACCCTCGCCGAAATACTTCTTGTCGAGTTCGATCTTCTTATCCTGACGTCCGGTGGCAATATCCACCTCCGCGATCCAGGAAGTTCCTTCCCGACCCGTGCTCTCAAACAAACGACCGTTGTATACCGTGAGTCCCTGGGTAAAGGCATTCACTTCGTGAGGGAATGTGGACAGTACATTGTATCCGATCACAGGATCGGCAGGCTTCTTCTGATCGGATTGTTTACAGGCAGCCAGGAAGAGAATCAGGAGAATGATAAAAACAGAACGGATCATGGGGTAAAATTAGCCAATTAATCAATTAGCTAATTGGCCAATTAGTCAATTGGTTAATTAACATGTGTGCGAACATTTTGCTGAACTTACTGTTAAAATAAACACAACCTTTTCTCGCATGCACAAAAAGCAACATCTTCCCACCAAAACCTGCGTTGTCTGCGGGCGTCCCTTTTCATGGCGCAAGAAATGGGAAAAGGTCTGGGAGGAAGTGAAATATTGCAGCGACAAGTGCCGCATGAATAAGTCAGGGCAATGAGTGCCGTCACCCTCGTATTTCCACATCAACTATTCGAAAAACATCCGGCGCTGTCCCCGGATCGTCCGGTATATCTCATCGAAGAGTATCTTTTCTTCAGCCAATACAACTTCCATAAACAAAAACTGGCCTTCCACCGGGCCAGCATGAAAGCTTATCAGGAATTGCTCGAACACCAGGGATTCATGATAACATACGTAGAAGCCCGGGAAAAGACTGCGGATGTCAGGCAACTCCTGCCCTACCTGAAGAAAAAAGGTGTTTCAGAAATTCACTATGCCGATGTAACTGACTTCCTCCTCTCCAGGAGACTAGTGACTCAAACAGATCGTCTCAACATAAAGCAAGTAACCTATGACTCCCCCCTGTTTATCCTCTCGAACGAACAGGTGGGCGAATACTTCTCCGGCAAGAAACGTTTTCTTCAGTCCGACTTCTACATCCGGCAACGCAAGGCGTTGAACATTCTGGTTGACGAACACCTTCAGCCTGACGGCGGCAAATGGACATTCGATGCCGAGAACCGCCTCCGGTATCCCAAAGGAAAAAACCCTCCTGCTGTTGCCTTCCCAAAGTCGAATCAGCATGGACATGAAGCCATCAAGTATGTAGAGAAGCACTTTCCTGCTAACTATGGTACGATCAACAAATCATTCAACTATCCAACCACCCTTGCTGAAAGCAGGACCTGGCTAAAGCAGTTTCTGCACCATCGATTTTCAGAATTCGGCGCATACGAGGATGCCCTGGTTAAAGACGAGCATATCCTCCACCACAGTCTCCTTACCCCCATGCTCAACGCCGGACTGCTGACACCCCGGGAAATCATCCGGGAGACGATTGCTTACGCGAGGAAGCATCAGATTCCAATCAACTCCACCGAGGGATTCATCAGGCAGATTATTGGCTGGCGTGAATTTATCCGCGGCATATACGAGGCAAAGGGTACGCAGGAACGCACTACCAACTTCTGGAAATTCAAACGTCGTATACCACCATCATTCTGGAGCGGTACCACGGGCATTCCTCCAGTCGATATCACGATTAAGAAAGTGCTGGCAACCGGCTACTGTCACCACATTGAGCGGTTGATGGTGCTGGGGAATTTCATGTTGCTCTGTGAATTTGATCCGGATGATGTTTATCGCTGGTTCATGGAACTATTCATTGATGCATACGATTGGGTGATGGTTCCGAACGTCTACGGCATGAGTCAGTTTGCCGACGGCGGACTCCTGGCTACCAAGCCCTACATCAGCGGCAGCAATTACCTGATGAAGATGAGCGACTATGAAAAAGGTGACTGGCAGATCACCTGGGATGGCCTGTTCTGGCGGTTCATGGACAATCATCGCGATTTCTTTTTGTCCAATCCCAGGTTGTCAATGTTGATCAGGACGTTCGACAAAATGCCGAAAGAAAAACAACAAGGGCACATTCGGGCAGCGAACGACTTCCTGAACAAACTGGATCGCTCATCCCATTGAATTCCTTGTTATCTTCGATCCGGCCCGGCCAGATTGTTTAGCCTTGAAAGAATCCATAATTTCAGTACTTACCGAAGCCAGTGACGTCCTTCGACAACTTCAGGATGATGCGTTCATCATCGGTTCATCGGCACTGGCCCTTTCGGGAATAGAAATACCGACGGTGAATGATCTGGATCTGCTGGTCTCCACCCGCGATGCGCATTTCCTGCAAAAGGCGTGGAATGATCGGGTTATTAAAGACTATCTACCCGGACAGGGAGATTTGTTCCGATCGACCTTTGGCCGCTTTCGGTTTGCGGCGATGGACCTGGAGGTGATGGGCGATCTGGAAGTAAGAAAAAATGGCAACTGGATTCCGCTCATCGTAGCCCGACATCACACTATGATGATCGGAGGCCTGAAGGTCAATATTCCCACCCTGGATGAACAGAATAGAATACTTACGCTGTTTGGCAGGGAAAAAGACCTGGCGAAGGTGAGGCTGATCGAAAACAATCTTCCCTCCTGAGTTTGTTGTACATGGCAGACCTTCCCTCCATACAGCAACAGATTAGCAGCAAAGACCTCTTCGAGGCTTTCAAGGTACAGTTGACCAAAGATTTTGCGCAATGCAATTATCCCACCGATTTCATTGCGGCCCTCGAGCCTGATTACGAAAATATCCATGCCCAAATTGTCCGCGTGCTGCAATCAGGTGAGAAGAAGTCTGATCTCAACCTCATGCAATTGCTCTATCGGGTTGATATCCCGGAAGTCCGGCTTAAGAGGCTCTTGTCAGAGTCCGGGGACACCAGCCACCTCAATGTAATCGCTGAGCTAATTATTAAACGCATATTGCAGAAGGTGGTGATCAGAAGGTATTATGGTGGAAGCAGTGGTTGAACCGCGAGGGCGTAAAATGCAGTTCCCGCAGAGACCGCAGAAATAATGCAAAGCGCTAACTAACAAAAAATGCAGATTCCGCAGAGGCACCTGCGGTGCTAATACACAACTCCTTTGTGATCTCTGCGCAAATTCTTCTGCGGGCTCTGCGTGAACCTGAAGTGCGCATGAATTGCATTTCCCGCAGAGACCGCAGAAATAATGCAAAGCGCTAACTAACGAAAAAATGCAGATTGCGCAGATGCACCTGCGGTGCTGGCAGTAAATTTCTTGCGATTTCTCTGCGTGTATTCCTCAGCGGACTCTGCGTGAACCTGAAGTTCATGAAGAATGTATTAATCGCTGAGACGCAACGGCGCTAGGAAAATTTCATCCCTTTGCCTCCTGCACCGAAGGTGCCTCTCCATTTCTACTCAGCGTAAGAATTCATTCTCCGTGCCCTCTGTGCCTCGGTGGTTTTTTTTAATTAGGTATCCTTATTGGCCGCCGCGACCAAAATCACCCTGGTGCCAAATACATTTCCCGCAGATTCCGCTGATTTAATGCAACGCTGATCACCGCGGAACTCGCAAAAAAATCTCACGGATGCACCTGCGGTGCTGGCAGTAAATTTCTTGCGATTTCTCTGCGTGTGTTCCTCAGCGGACTCTGCGTGAACCTGAAAGTGCGTAAGGAATGCATTAACCGCTGAGACGCAACGGCGCTAGGAAGATTTCATCACTTTGCCTCCCGCACAGAAGGTGCCTCTCCCTTTCTATTCAGCGTATGAATTCATTCTCCGTGCCCCCAGTGGTTTTTAGTTCGTATCTGCGCGTATTCTTCGCTTAAAATATATCTTTCATTTTCTTGGGGCTACCGGATCGCGCCGCGACGGCTTGTCCGGTATGACGGTTAATTTTTATCGTACTCTTGCACTTCTTCTTGCGCACCGAAGGTGCCTCTCCCTATCTATTCAGCGTAAGAATTGATTCTCCGTGCCCTCTGTGCCTCCGTAGTTTTTTCATGGCGCCGTGGCGTCTTTGCGGTTAGTGCATTAAGAAAAGGCGGCCAGTTTCTCAACGCCTAAAACCGCCTACATTCTTGCCGCGTAAAAAAAACCCTCCATATAGCTGTACGGATACTAAAGATGTATGGCGTTTGATGCCCAGAATTGGAATATTTGAATGTGGGTCGATTGCCTTCAGTGGATATGACCCATAAATTAGATGGACCCCGTAACCTGCCAATTATGCGTTCTTCATTGATTCTGATTCTAATCTTTTTTGGTAACCTATCGGTATCTGCTCAAAATAGCAATGTTCCTGCTGTTCGTGTTTCTTTTGCTGACCTGGAAATGGTGAACTACCAGGCTGATACCTCCGCAGCTGCGGTAACCCTGGCGGAATGGGGATATCTGGATGCCCGCAATGTCACTGAGGGTCATTTTATGCTTGAGTATCAGGCCAAAATAAAAATCCTGAAAAAGAAAGGGTTGTCAAAAGCTGACTTTGCCATTCCACTATACAAAAATGGCAATCTGGAAGAACGGTGGAGTAATTTTGAGGCCTCCACATTCAATCTTGAAAACGGAGCGCTCAAAGAAAAAAAAGTTACTTCGAAAATTCTCTTTTTTGATAAGAGTTCTAAATACCACAACACGGTTAAGTTCGCGATGCCCGATGTTCGCGTGGGTACAGTTATCGTCGTAAAATATACCATTGAATCTCCGTTCCTTTTTACGCTAAGGGCCTGGGAATTTCAGGACAATTTCCCTAAGGTCCGTAGTGAACTCACTACCCAGATTCCTGGACTGTACGTATATCACACGGCGTTGCGAGGGTTTAAGAAGCTCAAAGGACAGGAATCAGAAATAGAATCCGATTGTGTCACTGGCGCTTTCGGTAAGGCGGACTGTGCAAAGAACAGATATGTGATGGAGCAGATTCCGGCATTTGACGAAGAGGAATATATGACCGCAAAAAGCAACTACCTGTCTGCTATCTATTTTGAATTATCAGAATATTACACCACTGAAGGACTTGTTAAGGTGACCAAGACCTGGACCGACGTAGAGCAGGAATTGTTGCTGCATGACAGTTTTGGAAAACAACTTCGCAAGGCACGTGGTATTTCAGATGCGACCTTGAAAAAGGCCCTGAGTGCTGAGACAGATCCGCTGGCAAAGGCGAAACTCATTTACGATTTCGTGGCACATCACTTTATTTGGGATGGGGTGAATAGCAAGTATTCACTAACAGATGCCAAGAAAGCGTTTGACCTTGGCAAAGGAAATGTTGGCGACATAAATCTCGTGCTCACCGGCCTGCTCCAGGCCAATGAATTGGATGCTTATCCGGTTATCCTGAGTACCCGGAGTAACGGCACCGTGACAGAGTTGTATCCGGTTATGACTGAATTTGATTACGTCGTGGCACAGGTTACAATTGAAGGAAACAAGTACCTGCTGGATGCTACAGAACCGTACCTCCCCTTTGGCATTTTGCCTGTGCGCTGCCTCAATGGAAAAGGCCGGATTATCGGAAAGGATGTTTCCGGATGGATAGACCTCAAACCTATCGAGAAAAGAAAGAAGGTTATCACGGCAGATATGAAACTCACCCCTGAAGGCACAATGACTGGAGACGTGGTCCTGCAGGATTTTGCCTATGCCGGGTTGGATATCCTGGAAGATCTGGCGCAGGGAAGCGATGCGGTAGCCTTACAGAAGGAACTTAAAGCCACCTGGAATGCGGAGATCACCAACTATGCATTGGAGCGCCCGACAGATGCATCCAAACCGGTGACCCAGCGAATGACCATCACACTGCCAACTGAAAGTCAGGATGCCTCGCTTGTATATTTCAATCCATTTATCTTTGAACGAATAACCAAGAACCCTTTTACCCTAACCCAACGACTTTACCCGGTAGATTACGGTGTAGCGCCGGAAGTGACGGTCGTATTCAACCTTACATTGCCCCCGGATTTAATTGTTGAAGAAATGCCAAAGAATGCAGCCCTTCAATTGCCACTCGGAGGAGGCAGGTATTTGTTTAATTCTACCAGTCAGGAAAACAAAATCTCCATTACCACCAGCTTCGTGCTTAATAAACCTGTGTATGGCCCTGGCGAATACAAGGCATTGAAAGAATTCTATGAGCGGATAATTGCACTGGAGCAGTCTACCGTTGTGCTGAAAAGAAAGTAACGGTTTTTTTTTCACGGAGTCCAGAGCAAGAATTCATTCTCCGTGCCCTCTGTGCCTCCGTGGTTTTTCTATTTCATATCTTAGCGTGTTTCTCCGCGCCTCGGCGACTCCGCGGCAAAAAAAAAGGCGACCCGTTTCCGAACCGCCTTAAACCCTTAACTAAAATTCAATCAATCAGGCCAGATCAAATCGATCCAGGTTCATCACCTTGGCCCAGGCCGCAACAAAGTCCTTCACGAACTTCGCTTCAGCACCTGCCCATCCATACACTTCGGCAATGGCGCGAAGTTCAGAATTGGAACCAAAGATCAGATCCACGCGGGTACCCGTCCACTTCACAGCTCCGGTCTTGCGATCGCGACCTTCAAACACATCCTGCGCATCGGAAGTGGCCTTCCAGGTAGTACCGAGATCCAGCAGGTTTACAAAGAAGTCGTTGGTGAGTGCTTCCGGACGCTTGGTAAATACACCGTGCTTCGTTTGACCGGAATTGGTGTTAAGTACGCGCATACCTCCCACCAGCACCGTCATCTCTGGTGCAGTCAGGTTCATCAATTGCGCTTTGTCAACCAGCATCTCCTCGGCTGTTACTTTATGCTTCGGCTTGAAGTAGTTGCGGAACCCGTCTGCGCCGGGCTCAAGTACGGCAAAGGACTCAACATCGGTTTGCTCCTGCGTGGCATCAGCACGACCAGGTGTAAAGGGAACACTTACAGCATGCCCTGCATTTTTAGCCGCCATCTCAATACCAACACCTCCGGCCAATACAATCAAGTCAGCCATCGATACATACTTACCACCGGTATTGAATGCAGCCTGAATCCCTTCCAGTTTTTTCAACACCATTGCCAACTGCGCCGGGTTGTTCACTTCCCAGTCTTTCTGCGGGGCCAGTCGGACGCGCGCACCGTTAGCGCCACCCCTTTTATCCGAACCACGGAATGTAGCGGCTGATGCCCAGGCCGTAGATACCAATTGAGATACCGTCAATCCTGCCTCACTGATTTTTGTTTTCAGTGTTGCTACATCTTTGTCATCAACAGTTCTCTGCTTGATAGCCGGAATCGGATCTTGCCAGATCAGTACTTCCTTCGGCACTTCAGGGCCGAGGTATCGGGACAACGGACCCATGTCGCGGTGGGTCAACTTGAACCACGCCCGTGCAAAGGCATCCGCAAACTGATCGGGATGCTCAAAGAAGCGACGGGAGATTTTTTCATAAACCGGATCAAAGCGCAAGCTAAGGTCAGTGGTCAGCATCGTCGGCGCATGGCGCTTCGACGGATCGTGCGCATCGGGAACAGTATTGGCGCCGGCACCTGCCTTCGGCTTCCACTGGTGTGCACCGGCAGGGCTCTTGGTCAACTCCCAGTCGAAGTTGAACAGGTTCTCAAAGAAGTTATTGCTCCATTTGGTTGGTGTAGTTGTCCACGCACCTTCGAGTCCGCTGGTAATGGTATTGACACCATGCCCTGTGCCAAAGCTATTCTTCCAGCCAAGCCCCTGCTCTTCAATAGAGGCAGCTGCAGGCTCACGGCCCACATACTTGTCCGGATTGGCTGCGCCGTGGGTTTTACCAAATGAGTGACCTCCAGCAATGAGGGCCACCGTCTCTTCATCATTCATGGCCATGCGCCCGAATGTTTCGCGGATATCGCGGGCTGCAGCAACCGGATCGGGATTGCCATTAGGTCCTTGCGGGTTCACATAGATAAGACCCATCTGAACTGCTGCGAGGGGATTCTCAAGCTCACGATCGCCTGTGTAGCGCTTGTCGCCGAGCCATTCACTTTCTTGTCCCCAATACACATCTTCCTCAGGTTCCCACACGTCTTCACGGCCACCGGCAAAGCCGAAGGTCTTGAAGCCCATGGACTCCAGTGCACAGTTTCCGGCAAGGACCATGAGGTCTGCCCACGAAATGCTCTTACCATATTTTTGTTTGATGGGCCACAACAGGAGGCGAGCCTTGTCGAGGTTGGCATTGTCGGGCCAGCTGTTGAGCGGCGCGAATCGCTGGGTGCCGGATCCGGCCCCGCCACGACCATCAGAGATGCGATAGGTACCTGCGCTGTGCCAGGCCATACGGATGAAAAACGGGCCATAGTGGCCATAGTCAGCCGGCCACCAGTCTTGAGAAGTGGTCATCAGGTTGAAGATGTCCTTTTTCACGGCTGCCAGGTCGAGGCTCTTGAAGGCTTCGGCATAGTTGAAGTTGGGGTCCATGGGGTTGGACAGCGAAGAATGCTGGCGGAGGATGTTCAGCTTCAGTTGGTTAGGCCACCAGTCGCGATTGCGGGTGCCTGAGCCGGCGCTTTGATGAAGGGCGCCGCCGTGAAACGGGCATTTCGCTTCACCGTTGTTTGCAGGATAATTTGGCATGGGTAAGAGAATTTATGGATGAACAATAAGATCGAAGTGCTTTACTTCCAATTCCCCAAGTAACCTCCTGATCATCAATAAATCAAATTGATTATATTTATGATCCTATAGCTAATATCTATGACCTTAACCCAACTGGAATACATCGTGGCGCTGGATACTTACCGGCATTTCGTATTGGCTTCGGAGAAGTGTTTCGTCACCCAGCCTACCCTGAGCATGCAGATTCAGAAATTGGAGGATGAGCTGGGCGTGAAGATATTTGACCGGAGCAAACAGCCCGTGATTCCAACCGATATTGGCGCCAGTATCATCACCCAGGCGCGTACGATCCTGCGTGAATCAAAAATGATTGCTGAGATCATCAACGACCAGAAGGACAGCATGACCGGGGAGCTTCGGATCGGCATCATTCCAACCCTTGCGCCCTACCTGCTGCCGCCGCTCTTTCAAAAGATCAGGGAAAAGTATCCGCAACTGAACCTGGTTGTCAAAGAGACGATCACTGAAGAAGTGATCCACGAACTGAAAAACAACCGGCTCGATTGCGGCATCGTGGTCACCCCGCTGCACGACCCATCCATCAAGGAACACGTGATGTTTTATGAAGAACTCTTTGTGTATACGTCGCGCAAAAACGCACTTTATGATAAAAAATATGTGTTGGCCACCGAGATAGACCCCAGGCAATTGTGGTTGCTGGAAGAAGGACATTGTTTTCGCTCGCAGGTACTTAATCTGTGCGAACTTCGGAAATACTCGGATATTCACTTCAGGTATGAGACCGGCAACATTGAAACCCTGAAACGCATGGTCGACAAGAGCGATGGCATCACCATCCTCCCCGAGCTTGCCGTCATGGAATTCACGGCGCCGCAAATGAAGTTTGTGAAGCGGCTAAAAGAGCCCTGTCCCGCACGCGAAGTGAGCCTGGTCACGCATCGCAACCACATCAAGACCAAGCTCATCAAGACCCTTAAAGATGAGATTCTTCAAATCGTGCCCAAGCAGATGCAGCGGTTGAATAACAAGAAGGTGGTGGAGATTACGTACTAGGGGGTTAGTAGTAAGTAGTAAGTAGTAAGTAGTAAGTAGTAAGTAGTAAGTGGGCGCATTGAAATGAAAGAGTGCCATCCACTCAAACCGTCATCCCGGAGGAGTCTGCCGAAGCTTTGCGTAGGCAGGCGACATCCGGGATCCCCTTGATATGAAAGAAGAAAGACAACCTGCTCATAAACAGACCTGCCCCGATATAGCGCAGCGGAATCGGGGGATCCCCTTGATATGAAAGAGCCCATGGCCCTTTGGTTTTTCATAATCTGTGATGATTTTATGAAATTCGTACTGGCCTGGTAAAAACCACTTCAGCAAACTCCATCATGAACCCAACACTAATCGCCAGCACCATTCTCATCGCGGCAGGACTTGCCGTGAAGAAGTACCCCAATCTGATAGCCGGATACAATACCATGCCGGACGACCAGAAGAAAAAGGTTGACATCGGGGCACTGTCATCATTCATGCGGGTTGCCCTCATCTCAATGGGATTGCTTATTCCCATCACCCGCTACCTGCTGGAGGTAACCGGATATAATCATCTCTCAGGGCTGGCCATATTCTTCATCATAATCCCTGGTGTAATTTACATCGTGGTGAGGGTGCAGCGATTTGATCACAATAAATAAGTCAAGCGTACATAAAACTCTATTAACCATAGCCGATGTTGTCTGCCGTTCACCCCACCCTGCCCATGCGGAACAAGTCCATTACCCAGGAATTCTATGTCAACCAACTTGGTTTTAAATCCCTGGGCGATTTTCCGGATTATCTAATGGTAAAAAAGGATGATGTGGAAATCCATTTCTTCAGTCATCCGAAACTGGTGCCAACGGAGAACTATGGCATGTGCTACATCCGGGTCACCAATGCCGGGGAATTGTACCAGCACGCCTTGTCGCACAAACTGGACATCCCCGAGCTTGGACATCTCAAGATTCAACCCTGGAGACAAAAGGAATTTGCCCTCCGCGATCCCGATATGAATCTGCTGACCTTTGGTGAATCCATCGGTTAAGCTCCCCTCCCCGTATCCGTGTACTCCAGCAGATCTCCAGGCTGACAATCAAGGGCTTTGCAAATAGCTTCCAGTGTACTGAAGCGAATGGCTTTTGCCTTTCCGGTTTTCAGGATCGATAAGTTGGCCAGGGTAATATCTACCTTGGCGGACAATTCGTTCAACGACATTTTCCGCCGGGCCATCATAACATCAAGGTTTACAACAATGGCCATGGCTTAAACGGTTAGTTCGCTTTCAGTTTGCATCTCAACTCCACGCTTGAATATCTGGGAAATAATGAACACCAGACCAGCCATAAACAGAAACTCGGAAGTAGGAAGCTGATCCAGCCTGAATTCGGTCCTCTTCACCAACCAACTGGTATACCCGTTTCCAATGACGGCAATCAGCCAGGTACTGAACAGAAAATAGCTGATGGTCTGTATGAGGTGAGCCACCTCAAAGTTAAACGGACTGGCCAGGTTAACCTTTGACAAGGTCTTGGTTACCAGGAAAAGTACATATGCCTTAAAGAGAGATACCGACAACAGAAAGGACACGGTCATCGCATAGTGTCTGAAACTGTACTGCCGAAGATTGTACATATCGAGTACGCCATTAAGACTTCGTGTTGCCTCCAGGTCCATGCCGGTGTAAAGATTTCGGGCCGCCTCTGGGTTGAAGCAACTAACCGTGAAGGAGATGAGAATAGCACCTGCCTGCGCAATCAGTCCAATGACCGCGATCCAGGTCAAAATGTGCATTATTTTAAGGATTTGGTGGGTTTTTGCCTTGCTTTCCATACGCAGATATATTGTTTTTTGATAATTAACGATCAAATATCAATAATGTTTTATTGATATTCAATAAATATGGATTTTTTGTTTCTACCTCAGTAGGTGCAACCCAGTTGAGGGATCGCACGTCAAAACGGGCAAAAATTCAAGCATGAATGCATTCACCTGGATAGTCTTGTCCCTAATGGTAATCTCGTCGGCTCGCCATACAGCATCAGGTCAGGGTTGGAGACAAGTCAATCCACAGGGTCTGCCCATTCACTATCAGGCTGCCGAGCAGGAGAACCTCTCCGAATATCAGGGGCAGATTGAATCCGGAATCAGATTTGTTCAGGCATTCTTTGGCCATACGTATAGCCGGCAGTTTGATATTTACATCCACCCCAACAGGCATTCCCTTGACAGCACCTGGCAAAAGGATTGGAACATGCCAGCGTTCAAATCTGAATGCTGGATGGTAGCCAGTGGAGTTGCTGCGAAACTGGATATGATTGCCCCAAAACAATGGGATAAATTATCGTGTGAACATCACTATGCGGACAAGGATAAAACGCAACAACTGATCACACATGAGTTGGTGCACGTCTACCACGGACAACACAACGGGAGTCCGGACTTCAGTGCCGTAGAAGGTATTGATTGGCTGGTGGAAGGATTAGCCACCTATGGTTCTGGTCAATGTGATCCATCGCGCATCTCAGGCGTCAAGAAAAGAGTGGCCGAACACCAGGTGCCTGCGGGGTTGGATGATTTTTGGAAAGGAAACGATAAGTATGGCCTCTCCGGAACCCTGGTCATGTATATCGACCATCAATACGGCCGGCAAAAACTGATTTCGCTACTTCCATTTACCAACAAGGCTGCAGTCCTCGCCACCCTGGGAATAACGGAAAGCACATTGCTGGCCGGATGGCAATCCTATATCAGCGGCCTCCAGGAATGAGTCAATGGCAATTAATTTTTGACGAATTGCCCGTTTCCGGCAGATAATCAGGTTTTCCTTATACTAATTTTATTAGTATTTATTTGCTAATTAATTTAGTACCAATTAGGTTTGTTCTAACAAAACAGATCAGCCTATGAAGACCATTGAATCCTCGCTGGTGGGCAGAAAGAGCATTATGGCCACCGATCCCAGTGTCCAGTTGTTCCAGGTGCGGGAGGTGCTCAACCAGCATCGCGACACCCTAATCAATCGACTTTTGTCGGATTTGCCGACTTATGTAGATTATAAGTTCAAGTCACGCCCCAGCGTTCATGCCTTGGACAGCATCAAGGAAAAGCTGTTGGGTGTCACACGGACCAACGTAGATCTCGACAAGTTTGAGTCGGTAGTGAAGCAGGTGCGAAAGAAAGGCACGGCGCGGTTAACCAACGAGGTCTTTTTTTCCGAGATTGATGACATTATCCGTGGCCACGTACAGGAACCTGCGTTGACGCTGTTCAGAATGAGTGCCTGAGACTATCCCCAATCCCTATTCCCCATTCCCCATTCCCCATTCCCTAATCCCTAATCCCCAAGACCAATTCCCCATTCCCTAATCCCTAAGATCTAAGATCCAAGACCTATTCTTCTCTCCCCATGCGACTCCACACCACCAATTACAAAGACGCCTTCATTCAGATTGCCGACGATTGTCCTTGTCCGGTTGGGGAAATTCCTCCTTCACGGGGTGAAGCCCGGACGGTGGCAAATATCCAATTTGATATGATTGTAAAGAATCCATACAAATACACCTCTGATGATGTGTTGTTTCATGTATATGCAAGCAAGCATGACCTGGGCAAGGGAGAATACAAGCAGGCATGGGAGAAGTTCTTCTCGAAGGGTCAACCTTGCATGAGGGCTTCCCCGCTCACCAAAAGATATGGTTGGGGTGTGCACAGCAACCACGAGGGTAAAATAGCGCTCTATGGTGCCGAGACACCGGAGTATCGCAAGTTCTCCAAAGAGAAAAGCCTGACAATCCTGAAGGCCATGAGAACGAGTCGAGCCTTGTAGGGGCTTGTTGTAATTCAGCAGTTACTGCCAGCTACCAATAATCTGGTAATTAAAATATCATTGGTACCAATCAAGTACCATCAAACTAATACTATTACTAAGATCTAGACCCTAAGATTTCAGCCCTATTCCCCAATCCCTATTCCCCAATCCCCATTCCCTATTCCCCAATCCCTATTCCCTAATCCCCAAGCCCTAAGTCCTAAGTTCTAAGCCCTATCTCATTCCCAAGTGCTCCCTCAGCTTCTCACCGACAACTTCGACTTCATGCACATCGATATGGTACTTGTCGAGTTGCAGACGCGATTTGGCTTTCGGAAACAGGAATGGCAGAAGAAATTCAAGGCGTTTCTCGCGCAACAACCGCGCAACACCAGCGAACTGGACGCCTTCATCAAGTTTGGCAACCGGTTTGTCAATCCCGTCGTCAATGAGATCTTATGCCGCAATGCCCTCCATCCTACGTTTCAGCAGTTGGTGATGTATGTCGTGGAAAAGAATTCCGTTCCAAAGAAGAAGGGGCGATAGCTGGTATAAGATCAAAATTTGATGGAATCTCAATGCCATGGCCGAAACGGCCATTTTTGACACAATCCTTCATCTACCATTCACCGACAGCGAGGTGCATCCGGCTGGCTTAAAGCCCTTTCACAGGCCTGTCGGCGAGGTCACCCCACAATCCATCTTACGTTTGTATAAACCTCCATTGTTTATGCCTGCTCAACGTCCTGATCGGATCAATCTGAAGGGTATTTGGACCGATCTGTATTCAAATCCGCTGGAATCTTATTGGCCGGCATACACTAAGAAACGACCCGCATTCATTTCCCGAACAGACTGTGAGCGTGGGTACGTAGCGCATTGGGTGATCAAACACAACCAGCTGTACCTGTCGGACATAGATGGTTTTTGCGATTCGCGATTTCTCTTCTTCTCGTCGAAACCGGTCCGATATACCGTCGACAAGCTGTTTCCAAAAGCCAAATACAAATTGGTACCCGCAGTTTGGTTCAGCGGCAAGCTGCGCATTCCGCAAGGTACCATGCGGGTATGCGGCACTCAGGGTTACGATGCCAGGTTTGAAAAAGAGATCATTATTGAAATCGAAAAAGGCCAGGTGCTGAAAATGGTGGTACTCGACCTCGTGGAACGATCGCTGGTAGTGGAGTCCAATGTTAAAAAGCAGGTCGCGGAACAACCCAAGGCAGCCAGGATGATGCTCGCTACCAATAAAAGCCGGCTTCGGAGGAGCGCATAGGCCAAATCGCCTAGATGTTTTCCTTCGTAATATTCAAGTCCTTCGCCAGGTCAGTCAGGAGATCATTGACGGTCAGGGCCATGGCTACGTTCTTGTTATGAAATTCTGACCAATCCTGAATCGTCGATTCCTTGTTCACATACAGCGCACTCAGCGGGGTATCCTGTTCAGAGAAAATGCGCTCTTGAAATTCCTCCAATCGTTTCACCATGTCGGCCGAGGCCAGATACCGTGCACGCAACAAGCCTGTGCGGAGCTCAACCAGCAAGTCAGGGAATCGCTCGGCATACCGATCAAAGGCTCTCTGATGCATCGCTTCATTGTATACCTGACTGTTTGACTTATACCACGACACATCGAGAATCAGGGTCTCATAGGCCAGGAGCGTGTGGGACAAGTCGTCCAGCAGGGCTGCCTGCTTGGCCAACACAATCTCCCGTTTCATGTTCTGGCTTTGAATCCGATTGGACAATTCCGGAATCATGAGGCCGGAAATAATGGCCGCGAGCATCAGCAGAAAACTCCTCTCCAAAAAAGATGAGCTGGTCAATGCGCGAAGGATGTTGGATGCCGGTTTCCCGGTAGGTTCAGAAGATTCCATGGGTTGGATTTGAGACTAAAATAATCGAATCCTTGAACTTTGTTACTATACAATTACCAAGTTAAGCAACTGGTTTGGCGATACTGATCGGTATGGGTGGGTGCTTCAACCTTCCTAAAACCTTCGCCTGAGACAGGCGGATTTTGTTTTTATCTGATGCAATTGAAGCTTCACTGCTGGGCGGATTAGCTGCGCTGATCTGGTATGGGTGGGTGCTTCAACCTTCCTAAAACCTTCGCCTGAGACAAGCGGATTTTTTTTGTCTGATGCAATTGAAGCTTCACTGCTGGGCGGATTAGCTGCGCTGATCCGGTATGGGTGGGCGCTGCAACTTACGCAAAGCCATGCCTGCCTTCGCGAAACGCTTCAGCAGGCTGGTTTTGTTTTTCCGGCCTCCCCGAAATGAGACATTTCGCACGGCCTGCAAAACAAAACCGCCACCGACTTCGTCGGGGCGGCTTGCTGCAGTTGAGGTCTCGAGCGGATTCGAACCGCTGTAGGAGCTTTTGCAGAGCTCAGCCTAGCCACTCGGCCACGAGACCCTTCGCCCACCGTAGCCTTGGCGAAGGTGGGATTCGCCCACCCTAACTTTAGCAGGTGGAATTTCGCCCAACTAAGCCAAGGCTTCGTTAGGCACTGCAAATTAAAGAAAAGGTGGTCAATTTCTGACCACCTTCTTCCTTACGTTTAATAAACCAAAAAAACTTATTCTCCTTTTTCGTCAGCTGGTGCTGATTTCGAAGCAGACATTTTCTCCTTCAGGGCACTCAACGCTTCCAGATCACCCAGGGTAGACTTCTCAGTAGCCTGGTTGATGTTGGCAATCGTCTTGCCGCCGCTCGGACGTGATTCGCTCTTCTTCTTGGCAGGTGCCACCGTCTTCTCTTCCTCAGCCGACCACATCGCGCGGTGGCTCAGGGCAATACGACGATCTTCCTTCGAGAACTCCAATACCTTGAAGTCCAGCGTTTCGCCAATCTCGGTCTTCGATCCGTCTTCCTTGGTAACGTTCTTGGCAGAACAGAATCCTTCGATTCCGTATTGCAATTCCACCACCATGCCCTTGTCGTTCTTGTTGACGATCGTACCCTTGTGAACGGAACCAGCGGTAAAGATGGTTTCGAAGGTATCCCAGGGATTTTCTTCGAGGTGCTTGTGGCTCAGGGCCAGACGGCGGTTAGTACCATCCAACTCGAGTACCTTCACTTCGAGGCTGTCGCCTACCTTCACAAACTCGGAAGGGTGTTTCACCTTCTTCGTCCAGCTCAGGTCAGATACGTGTACGAGGCCGTCGATACCTTCTTCCAATTCGAGGAATAATCCGAAGTTGGTCAGGTTACGCACCACGCCTTTGTGGGTTGTGCCCACTGCATATTTGGTGAGTACCTCCTGACGGGTCCAGGGATCTTCGGTGAGTTGCTTGATGCCGAGGGACATCTTGCGCTCGTTGCGATCGATGGTCAATACCACGGCTTCGATCATGTCACCCACCTTGATGAAATCCTGGGGATTGCGCAGGTGCTGTGACCAGCTCATTTCGCTTACGTGGATCAAACCTTCTACGCCAGGCTGCAGTTCGAGGAATGCACCGTAGTCGGCTACGTTGACAATCTTTCCTTTCACTTTTGAACCTACCTGAATATCGGCAGACAATGACTCCCATGGGTGCGGGGTCAGTTGCTTCATGCCGAGGGAAATGCGCTTCTTCTCGTGATCGAAATCGAGCACAACCACTTTCACGGTCTGATCGAGTTTCAACACCTCTTCCGGGTGCGCGATGCGTCCCCATGAAATATCGGTGATGTGGAGCAAGCCGTCTACACCGCCGAGGTCGATGAACACACCGAAGTTGGTCATGTTCTTGATCACCCCTTCCAACACCTGACCCTTGTCGAGGTTGGTGAGGATGGCGGCCTTCTGCTGCTCAAGGTCTTTCTCGATGAGGACCTTATGCGATACCACGACGTTATCGTTGGTGTAGTTGATTTTCACCACTTTCACCTCGATGTTCTTATTTACATAGATATCAAAGTCGCGGATCGGCTTCACGTCGATCTGTGAACCAGGCAAGAAGGCTTCGATGCCGAATACATCGACAATCAAACCACCCTTCGTGCGGCGTTTTACAAAACCTTCAATGACTTCGTCTTTGTCAAGGGCAGTCTGTACATATTCCCAGCCCTTCACGAGCTTGGCCTTGCGGCGGGACAATACGAGCTGACCCATGGCGTTTTCGCGCTCTTCGATGAAGAGGTCCACCTGATCGCCAATCTTCAGGTTGGGCATGTCCTTGAATTCAGCCAGGGGCACGAGGCCGTCTGACTTGAATCCGATATTCAGGATCACGTCACGGTTGTTGATACCTACCACAGTGCCTTTCACCACTTCGCTGTTGCTTACTGTGGCGACGGTACCTGAGTAGAGTTTCATCATCTTGTCGCGGTCGCCGGTGTTATACCCTTCGCCGAAACCTTTGCGGTCAAATGCTTCCCAGTCGAAACCTTCCAGCGACACGGTAGAGGCACCAGTGCTCTTGCGGGCAGTTACGTCACGGATTACGCGGTTAAGACCTTCTTCTTCCTCAGCACGCTTGGCAGCTTTGAAGGCCGCGAGTTCGTCCTGCTCGAGTTCTACCTCGGCTGACTTCACATCGACATCTTCTGCTGCGCCTTTAACGGCGAGGGGCTTTTTGGGCGCTGCTTCGGTCTTGGGAGCCTTAGAATCGCCGCTTTTTTGAACTTTAGCCATGCTAATTTGCCCTGGGATACATGTTGGCAGCCGGGCGCGCTGGCAACACTTTTGGTTGATAATTCGCCCGGAAACCAATCAGGACGACCCCCAGGATTAAGTGAGGGGGTGCAAATATAGGGAATGGTCGGGAAACGGGAAAATTGGAAAGAGGGGTCCCAGTAGTTAGTAAGAAGTAAGTAGTAAGTAGTAAGTAGAGAGCCCCTTACCACTTACCACTTACCACTCACTACTTACTACTTACTAGTCAAGGTCGTCTGCTTTCAGGGTGCCCACAGCGTACTCTATCGAGATCCGCTGGAATACCAGCTTGTATTCGTTCTGGGCCTTGTCGGTTTGGGCCTGCACCAGCACGCGGTTGGCGTTGGTGAAGTCCACAAAGTTCGTCACACCCAGGTTGTACCTCTCCCGCTCCAGTTCGAAGGCTGCCTCCGCGGCCGTTAGCTGATCCACACTCACCTGATAGGCTTTGCGCGCCGCCTCATAGTTTCGAACGGCTCTGATCACATCGTTCTTGATCTGGTACTCCAGGCTTTTCTTGGTCCATTGCGCATTCTCATACAACACTTTTTGCTGCGCCACAGTAGTGCGGTACTGCAGCCCATTGAACAACGGAATGTTTACCTGGATACCATACGCTTTATAGACGTTGTTGGTCTTGAACTGATCTGAGAACGATGCCTGGTTGCGCACCATCACGCCGTTCACCAACACCGAGTCCGGCTGACCATGGGCAAAGTTGTAAGAAGATCCATAGCTGCCGAAAAGATAGACCGAAGGCATCATATTAAATCCACGCGAAGCACGCATGCCAAACTTGGCACTTAATTCACTGCTCACAGCCCGTTGATAGTCGCCCCGTTGCGCCTTGGCCTTCTCCGCCAGGTCTTCCATGGTGAGGCCATCATAGCCCAACTTGTTCAGATCCCAGGCTGGCTTCTCCACATCGTATTGTTCAAAGGGATCCATAAGTAATGATTGCGTCAGCGTAGTCTTGTCATTGTTCAGGTTAACCTCCGCCTGCACCATCCGAAGCTCCGCCGCTTTGGTGAGTGCATCCTGATTATATTCATCAACGGGTGACTTGGCTCCCAGCCGAACCTGCTCCTTGACCTGGTCCAGTTGCTTGTTGAGGGCTTCAAAGTTCTGTTTGGCAATGCGAAGGAGTTCAACATCGAGCATGACCGTCAGGTATTGTCCGGCGACCGTATTAATGGCATCCTGAGCAGTGCGCTTCACAAAATAGGACTGCGCATCGGCAAGGTTGCTGTATTGACGGATGCTGTTGATGCGGGCAAATCCACTGAAGAGGTTCATGTTGGCGTTGATGCTACCCGATACGTTGTCCCGCACACCGATGATTACCCGGCCTTGTTGTTGGTTGAAGGAGTTACCATTGAATTGCTGGGCAGTACCGCCCAGGGTAACACTAGGTCCGATGGACGCGATGCTGGACGTCTTCTGCATCTGGTTATACTCCAGGTTGTTCTTCTGCTGGTTCAACAACACACTATTATCCAGGGCCAGCTTCACGGCATCCTCAAACGTCAATACCTTCTGGGCTACAGCCCCGAGCGTCAAACCGGCCAACAGCCCCATCAACAACAAACCTCTTTTCATACTCAATATTACTTTGCGTTCACTAATACATCTGACTCAATCGTTCCATCCACCACTTTCACAATGCGCTTGCCGCGCAACGCATTCTCTTCGGAGTGCGTCACCTGAATGATGGTAATTCCTTCTTCGTTCAGCTTCTGGAAAATATCCATGATCTTCTTGCCTTGCTCCGAGTGCAGGTTACCGGTGGGTTCATCCGCCAGCAATAACTTGGGCTGCCCCACGATAGCCCGGGCAATCCCCACCAACTGCTGTTGACCGCCGCTCAGCTGTTCGGGGAACAGGTCCTTCTTGGCCACCATATTAAAGCGATCCAGCAATTCCGCCACCATGCTCTTGCGCTGGCTGGCATTCACGCCTTTATACAACAAGGGTGTCTCAATATTTTCATACACCGTCAGTTCATCAATCAGGTGATAGGCCTGAAAGATGAAGCCGATGTAGTTCTTATGCATGTCGCTCTTTTGCCGCTCCTTCATTTTGTGCACGGGCTCATCAAAGAAGAAGTACTCCCCTGCCGATGGCTCGTCCAGCATGCCGATGATGTTCATCAACGTAGACTTGCCGGCACCACTGGGTCCCATCAGGGTCACAAATTCACCCTGCTGCACCTCCAGGTCAATACTTTTAAGGATAAAGGTCCGCTGAAAGCGCGTGTCAATAAACTTGTCGATGTTCTTCAGTTTGATCATAAGGGTATCGGTCGCGCCTGGGCACCTGGCTTCCTTAGCCAATAATGGTGCCATGGGCAGTATTTAGGGATTAGACGGCAGAACAGGCAAATGGTTGCACCAAATACGTCCGGGAGTGAAAAAAGGTGTCCGGAAGCGGACGGAGAGGTTGGAGGTGGAGGTAAGTAGTGAGTGGTAAGAGGTAAGTGGTAAGAAGTTAGAAGTTGGAAGTTGGAGGTGAGAAGTAAGTGGTAAGAGGTTGGAAGTTGGAGGGCGGAAGTTGGAAAAGGGAAATAGGAATGCGCTCAGCGAACGACAATTAATTTTAAAAGACAACCGGCCTCAGAATCACGTCTACCCGCCTGTTCTTCATTCTGCCCAGGAAGTTGTCATTGGCATACACCGGATTCTCTAAACCCCAGTCCTTAATGTGAATAACTTTCTCTGGTATATCCCGGTCCAGCAGGATTTGAAAGACAGCTTCGCTCCGCATGCGCGAAAGCCACTCATTAAACCGCTTGCCCCCGATGGGGTCTGTATGGCTGATCAGTTGAATCTCATATTTGTCGAGCAGGTTAGGAATTGAGTCCAGCCAATGGGCGAGATCACCCGCCTGGTACGCATCAATAAAATAACTGCCACCATCAAAATAAATGCTTTTGCGGATCTCGTCCTGCTGAGCCCGAAGACCAAACGATAACAAACACAATAGTATCGTCAACCGAACCATACAGGTTATTTAATAGGTCAACCAGGTCACCTTGGTCTTATGCCGTTCTGAGAGCACCACAAAGACCAGGTTGCTGTACTCGTCGTCAGCAAAAGTCTGCACCTTGTCTTTGTCATCCGTCAGGTAGTTGATCACAGCAGGAATGGTGTTGGAATGTCCACACAGCACTACCGTTCCACCTCGCCATTTCTCAAAAATCCTGTCAATTTCGGTAAGGTCCGCCGGATCATAAGCAACAACACCCAAACCCTTTGACACGGCCAGCGGGACAACTGTATTTCTGGACCGCTTGAAAGCCGTAGTATAGATGGCATCGATTTTTGTGCGCTTGAGCAAGGTGGCCAGCAACTCTGCGCGCTTCTTCCCTGCTTCAGATAATTCCGGATCCTTGGTACCATCGTTCATCTTTTCTGCATGGCGCACGAGAATGAACGTGGTAATATCTGATTGGGCCCGAACCAAACCGGCACCCAACAGGATCAACAGCAGGATCGACAGGCGTTTCATTTGAATCGTTTACTGATCTCTTCGGGGATTTCGCATTTCTCCTTGCGACGAGTATCGCTCAACTGAAATATCTTCCAGCCCCCAGCCGTCTTCACCAATTGAAACGCATCGACGCCGCAGTGACTGAAGCGCTTGCCCACATAAAATGCATAAGGCGTCCAAACCTGGGCAAAGGTTCCGTCAACCTGCACGACGGGTTTCCAGATTACTTCATTCCAGACTTCGGTATGGGGTGTGCCAATCGCCTTGAGAAAACCGGTCAACGCATCATCCGTGATTGTCCCATCGGTTTTCACCGAGGTCATACGGGCCGAACGATGAAAAACCCGGTGCACCATGGCACTGTCCCCGGTGCGCATGCCTTCAAACAACTGATTCACAGGCTCCATTACCTGAGCCTCATCCTGTCCAAGGCAAACACCGGCCATAGACAACAGGAGGGCAATAACAATTAGTAGATTCTTCCCCATGTAATAAAGTTGGCAAAATATCCGGCAACTTGTAAGCCCTGTCTGTGAAAGGGCAGCAATCGGTAGGAAAAATCTTAAATTCGGGTTTCCAACCGTACCCCACATGAAAGTTCCCGTGCTCCTGGCCCTCATGCTTATTGTCGGTTCATCGGCATCTGCACAATCAGCTGACAGTCTCGAACAAGCCCTGCCCCAGGCTGAAGGCGCCCAAAAAGTGAAGATCATGAATGAGCTCTTCCGCGCTTACATCAATTCCGATCCGGTCAAGGCCATCACCTATACCCGGGAAGCATTAACCCTCGCCGGCATGGTAAAAGATGACAAGGGCATGGCGGCCTCCTACAACAACCTGGGTGTTGCTTATCGCAACCAGGGTGCCCTGGAGGTATCACTGGAGAACTATATGAAGTCCCTGGAGATCTATGAACGCATTCAAAACGGTGAAGGCATCGCTACATCGAAGAACAATATTGCCAACATCTATTCCATGAAAAAGGACTACCACAAAGCGTTGAAGTTCTTTGAGGAATCACATGCTGGTTTTGTGGCTATCGGCGATCCGGTCCGGATTGTCGGATCCATGAATAACCTGGGTAACCTGCATGCCGATCTTAATATGCCGGATCAGGCCCTCAAGTATTATTCAGAGGCCTATAAGTTGAGTGAACAATACAAGGATCCCTTCGCCGATCCATTGATCAATATCGGTAACCTGTATTTCCGGCAAGGGAATCCCCAGCGAGCCGTTGAATATTATTTGCGCGCACTTGACCTGGTGAGGAAGCAAAATAACCGTGTTGCCGAAGTATCCCTGCTCACCAACATTGGCACGGTGTATATGAAAGCCAATCAGCCCGTGCCAGCCAAAGAGTATCTGGATGACGCCATGGCCCTGGCGAAAGAACTTGGCGCTGATCTTTACACCCCCCAGATTCTGAAAGGACTCGCGGGTACCTATGCCCGACAAAACAACTACAAGGCTGCCTATGAGACATTGACCCTGTATGATGAAGCAGAGGAAAAGGTATATGGCGAACAGAGCAGCAAGAAGATCGCTCAGATGGAAACCGCTTTGGAATTGCGTGAAAAGGAAAAAGAAATTGAGGCGCTGTATCTGAACGGTCAGATGAAGACACTTGAACTGCGAAACACCCAGATTGTCGTGGTGGCCGTAGTGCTCGGACTGGCGGCCATTATCGCCTTCGCCAACCTGTTTATGATCAGCAAACGGAAAAGCCGTTAACACCATGATTACCCGGGACGAAGCGAGGACCCTATTGTCCTCCATGACAAAAAGTGCCAGCCTGCTGCGTCACATGCGCACAGTTGAATTGGTAATGGAAGCCTACGCCATTCATTTTAAGGAGAACCCTGATGAGTGGGCAGTCGCCGGCCTGTTGCACGATGCGGACTATGAGGTTTACCCGGAGCAGCACCCCGCCATCATCGTAGCCAAACTGCGGGAACAGGGCGAAGAGAAGATTGCTCATGCCATCGCGGCGCACTATACCAAGTGGGGTGTGTCGTATGACACGTTGCTGGATAAGGCCCTGCTCGCCAGCGATGAGCTTACCGGATTTATCGTCGCCTGCGCCCAGGTGCGCCCCGAGGGCATTCAAACGCTGGAGCCCAAATCGGTGATCAAGAAGCTTAAAGACAAGGGATTTGCGGCCAAGGTAGACCGAGAGGAAGTGTATAAGGGCACCGAATTACTGGGGGTAGAACTGTCGGCCCATATTGCTTTTATCCTGGAGGTACTGAAGAAAAACCGGGAGGAGCTCGGACTCTGAGCCAGGCAACAAAAATGCCGCCCCCGACTATTGCCGGATTCTGCCGAAAGCTTACCTTTGAAACGCACTATTAAACAAAATTGCCATGTTTGACCAAGTTGTAGGAGACGGAGCTAACTTATTTGTTCTCATCATCGCCATCGCGTTTGGATTTGTAAACGCCCTGGCCTACATCGACAACCGCAAAGTCACCAAAGAGCAGGAAGAAAAGGGTCAGGGTAACTAGTCCCGAAACCCATCAAAATATAAAACCCTCTCACGAGGGTTTTTTTATGTTCTTTTACCAAGGTTATTTGTCGGGATATCAGTGTCCTGAACCACCATTGGTGGCGGCTGTGTATGGCGACTTATAAACACTCTGAAAGTCGGCCCACTTCATCTTCTTGAAGAAATCTTCTCCGATAAACGAAATCACCTTGTGAAACTCTTCTGGTTTCTGATAACCGGGAAGAGGCTGTATAATGGCAAATTCCTCATTCAGGAAAACCACGGTGGGGTATGACATCTGATTATTCAGGAGAGCCATGGCCAACTGATGGGAGCCTTTGTTTCCGTACGGAACGAACTTGAACGTAGTGCCATTGAAGACAACATCTGCGGTCTGTTCGGCATCAAATTTTACCGGATAAAACTTCTCGTTGAGGATCTTGGCCACATTGGGTTCGCTGAAGGTGTTCTTGTCCATCACCTTACACCATCCGCACCAATCGGTATACACGTCGATAAATATCTTGCGCTTTTCGGTTTTGGATCGCTCCACGGCCTCCTCAAAGGTCAGCCATTTCACAGGGCCTTCGTGCTTCACCTGATCCTGGGCCACAGCGGCACCGGCATACATCAGAAAAGCGATCAAAAGATAATTTTTCATGGTTTTGTAATTCAGGGCGTTACCACGTAACAAATGTAAGCAGAAAAGAGGTCCATTTGGAACGTATATAAAACAACCGGACGCTGGGTAACCTTCTGTTGGAGGGCCGGTATATATGTACGAAAAAGTCAGAAAGGATGTTCAAAAGTGTACACAAAACGCCGATTCTGACTCCAAAAACGCCAAAATAGCCACTTTTCTGAATTGGTATCTGATTTGTAAGAGCAAGTACGCATGAAAGGATTTTCCCGGATCTGGATGTTGGCACTAGGGGTTGCAGTAGCGCTGCTGCTGGCGATCGCTGCCGTGCTGTGGCCCGGGCAGGTTGCCTCACCGGATGGAAATGCTCAGCCGGCGTCGATCACCAAGCCAACGCCGTCCTCCCTGCTCAAGAAAACCATTGAGAAAATTCACTTTCGCCTCCCCGGTCGTTAGCGGTACGCATAGTACTGCAGTACCGACTCGATGGCCCGTCGAATGGCCTGATTGATGGGATAAAAATCACGCGACAAATCCGGATCGATGGCATGCAATTGCATGTAGTAATCACTCATCACCGGAACCGCACTTCCCTTTTCTATTTCCGACTCAGCCTTCTCATAGGCAACCGTTTGCTCGGTCTTAATGATCTGGCAAGTCACCAACTCCCGCTTTCCATACTTATTGGTTCGGGCCGAATAGCCAAACAGGCGGCAAATCAATCCACGATACGGATACTCGGAACAATGCCCAGAACCTGGCAAGGTTGGATTAAGGATGAGGCAGATGGAGGAGTCCGATGACTTGCACATCTCATACCACGCATCGGCCTTACCGGTGTGATACAGGTGAAAGGCGAATGGCAGGAATTCCAGTACGCTGGCTTCAATGTCGGGTTTGAGGCAGCATTTACCGCACCCAAATTTGCAATGAAGGCTCGTCCCCTGCTGGAATGCAAAGATCGCCTCGTCCAGCCCCCGGAATACCCCTTCAACTGCCTTTACCTTTTCTTCCAGCATGGCGCAAAGGTAATAAACTACAGAGTCGAATAACTTCGCCAGAGGGTGCGTCTATCTCCCGCAATAGTATTCAATCAACTCAAAAGTCAGTCCTGAAATATTTTGCCTGTCGTCTCTTGATTGATTAGGGACACATTGCAGCTCGTCCCTAAGTTGAATGAATATGGGATGTTTTATTCCCGATAAAACCCACTCTGCATTTTTTCTCTCCTTTTCCATTTCTCTTTGAAGTGCACCTCTGTCGACCGTTAAGCTATCGATAAAGTCGAGTCCATGTTTAACAAGATCACTCGTCTCAAGTCTCTGTTTCCTTAAATCAAGGTGTCGAAGTCCATATTCTTTGAAATCAGTCGCTATACTTTTTATGACTTTGTCAACCGTTACTATTTTGCCATTGTGCCAATAGTAAGAATCTTCGATGTTTGAAATTCCTGAGCCTGATTTAATGGCTAGTAAGTCACTGTGTCCATTTAAAAATCCGTTGTTGTAAGTCGAGCTGAATAGGTATGTTTTATTCAGGACGGATGCCACTGAACATGAGGCATTTTTGTCCTTCAGCCCGAATGTTACGTTGAGTGCTTCATATAATTCAAGTCCACGGAAGGTTTTAGTCCTCAGAAAATAGTATGTGCTCTTCTTGTAAGTGGTAAATTCAAAGTCGGGCAGAATCTCTTTGAAAGCGTTCAATAGCAAACCCTTCACATCGCCTTTTTTGAGGTCTCTGCTGTCATCTGGGACGTTTTGCCGTTCTGATATTATCTCAAACCAACTCATAGAATGACACACAAAGTTTGTGTTTACGAACTCCGTTTCCTATACACTCCTATTCCAAGTATAATTTACCAATAATCAGGAATACCAGCTGCGGAACACTCGGCTGGGTCACTGCCACCTACCACCAAAGAAGTAGCTGCGAATAGCTGGCACTGGAAGCAGGGTTATTTGGGATCGGGATTGCAAATCCCGACCAGCGGACTTTTGAAACCGTAAACTGTCTGCCAGCACCAACGTTAAACCCG
>JBGAMI010000101.1:0-4890 GCA_044223085.1 Cyclobacteriaceae bacterium
ACTCAGAAGGGAATTGTGCCGAACACCGGTCTCAACATCACGAACTTCAATATTGCAACCGGCTACAACTTCACCAAGCAGCTGAGAATTGAAACCAACATCAACTACAGCCGGCAATATTCAGATAACATTCCGGATGTGAACTACGGTCCGAACAGCATTATCTATAACATCGACGTGTGGGCCGGTGCAGATTGGGATATCAATGACCTCAAGAACTACTGGCAGCCCGGTAAAGTGGGTTTCCAGCAGCGCAACTTTGAATATGTGCGCTACAACAATCCATGGTTCATGTCGAATGAATGGAAGCGCAGCCATAACAAGACGGACATCTATGGATACGTTGCACTGAAGTATGATATCAATAGCTGGCTAGACGTGTCGTTGCGTACACAGATCAGCTCCTGGGATGTGTTACGAACAGAGAAGTTCCCCTTTTCTGCATCAGCCTACAGCCGCGACCAGAAGCAAGGTGACTACCGTGAAGACAAAAGAAACCTCTTTGAAAACAACACCGATATTCAGCTCAACTTCAACCGTGATCTCAACAAGGATTTCAAGTTGCAAGGCCTCCTGGGTGGAAACCTCAGAACCTATACCTACAACTCTTCTTATGCCACGACCGACTACCTGAACGTACCGGGTGTATATAATTTCGGTAACTCAAAGAATCCGGTGAAGGTGTATAACTATGAAGCACCCATGCAGGTGATCAGCGGGTACTATTCACTGGACTTCTCCTATCGCAACTACGTTACGGTGTCGACCACAGGCCGTCTTGATAAATATTCTACTTTCTACGATGGCTACAATACAGGGTTCTACCCCTCGGTAGGTGCGAGCACGGTGTTATCCAATTATGTCCACATGCCCGAAGCTATTTCATTGGTGAAATTCCGCGCTTCTTATGCAAACGTGAAGAATGCCTTCACGGCATCCACCATTGGTCCTGCGTGGTCAGCCAGCGGGTACGGCAATCCACTTGACTATGGAGATGTGTATGTAAGCGCTTATGATGGTCCGATCTACAGCACCAATGCCTACACGATTTCGAGACCTTATGCCAATCAGAGTGCGGCCTACTACACGACACAGCAAGCCTCTACCACTTTGCTGCCAAGTTCGAATTCGTCGACAGAAGTGGGTGCTACTTTGAAATTTCTGAATGACCGCATTTCACTTGATGCGGCCTACTTCAGTGCGATCAAAGGTCCGGGTATCGTCAAATCGCAGTGGTCCGAAGCATCAGGCTTCACCGGCGGAACGGTTAACGGCATTAAGACTGAAAGAACCGGCTGGGAAATTTCACTGGGAGCAACCCCCATCCGGTCAGCCAGCGGATTTACCTGGAACCTGATGCTGAACTGGTCGACCTATACAGAGCGGTTTAAGGAATTCTACGATGGAAAGACCACCCTGAGCGGAGCCTATATTCCCGGCGCCGACAGCAGGGTAACGTACAGCATTGGCGATCGCATCGACGGGAACTATGGCTATAAATTCTATAGGGATCCCAATGGAGCGATTATCCACAAGTCCACCGGTGATATTTACAAGGACAACCTGGTGGCCACCAAACTTGGAAACTACAACCCGGATTACACCTGGTCCATCATCAACACGCTGAACTACAAGAGTTTCTCACTCACCTTCCAGTTTGACGGACGTGTCGGCGGTGTGGGTCAGGACTATGTGTACAAGAAATTGTTGCAAGGCGGACGCGAAATTTCAACAGTGGAGGGAGCCTATGGCGCTGCCCGCCTTGCTGAGTTCAACGCAAACCCCAACAATAACAACACGCAATCGCCAACCCCTACTTATGTGGGAACCGGCGTGGCACTGGCAACCGATTCACCTGCTCCGGTAGTTGATCCCATCACCGGTCAGATAACCAATATGGGTGCCTTGCACCTGATTCCCAATACCACGCCTTATTCGCTTCAGGATTACCTGGGTACGGAAACCAAATTTGATGAGCGGGTGCTGACTTCAAAAACATTTGTCAAACTGAGACAAGTGATGATCACCTATAATCTGCCCAGGAAGCTTCTTGAAAAGACACCTTTGCGTGCCGCCAGCTTCTCTATTGTGGGCAGAAACCTGCTCTATTTCTCCGACCGCACGGATGTTGACTGGGATTCATTTATCGGTACCTACAACACCGCGCAGGATCTCCGTTCACCAACGATGAGACGCTATGGTTTCAATATCAATGTGACTTTCTAAATAACGATGACTATGAAAAACTTTAAGATCATATCAGTCATTGTCGTCCTTCTGTCAGTCTCCGGCTGCCAGGACTTCAATGAGCTGGTCAAAAACAAAAATTTGCCCACATCAGCGCCTCCGGCCTTGTTGCTGAGCGGGGTGCTGGAACGGCTCAATGATCAAAATGCCTGGAATGGCAAGCAGGGTTCTCAAAGCGCCGCCCAGTTCTGGATTAGCACCTATGATTATTATGGCACCAACAATTATGATCAGGCGCCCTTTACCCGGAATACGGACAATTTTGAATATGTCACCGTGCTTCAGAATATCCGGCAGATGAACCTCGAAGCAAAAACAATCGGGTTGCCTGACGTTAACGTGTATTCTGCTATGGGTAAATTTTTGAATGCCTACTACTACAACCTGATGTCGCAGAAACTCGGTGACCTTCCGTTAAGTGAGGCCCTGTAAGGTTCAGAAAATACGGCACCGGTCTATGACACCCAGAAAGAAGTCTATGTGCAGATTCTCGCCTGGCTTGAGGAAGCCAATGCGGATTTGACGGCATTGATTGCGTCGGGTGCAACGATGAATGGCGATTACTTTCTCGGTAATAACATCGCAGCCTGGCAGAAAGTAGTGAATTCCTTTACCCTCCGGGTGCTGATCAGTCTTAGTAAGAAGGAAACGGATCCGGAGCTCAATATCAAAGCGAAATTTAACGCGATCGTCAGCAATCCCATACAGTATCCGGTGATGACAAGTCTGGATGACAACCTGAAGTATGTTTACAATTCAGCTTACAATCCTTATCCCAAGAATCCTACCAGCAAGGGTCGGGATATCCACAGGGAAAATGTGGGCAGTGTCTTCCTGAGTATCGCGACAGCGTTGAATGACCCGCGTACATTCGCAGTGGCCACACCGGCCCCGGCGGAAATCGCGTTGGGGAAAACGTTTGATGATTTTTCAGCCTACGTTGGCGCTGATGCGGGACTGGGCATGAGCGATCTGGGGAACAATGCGCAGGGAGGGAAGTACTCGTATGTCAATCCGTTGAGATACTACGCTGACTTTGCCGGCTCAAACGCTGAACCAGCCATCATCATAGGATATCCTGAACTGTGTTTCAACATTGCCGAGGGGATCAACAGGGGGTGGACTTCAGGTTCGGCCGATACCTGGTATAACAACGGGATCACGGCATCCATGAATCACATGGGTATTACCGAAGGCAGCTCCATTGATGTCGCCGACATTCAGAACACCTTGTATGGCACGGTTACCGGCATTTCAATTGCGGCTTACCTCGCGCAGCCTGCGGTGCAATACCAGGGTGGAGCAGCCGGCCTTACCCAAATTCTCGAGCAGAAGTATCTCGCCTTCTGGCAGAATTCCAATTGGGAAGCGTTCTTCAACCAGCGACGTACGGGAGTTCCCGTATTTTCAGCCGGACCAGGCAGCGGGAATGCAAATAAAATTGCAGTCCGCTGGCAGTATCCGGTAGCTGAAACCACGGCCAACAAGGCCAATTACGACGCTGCGGTTCAAAGACAGTATGCCGGCAAGGACGATTTGGACGGAACCATGTGGATTCTTCAGTAAAAAGTTAAGGGTTTTCGTTGCGTTTAGTTTAGGGTCCGGGGGCTAACTTGCCTCCGGATCCTTTTTTCAAGATCAGTGATAAAAAAATTTTGTGGTTATGAGAAATATCTTCTTTTGCCTTCTCACGTTTTTGTCGCTCAGTGTTTGCGCCCAGAAACAAAATAGAACCGAAAACATTGTTCTCATCACCCTCGACGGCATGCGTTGGCAGGAGATATTTTCAGGCGCTGAAAAAAGACTGATTACGTCTCAGTTTGTGAGGGATTCAGCGAATACAATGGCGCAATTCTGGCTGATACGCTTCTGGAGAAACGTCAGAAAATGATGCCCTCCTTGGGAATGTCAATGGCAGCAAGGACAAGGGTGTTCGGCAACCGGGCTTACAATAATTTTGTCAACGTAACCAATAACCGCGGTTCTCTTCCGGGTTACAGCGAGCTCCTCTGCGGGTTTGCAGACAATGATCGTATCCACTCCAATGACAAGTTCAAGAATCCGAATAAAACCGTTTTGGAATTCATAAACGGTCAACCGGGATACAAAGGAAAAGTAATAGCCTTTACTTCGTGGGATGTGTTTCCTTACATTATTAATACAGAGCGAAGTGGAGTTAAGGTAAATGCCGGCCTTGTGCAGGCTAATCATGCCAATGAGCGCGAAAAATTGATGAACAGCCTGATGTCGGAGCTTCCTAATCCTTTGGGAGACGTCAGACTGGATGCCTTTACTTTTTATTATGCCTTTGAAGAATTCAAGCGGACAAGCCCCCGTGTCCTTTACCTGGCCTTTGACGAAACCGATGACTTTGCGCACGATGGGAAATATGACTGGTATCTGAAATCGGCACGGGCTACAGATGCCATGATCAAAAAGCTGTGGGAATATTGTCAGTCCAGTCCCAAATACAAGGACAAAACGACCTTTATTATCACCTGCGACCATGGCCGTGGCGACATCCAGGTCGAAGACTGGAGACATCACGGTATAAAAATGCCACATGCAGACCAGATATGGATGGCGGTCATTGGTCCGGATACTCCAGCCACGGGAGAAGTGAAGGCCGCCGGGCAGCTCTAT
>JBGAMI010000037.1:0-34663 GCA_044223085.1 Cyclobacteriaceae bacterium
AGAATATTCCTGAAAATCCGGGATAAGTGTCCACTGTGGCGCATAGCTGATATTCTCAGCATGAATCAACTGATTCCGGGCGCCTGATGCACGGTCAATCAGGAACGTGGTGCGCCAAATTCGCATCAGCATGCCTTCATACCGATTGTTGAAGTGACAATGGACGTAAACAAATGAGTCATCCATCAACTCCGGATGAATGGAGGCGAGCACATCAATATCTACCGTGGGCTTAGCCTTTACCGGGGGTTCCTCAATCCCCTGCCTGGCCCTGCTCAACGGACTAGCCAGCCAACTCATGAACAATCGCAATTGCCTTATCGATTTCCTCCGGTGAATTGAAAATATGTGTACAGTGTCGGACGCCAAATTGATCACCTTGTGACCGGGGCCGCATACGGGCCTTTGCCCAATAGGCATCCTGAAGTTGTGTGCCGGTAAATCCTTCAATATTATATACTGTAATTCCCGCACACATCGACTCGTCGGCGGGCGAAAAGAATTTTACTTTCTTATGCCTGGCTAATCCGGTACGCAGGCGTTCGCCGAGAAACTTGATTCGCGCATATACCCTGTCCGGCCCCAACTCCTGGTGAAAATCCAGTGCGGCTTCCAAGCCCTTCAATACCGGAAAGTTGCCCGTGCCGCGTTGCGTAAACCGGAAACCTTCATCATCGTGGTTGTCCCAACGGCCACTTGCCACCGTTGTCCAAATGTCTTTCATACGGTCTGCCTTCACATACATAAACCCGGTACCGGCCGGTGCCCCGATCCATTTGTGAAAACAACCCAGGTACACGTCGCAGCCAAGGTCTTTTACATCCACTTTAATCTGACCAATGGTTTGAGCGCCATCGATCACCGTGAAAATCCCGCGCTTGCGCGCCTCCGTGCAAATTTCCTTGATGGGAAGAATAGCCCCTGACCCCGTGATCATATGGGATATCATCAGGACTTTTGTTTTGGGTGTGAATGCCTTCACAACAAGGTCATACACTTCCGTGGGACTATGGGCTGGCTTTGGTATTGCTACATATTTAAAGGGATTACCAAATCGCTTTTCCTTCACCAACCAACCGCCCTTACCACCGCCGTGTTCCTGATCGGTGGTGAGTACTTCTTCGCCGGGTTGCAAGGTGATGCCATTGGCGATATAGCTCATTCCGTTGGTGACATTGTCGGTCATAGCGATCTCCGCAGCAGTGCCATTGATCAATTGCGCCACTTTGATGCGAATCCCCATCAGGTTGTTATAACCGCTGATGTACTCTTCTTTATTATCGTCTTTGTAGGCCCAATCGGCCACATCAGTTGCGATGTAATTGAGGTGTTGCACCATTTTTTCCACCACCACTTTGGGCATGGCGCCCACTGTGCCCGGGTTGAAGAAGACTTTGTCCTTGGATAATGCGAACTGATCGCGCACTTTGGTCCAGAAGGCCGGGTCTTCGGCATCGGGTATGCCCGTGATCATAGGTTCAGCCTGTGCGACATAAGGCAACACGGTAGCAGCGATGGTGCCGAGGCCGAGTTGTTTGAGGATATTTCTTCGTGAAAGGTTCATGGTTGTGTAGTATTGCAGATACAACCGGAAGATACCCGAAAATTCACAATGGCCATTTCCACCCGTCACCTTTTCGTGAAAAAGTCAGGGCTGCCAGGAGCTGGCAAAGGGCTGTTTACACGTACGCGAATTCGGCGCGGCGATCGGATCGTGGAATACAAAGGCCGGAGGGTGCCATGGTTAATAGCCAAGCCGCAGGACGGATATAATGGTTACCTCTTAAGATTGGATCGGTCTACCGTAATTGATGCAAAGCCCACAAGGGCTTTTGGGCGATATGCCAATGACGCATCTGGCTTCAGTCGCAAGAAGGGTTTGGTCAACAATGCCACCTACAATATTTATGGTGACCGTTGCTTTATTGAAGCCACCCGAAATATTCAGGCAGGTGGAGAGATACTTGTTTCCTATGGCAGGGAGTTTTGGGCGCTGCAACGCAAACTCGCGTTGGAAGAATAAGCCCGCAACCTGATATCCTGTATTACTATTCATACCTCCAATTTCGGCACCTACCACTCGTTAGCTTCCTCCTGACTTTTGTGTAATTTTGAAATTGAACGAAGACAGCATGAGCCACGCTACGACCGCCACGGCACCAAAATCTCCCGCCCAGCAGGAAGCCTATAAACCCAAAAACAAGGTGCGTATGGTCACCGCCGCCTCCCTGTTTGATGGCCACGATGCCGCCATCAACATTATGCGGCGAATCATACAGGCGACTGGCGTCGAAGTGATCCATCTGGGTCATGACCGCAGTGTTGAAGAAGTAGTGAACACCGCCATCCAGGAAGACGTGCAGGCCATTGCCATGACCAGCTATCAGGGTGGTCACAATGAATACTTCAAATACATGTACGACCTCCTCCAGCAAAAAGGAGCTGGTCATATCCGCATCTTCGCCGGCGGAGGCGGAGTAATTCTTCCATCCGAAATCAAGGAACTGATGGACTATGGCATCACCCGCATCTACTCTCCTGATGACGGACGTGCCATGGGACTACAGGGAATGATTAATGACCTCGTCCGTCAAAGTGATTTCCCGACTGGTGATCAATTGAAGGACGAAGTTCAGGGAATCGCCACTCGAAATCCTTTATCGATTGCCCGGTTGATTTCTGCCGCAGAGAATTTTGCCGATCAGCATGCAGCCGTGTTCCAAACGATCCACACCCTGGCACGCAAACAAGCTGTGCCCGTCCTGGGTGTAACCGGTACGGGGGGTGCAGGCAAGTCGTCGATGGTGGATGAATTGGTACGACGGTTTCTATTTGATTTTCCTACGAAAAACATTGCACTGGTCTCAGTGGACCCATCCAAAAGAAAAACAGGAGGTGCTCTGCTGGGAGATCGTATTCGCATGAACGCGATCAACAGCCCAAGGGTCTACATGCGATCGCTTGCAACCCGCCAGTCCAACCTGGCCTTGTCGGCCTACGTGAAGGAAGCGATTCAAATACTAAAGGCCGCTCAATTCGATTTGATCATTCTCGAGACCTCGGGCATCGGCCAGAGCGACACAGAAATCATCGACCACAGCGATGTATCGTTGTATGTGATGACGCCGGAATACGGTGCGGCAACGCAGTTGGAAAAGATTGACATGCTCGACTTTGCCGATGTCATTGCCCTGAACAAATTTGACAAGCGCGGCGCCCTTGACGCATTGCGCGATGTGAAGAAGCAATACCAACGCAACCACCAATTGTGGAGCACTTCCGTTGACGACATGCCGGTGTTTGGCACCATTGCATCGCAGTTCAATGACCCCGGCACCAACCAACTGTACCGCCAGGTCATCCAACGGATCGCGGAAAAGACCGGCGCAATCCTGCACTCTTCGTTTGTCCAAAGCACCGAGCTGTCGGAAAAGATCTTTGTTATCCCCCCACACCGCACGCGGTACCTGAGCGAGATCTCAGAAAACAACCGCGCTTATGACAAGTGGGTGGAGCAACAAGCGGAACTGGCACAGAAACTCTATGCCATTCGTGTGACCAGCGAACAACTGAAGGGGCAACCAACGGTAACCGGCGCACTTCAGGAAGAATCAAAGAAATTACAGCTTGAACTCGACCCCAAAAACTGGAAGTTGATTCAGGATTGGCCTTCGGTGGTAAAGAAATACAAAGACCCGGTCTTTAGGTTTAAGGTCCGCGACAAAGAGATTGGCATTCAGACACACACCCAATCTCTTTCACACCTGGATATACCCAAGGTGGCGCTGCCCAAATTCAAAGCCTGGGGTGACCTGCTCCGCTGGAGTCTCCAGGAAAACGTACCTGGTGAGTTCCCCTATACAGCAGGCATCTATCCATTCAAGCGGGAAGGCGAAGATCCCACGCGTATGTTTGCCGGCGAGGGCGGACCCGAGCGCACCAACCGACGCTTTCACTATGTGAGCATCAGTGCTCCGGCTAAACGATTGTCTACTGCATTTGACTCCGTCACGTTGTATGGCAATGACCCCGATTACCGTCCTGACATCTATGGAAAGATCGGCAATTCGGGAGTGAGTGTCTGCTGCCTGGACGACGCCAAAAAACTGTACAGCGGATTCAACCTCGCAGATCCGCGCACATCGGTGTCCATGACCATCAATGGACCAGCACCCATGTTACTGGGTTACTTTATGAATGCCGCCATTGATCAGCAATGCGAGTTATACATCCGTAAAAACGGCCTTGAAAAAGAAGTAGCCGAAAAGATAAATTCCATTTACAAAACGAAGGGTACGGCGAGACCTGCTTATCAAGGCAACCTGCCCGCCGGTAACGATGGGCTGGGATTGATGCTGTTGGGCGTAACCGGCGACCAGGTATTGCCTGCCGACGTGTATCAGAAAATAAAAGCCGACACCCTGGCACAGGTTCGCGGCACGGTGCAGGCAGATATATTGAAAGAAGACCAGGCGCAGAACACCTGCATCTTCTCTACCGAATTCGCACTGCGGTTGATGGGTGATGTTCAGCAGTATTTTATTGATCAGAACGTACGCAACTTTTACAGCGTTTCCATTTCCGGTTATCACATAGCGGAGGCAGGTGCGAATCCCATATCGCAATTGGCCTTCACGCTGGGGAATGGTTTCACTTACGTGGAATATTACCTGAGCCGCGGAATGCACATCGACGATTTCGCGCCTAACCTCTCCTTCTTCTTTAGCAATGGCATCGATCCAGAGTATTCGGTGATTGGTCGTGTGGCGCGCCGCATCTGGGCAAAGGCGATGAAGAACAAGTATGGTGGCAACGCCAGAAGCCAGATGCTGAAGTACCATATTCAGACATCGGGTCGTTCCTTGCACGCGCAGGAAATCGACTTCAACGATATACGGACTACCCTGCAGGCATTGTATGCCATCTACGATAATTGCAATTCCCTGCATACCAATGCATATGATGAGGCAATCACCACCCCTACCGAGGAATCCGTGCGGCGGGCCATGGCGATTCAACTCATCATCAACAAAGAGCTTGGGCTGGCCAAGAATGAGAATCCAATTCAAGGCTCATTCATCATCGAAGAATTAACAGACCTGGTAGAAGAAGCCGTGCTCGCCGAGTTTGACCGGCTCACCGAACGCGGTGGCGTACTCGGTGCGATGGAGACCATGTATCAGCGGGGCAAGATCCAGGAAGAGAGCCTCTATTACGAAACATTGAAGCATACAGGAGAATTTCCGATTATCGGAGTAAACACCTTCCTGAGTTCAAAAGGCTCACCCACCATATTGCCGCAGGAAGTAATCCGCGCCACGACAGAAGAAAAGGAGTACCAGATCAAAATGCTGAAGGAACTTCACCAATTCCACGCCAGCGATTCACCGGCTGTACTAAAACAATTGCAGGACGCGGCTGTACGCAACCAAAATATGTTTGCGGTACTGATGGAAGTGTGCAAAGTCTGCTCTTTGGGACAAATAACGAAAGCCCTGTTTGAAGTAGGCGGGCAATACCGGAGAAATATGTAAGTTGTACTGCCCTCAGGCACTGGACTACATCTAAGGTAGTATTTGTATCGTTTAATAAACTCAATCATACCATAACCCTTACATTATGTTTAAAAAGTTAGTCATCCTCTTCCTCGCTGTGTTTACGCTGGCTGCCAACGGCCAGCAGAAGAAAAGCGACTCCAAGAAGCCTGAAGGTCCCAAGGTGGAGAACAAACCCGCGCTGGCAGCCCCTCAGAAAGTCACAACGGTTGAAGGCATCACCGAATACCGTCTGCAAAATGGTTTGCGTGTACTGATGTTCCCGGATCAATCCAAACAGACCATCACCGTAAACATTACTTATCTCGTAGGTTCGAAGCATGAAAACTATGGTGAAACCGGCATGGCCCACTTGCTGGAACACCTGGTGTTCAAGGGTACACCCAAGCACCCCAATATTCCGCAGGAATTGACCGAGCACGGTGCTCAACCCAATGGTACTACGTGGGTTGATCGCACCAATTACTTTGAAACATTCAATGCAACGGAAGAGAACCTGCGTTGGGCCCTTGACCTGGAGGCTGACCGGATGATCAATTCCTACATCGCCAAGAAAGACCTGGACAGTGAAATGACTGTCGTGCGAAACGAATTTGAATCCGGCGAGAACGACCCGGCCAGCGTTTTGGAAGAACGCGTTACTTCTACTGCATTCCTTTGGCACAACTATGGCAAGTCAACGATTGGCTCCAAGGCCGATCTCGAAAACGTACCGATCGATCGCCTGCAGGCATTCTATCGCAAGTACTATCAACCCGACAACGCTGTGCTCGTGGTGGCTGGTAAGATGGATGAATCCAAGACCATTGAAATGGTGAACCAGTATTTCGGCACAACACCTCGTCCCGCACGCGAAATTCAACCCACCTACACCAATGACCCGGTGCAGGATGGTGAACGCAATGTGGTATTGAAGCGCGTTGGTGATGTACAGGTTGCCATGGCAGCCTACCACATCCCGGCTGGATCACATGGCGACTATGCCGCCATCCAGGTAATGTTGCGTATTCTGGGAACTGCACCATCCGGCAGGCTTTATAAGACGTTGGTTGACACCAAAAAAGCAAGCAGTGTTGCTGCCTATACCTATCAGTTCAAAGAGCCTTTCCTAGCATTCGCTGTAGCGAAAGTGCTGAAAGACAAATCACTGGACGATGCCAAGGCTACCTTATTGAAGACCATGGATGACATGGCAGCGACCCCTCCCACCAAGGAAGAAGTGGAACGCGCCAAAAACGAGATCATCAAGCAAATCGAACTTTCCTTTAACTCATCCCAAAATGTGGCGTTGCAATTGACAACCTATTCCGGCATGGGAGATTGGCGTTTGCTGTTCCTTACCCGAGACCGTGTTAAGGCCGTGAGCGTAGAGGATGTGGCCCGCGTAGCCAAACTGTACCTTAAGGCAGATAACAGAACAACGGGTATTTTCATCCCTACCGAGAAACCTGAGCGTGCTGAAATCCCGGCTACACCCAACGTGGATGAACTCGTGAAGGATTATAAGGGCAATGCTGCCGTGGCGGAAGGTGAAGCTTTTGACCCGTCTCCTGCCAATATTGAATCACGGACTACACGCAGCGACCTGCCCAATGGTATGAAACTTGCGTTGTTGCCGAAGAAGACCCGAGGCGAATCTGTTGAAGCCCGCCTTACCCTACGCTTTGGCAATGATGCGTCATTGGCAAACAAAGGCACGGCCGGTGAATTTGCAGTAAGCTTGCTCAACAAAGGCACGTCCAAGCACACCCGTCAGCAAATCAAAGATGAGTTTGACCGTCTGAAAGCCAACGTACAGATTTTCGGAAGCGCCACCCAGGCCAGTATCAACATTACCACCACCCGGCCTAATCTGGTGGAAGTCATCAAACTGGTTGCTGAGGTGGTAAAAGATCCCATCTTCCCCGCCGACGAATTGGAAAAACTGAAGAGCGAGCAGCTGGCAGGCATTGAATCAAACCGCAGCGAGCCTCAGGCAATCGCCTTTACTAAAATCCAGCAACACATCAACCCCTATCCAAAGAGCGACCCCCGCTATGTCACTTCATTTGACGAAGACGTGGCCGAGGTAAATTCGATTACCCTGGATGCCATCAAGAAATTTCACAAGGATTTCTATGGCGCCAGCAATGCTACCATGTCAGTCGTTGGCGACTTCGATCAAGCAGAAGTTAACAAGGTAGTGTCAGAACTGTTTGGAAATTGGAAGAGCCCAGGCGCTTATAGCCGGTTGGTCGGCAAGGCCTTCCCGGTGACCACGATCAATGAGTCATTTGAAACTCCGGACAAGGCCAACGCATTCTTTATTGCCGCCTACACCTTTGAAATGCGTGACGACAACCCTGATTACCCGGCTATGGTGATGAGCAACTTTATGCTGGGAGGTGGATTCCTCAACTCCCGCCTCGCTGTCCGCATTCGTCAAAAGGATGGCTTGAGTTATGGGGTAGGATCAAACTTCAACGCAAGTTCGTTTGATCCGGTAGGTACCTTCCAGGCTTTTGCCATTTACGCCCCGCAGAATGTCGAAAAACTCGAGAAGGCCTTCAATGAAGAAATTAACCGGGTGATTACCGAAGGATTTACAGCCGAAGAACTCGCTGCGGCCAAATCCGGGTGGACCCAGTCCCGCACGGTAGGCCGTGCACAGGATGGTCAATTGTCGAACACCCTGAACAATTACCTGTTTGTGAAGCGCGACCTGAAATGGGATGACGCGTTTGAGAAGCGGGTCATGGCGCTGACAGCTGAAGAGATTAATGCCGCTGTGAAGAAGTATCTCACGCCGGCCCGGATCAATATTATCAAGGCGGGAGATTTCGCCAAAGCCAAAAAATAACCTGTGCTCTTGTTAAAAAGAAAGCCCCTCCGGGTACCGGAGGGGCTTTTTCATTACAGGTTCAGGCTAGGTATTAGTATTTGATGGTACGTACGGTACCCGTCTTGTCCGTAACTTCAAAGGTCGGTACACCAGAAACAGCCTTCAGGTTGTACACCAGACCAAAGTTACCATCGATGGTGAGGTCCTGGTTGTGGATCAGGTTGTTGTTGCCATCGAAGATGCGCACGTTGATTTGCTCAGCGCCGTCATTGGCTACAGCAAGCAAATATTTGCCCTCTTCCTTTATTTTAGAAACTTGTACACTGCGTACAGAGCTTTCGTTGTTGTAGGCAATCTTTTGGATTTGCTTACCCGAAGCATCTGCAATTTCAATGGTGTACTCACCAGCTTCCATACCAGTGAAGTTTACCGGGCGGATAAAACCGTTAACTACTTCAGTAGTTTCGGTGTAAACCACAGTACCGCGGCTGTTGGTGATGGTCATGGTGACTTCACCTGCCTTGGCGCCTTCGTAAATCACTTTGAAGGTTCCGGAGTTCTTCTGGTTCACCACCACTACACGGGGAGTGCCAGGACCATTTGCAAAAGCTACTGAGCTTACCAGTACTAATGCGGCCAGAAATGATGTTGCTTTCATAAGAATAGTTGTTTTGTTTCTTTTTTGTTTGAACTACTGATGCAAATGTACGGGCAGGGTTAGCCCGGGATCATTCGCTGTAAGGAAACCGCATTTAAAATCTAAAAAATCGTTTGCGGATTTTGGGGCATGACAAAAGTCATACAAATGGCAGTTTCATGCCTCGAGCGCGATGTGTTTTTTCATTCATTACCCTGCTCATTCGCCGTAATCGATTGCATCAACGTTAAACAAAACAAATAAAAAAGTCGCGCCGGAATTACCCGACGCGACCCCTAACCCGCTATTCCAATCCCCGCTTATCTTTTATTAACGGTGCAACACCCTGGAGGCACCGCTGCTCCCGCTTATTTCAAAACTCACAGCACCATCAATTTGTTGCAGATTGAAAAGTCTGCCAAAGTCTCCATTTACCTTATCTGACGCCGTGTATAACGTCTGACCATCTTCTCCGTAAATGCGGATGTTCAATTGGTCTTCACCGGTACCAGGCACAGTAAGCAAATAGCGTCCATCTTTCAACGTAACGAGGTGCGCCAACTTCTGCACTTCACCTTGACGGTAGCTGATTTTTTCCGACAGCCAGTTTGAACCGTTGTCCAGCCGGATGGTATAGTCACCTTCCGGCAGGCTCCCAAAATTATAGGGCCGCGCAAAGCCATCGGAATTTTTGATAATCTCCGAAAACACAACTTTGTTGTCGGCATTAATAATTTCCACTTTCACATTCGATGCCAATTCGGCTTTGTAGATCAGCTTGTAAGAAGATGCATTGCTCTTCACCACCGCCATCCCCGACTCGCTCTTCAGGCCACCTGCCCAGGCAAACGCACTCACCAGTACCCCTGCCATTACCATGATCATTTTTTTCATAACCTAAACTGTTGTTTGATTTGGTTATGAGACGATCGGCCCGCTATGAAAGTTGCAGATGATTTGTTAATTAATCTTAAAATACATGTTATTCCCGCAATCGGTCATAAATGTTCCGAAAGCGAACAGCACAAAACGAACATCAAAAAATAAAATGAAGCAGAAAAGAAACTAATTCAGATGGAATACGTCTTTTGCTTTTTCGGCCCTGTCGATCAGGTGCATCTGATACTTCAGTCGCCCGGAAATAAATGATTCCCGCTTGTCGGATTCGGCTGTTACAAACTTCAGGCGATCCTCAAAATCAAGATTAAGCTCGTTGGCAATGTGAAAAATCGAACAAGGAGAAGGCACCTTGTTAATCTTTAACTGGACCATGTACTCTACAAATTCCGACTGGAGTCGATGGGTCACCGGTTGTTGCATGTCTATATGCCAAAATTCTACATCACCCCCCGGATACAGCTTGTCCTTGTACGTACGGAAAAGTGTCTCCATGCGAAACAGGTCCTGGCACTTGACGATGATATCGGATTCGCCGCCCGGATAACGCTTGATTACGCTTTCCAGCTTCACCAGCGACCCCAATTTGCCCTCATTCATCTTGTGGTTGAAGTAGATTCCGAACGATATGTCGCGTTCTTCCGCGTCCTTCAGCAGCTGTCGATACCTGGGCTCAAAGATGTGCAGCGGCACCATCTCTCCCGGCAAGGGAAAAATGGTGAGCGGGAACATCGGAATGCGTATCAGATCGGCCATGTATGTATAACACGAAAGTACCCTAAAAGTTTTCTATCCAAAACACCCCAAATACACCAAAAACGCAGTTCCTGGTTTGCCAGTCACCCTAAGCGTATTGCCTTAGACCACAAATTACGTTGTACTTTTGAGGCTCAAACAGCCGAAATAGCTCTATGAAGATCACCACCCGAATGCTCAATGACAAGATGTACGAGGCCATCAACGAAAAGGGAAACAGCGTTACAATTGATATGCGCAAAGCCGATGAAAAGCTGCACCTGTCCCCAATGGAATTGGTGTTATCGGCCGTAGCCGGTTGCGCCGCGGTCGATATCGTTGATATACTCAAGAAACGACGCAAGACAATTGTTTCATTTGTTATTGATTCAGACGGCACGCGACAGGAGTCTGCCCCCAAATACTATACGGCCATTCATTGTGTGTATCGCGTGGTATCTCCTGATATCACTGCCGAAGAATTGGAAAAAGCAGCTGCCCTGACCGTTGAAAAGTATTGCTCGGTCGTTTCTTCTTTGAAAGCATCAGTCACTTTCTCAGTCGAAGTCACCAGGCCTGAAGCCTAGAGCCGGATTCCGCGAAGGAAAACGTGTTGGATCAGGTTGCTCCCAAAACTGTAAGGCAGAAAGGCCAATGAAGGCAAAGGCCTGGTTACGTAAAAACTAGCCACCTTGCCAGCTGTAATGCTGCCATGCTTATCCAACAAATTGAGCGCATAGGCAGTGTTGATGGTAGCTGCATTGATGGCCTCTTCCGGAGTTATTTTCATGCGGATACAGGCGAGTGACAACATCAAGGGCATATTGCCGCTGGGAGCACTTCCGGGATTAAAGTCAGACGCTATGGCAAGTGGCAAACCTGCCTGAATCATTTTGCGCGCGGGCGGGAATGGCAGGTTGAGAAAAAAGGCAGCACCAGGCAGCGCGGTGGGCATGGTCTTCGTGTTACGAAGAATTTCGATCTCTTCATCTCCCATTTGTTCCAAATGGTCTACGCTAATGGCACCTGACGCAACACCTGCCTGAACTCCTCCGGACCGATGCAATTGATTTGCATGTATGCGCGGTGTCATGCCATGTCGCTTACCTACCCCGACAATCATTTCTGTTTCCTTTTGAGAGAAGAAGCCCTCCTCACAAAATACATCGATATAATCAGCAAGCCCTTCAGCAGCAACTGCCGGTATCATCTCCTGCAAAATGGTTTGGATATACTTCTCTTTGGTCGTGTCTCTTGGCACTGCATGCGCCCCCAGGAAGGTGGTACGTACTGTCAACGGAGTCTCGCGTCCTATTCTTCTCGCTACCCTCAGCATCTTGACCTCATCCTGAACGGTGAGCCCATAGCCACTCTTGATTTCGATGGCGGCGGTTCCGGTATGCATCACTTCGCGGGTCCGAGGCATGGTGCACTGAAACAATTCATCTTCACTCATCTGCTGAAGTCGACGGGCGGAGTTGAGGATGCCACCCCCACGGGCAGCAATTTCCTCGTATGTAGCGCCCTTGATCTTCATCTCAAACTCTTCTTCGCGCGAGGCGGCATAGATAATATGGGTGTGACTGTCCACAAAACCCGGAAACAACCAACCACCCTGTGCGTCCCATTTTTCACGGGCTTCAATCGCAGGCATGTTGTCTGCCGTACCATATGACAGAATAAGACCGTCCTTTACGGCCACCCAGGCGTTATCGATCATGGGCACCGAGGCCATTTGGGGTCCCGCCAGAAAACCGGGTGTCGTGTCGCGGACCTGAACCAGCTTACCAATACCTACGATAAGAAGGTCGGCATTCATGAATTAATTCAGGGAGATAAGTTCGCCGTTGCTGAAATAGACAAATGGAAAGTCGCCATTATCGCGCCTGTCAGACCATGTGTATCCTTTACTTAGCCATCCCGGCATCTGTTTGTCCTGCCGCAGACCTTCCTGAAAGTACACACCATATTTCTTCAGGGCCCGTCCGGTAAACATCATGAAATCGTATCCCAGCTTGGTATAGTTCATATACTGCGATGGAAATGAACCATGCGATCGAATATAGCTTCGGCGAAAGTTCAAATAGGCCGGATTTCGCAACGGTGTAAAGGTAGGTGCCATCAACAAGATGTGAAGGCGCTCGTATTTGGTAAGGTCTACGGATGTGTTGTCTAACCAGGACTCCGAACCAACAATAACCAGGGAATCGCCGCGGGTCTCCACGCTGGAAATTACCTTGGTATAGATGAGCGGATCATCTGATGCGACGAAGATACTACCCACGCTATCGAGTGCCATTTTGAATTGCGTGGGATTCTTGAATTCATCAAACTCAGTTGGGGTTGCCAAAATACTGATGATCCGGGATGCCGTTTCTTTGGTGAACTTTTCCGCCCAGACTACGGTCAAACCAAGGTCCTTGGCCCTGTTGACGAAGTTTGCAGCCATGATGGAATCCCGCGACTTATCTCCATACATCACCATACATTTCTTGTTCCGGATTTTCGCCTGCAATAATTCAGCCGACCGGCTTGCCATGGTCTCCACACTGGGCTGATATAACATCGCAAAGGGGTTCTGACCCACAAATTCCGAATTGGATGAAACCGGATTAATCATGTTGATCTCATGCTGTTCAGAAAAAGGCTGTACGAGTTTCACCTCTTCCGGGAACAGCGGCCCCACCAACAAATCCGTGTTCTTTAATTCTTCTGTGTCCAATAAACTCTTCACCACGGTCTTGCTCCTCTCCAGTTCATTGGGGTTGCGTTCGGTGTCGTACGCCAGCAAATTGATTTTTATACCCTCCTTCCTCAAAGAATCATTGGCCATGCGCATGCCTTCGTAGAGATCAAGGACCAGCTGGTTTTGCTTTTTGTTTGGCGAAGGCTCGAGGGTGGCGGCCAGGAAAGGAAATAGCACCGAAACATGATATTGATCCCTGTAGACCGGCTTATTGAGTGCAGCATCCTCAAAAGGTTTTCTGGGCATTTGAAACTGCTCCACGACCGCCTCAAAAAGTTCCCGGTCCTGATTGGCTGTTGGCTGGCGGGTGATGGCCCACGCCAATGCAGTAGCTACATCGGCATCGCGTGGATATTCCTCCCACATCATCCGCAGTACCTCGGGGTCGGATATTCTTGCCAGGTAGTGCCTCTTCATATTGGTGATTCGCTCGATTTCGATAAAATCCTCCTGAGGCACTTCTTTCAGCATGTTCATCGCCTGGAAGTATTCATTTCGGTCAAAGTAGATTTTGGCCAGCCAGAAACTCACTTCACCCTGCTGATCCCAGGAAGGATACAACTTCCGGATCTGGAGTAGCATATCCCGGGCAACCGTCTGATAGTTCTGACCCAGCGCCGACATCGCATAATAAAAGGCAGCGTATTCGGTGTAGGGGTTATTCTTGTCGTAAGTCATCAAGGGCTTGAACATCTCCATGGCCAGGTTGTATTTACCTGAGGCATAGAATTCCTTAGCGCTCTTGTATTGGCGCTTGGGGTCCTGTGCAGCCACCAGGAGGCTACATCCCCACAAGATGACAACAACAACAGATCGAATTTGTATGGTCTTCAATCGATTCATGTTATTCCCACTCTATGGTTGCTGGTGGCTTGGAACTGATATCATACACCACCCGATTTACACCCTTTACCTTGTTGATAATTTCAGATGATACTTCGCTCAAAAACTCATAGGGAAGATGTGCCCAGTCTGCAGTCATCCCATCTACACTGACAACCGCCCGCAACGCCACCACGCGTTCGTAGGTGCGTTCATCACCCATCACCCCCACCGATTGCACCGGCAGCAGCATGGCACCTGCCTGCCAAACTTTATCGTACAAGTCGTGACTACGCAAGCCGCGTATGAATATATGATCAACCTCCTGCAAGATCCGTACCTTTTCTTCCGTAATGTCCCCCAGGATGCGAATTCCCAGGCCGGGACCAGGAAAAGGATGCCTTCCAAGGATAGTTGGGTCAATATGGAGTGACTTGCCCACTAACCGCACTTCGTCCTTGAAGAGCGTATTCAAAGGCTCCACTACCTTCAACTTCATCTTGTCCGGTAAGCCTCCCACATTATGGTGAGACTTGATGGTAACAGAAGGGCCTTTTACGGACACTGATTCTATTACATCCGGATATATAGTACCCTGCCCAAGCCACTTGACATCAGAAATATGATGTGCTTCCTCATCAAATACTTCAATGAAGGTACGGCCAATTGCTTTGCGCTTTGCTTCCGGGTCTGTAAGTCCTTTCAGGGCAGCATAAAACTTTGCCCTGGCATCAACACCTTTAATGTTGAGTCCCATGCCCTGGTACGAACTAAGGACCTGCTCAAATTCATCCTTGCGCAACAGTCCATTGTCAACAAATATGCAATACAGGTTTTTCCCGATGGCCTGGTGCACCAATATGGCTGCGACAGAAGAATCAACGCCACCGGACAAAGCCATGACGACTTTGTCGTGACCGAGTTTTTTCTTCAGGTCATTTATGGTGGTCTCGACAAACTGGTCGGCGGTCCAATCCTGGGAACAACCACAAATATGCACCACAAAATTGCGGAGCAGATTTTTACCTTCTACGGTGTGCGTTACTTCCGGATGGAACTGAATGCAGTATAAGGGCTCATTCTTTTTTCTGAAGGCCGCCACCTTTACCGAGTGCGTGCTGGCGATAATTTCATATCCCGGGCCGAGCGATTGAATTGTATCAGCATGTGACATCCACACCTGTGAATCCGGAGATATCTCCTTCATCAGCTCGCTGTGGTGGTCAACTTCCGAGAGTCTGGCGCGGCCATATTCCCTGATCTGGGAAGGTGTCACCGTGCCGCCGGTCTTTTGTGCGATTAACTGGGCTCCATAGCAAATGCCCAGAAGTGGAATGCCCTTAAAGAGTGCCAAATCCACATCCGGTGAGCCGGCATCACGCACCGAGCAGGGGCTTCCGGACAGGATAACTCCCTTTATGCCAGGGGTAAGTTGAGGAATCTTGTTGAAGGGGTGTATCTCGCAGTACACATTGAGTTCGCGGATGCGCCGGGCAATGAGCTGGGTGTATTGCGAACCAAAATCAAGGATAAGAATTTGCTCTGCCATGCGTAAAAATAGAGGTCAGGAGCGGGTTTAAAAAGCCCTTGGGCAAATTAACGCATTTTTCCGGCCGTTATTCCTTATCGAAAAGACGGGTGACGACAACTCCGATCCGAAAGCCCAGTGTGGTAAAATTTGAGTAACCAAAATAGTCACTACGAGCCGTAGAATAGTCATAGTGTACGCCCGCAATTACTCCCCAGGATTGCTCCTGACCCAGTTTATACAGCACCCCTGCCTGAGGGCGGAACACAACACCCCAACTGTTGTCCTTCGGGGTGAAGACATTGTAAAACATGCTGTACGAATTGTAGTTGGCGCCGATGCCCAGTCCAGCAAACGGATTTAATCGCTTTTCCGGGGAAAAGTAATACTCGCCGGCGAGGGTCGCATGGTAGGTGACTACATACTTAAAGAATTCCGCAGTGAGGTCGCCAGTGCTGGTACGGTATGTTTGTCTGGGATCATGTTGACTCAACGTCGAACTGTTGAAGTCTGCCCCCACATAAAAATGGTCATTGATTCTTTCCCGGTACCCCACCTGAAACCCTTTGGCGGAAAAGGTATTGATGAAAGTTGTGTTGTTCATCGGCTTCATGATGTCGCTACCAAAAAAGAAGTATCGGTCAAAAGAAGTTTGGGCGTAAACAATACCACACCACATCACCGCGACGATCAGGATGGTTAATCGTTTCATGGTGTTTTGATATAACGGGATTGAACAAATGCCTGATTAACGCCTTCCACAGACCTGGCAATTGGGTCCAACATGGCATCAACGTCTGCCATAAAAGCGGTCCAGATAAATTGCACGCGCTGTTGGGCATCTTTGTTTTTGAGATCAATAATCTCAATAATCAGATAAGCAGGATTGTCATAACTGGGAATGATATAAGGATAAGGCGAGTAACCGCCATACCCTGAAAACTGGTAGTTGTAATTGCCCGGACGTTTGAAATAATAGTTTGGCGAGGGGAAAGTCTGATCTACCAGGTAGCCGCGCGACAGCACAATATTGACGGCAAGGTCGGGGTGTTGACCAGCCGTCACTTGTTTGTATCCTGCCTTATCCATGTTGGCCTTCACGGCCCTGGACACGGCGTACGCATACTCATCCACGATCACGGAGTCGCGGGTGAAGGCACGGTAAGTGCCGATGGTATCAATGGAGAGCGAGTAGGATGAATAGGAAGAGAAATTAACTGAAGGGCTGGCAACAGTTCTAACCACCAGGTCCTTTACACGGGCCTCAAAATCAGGTTTAGGCTGACATCCCAACAGGAAAATTGCAATGACACAAAGCGCGATGCGCATACCGGGATAATAACGACTCTTTGATCACAAAATTACTAACGCTTGCGGGAAAAAATCACCGTTCCCAATCAAAACAATACTCCTTGAGGTAGTCCGCAGCCTCATCCATACCGAGGTAGAAAGCCCGGTTAAGGCATTGGCAACCCGCATCAGTTTTCCCTTGCTCCACCAACGCAGCTCCTTTGTAGTAGAGGGCCTCTTTATTGGATGGATCCAATTTAAGGGCAAGGTTGAGGTACTGTAAGCCCAGGTCAATGTTGCCACTTTCCAGCGATGCCGAGCCTGCATACAGGTAAGGCGGCAAATAAGTGGCATCCATTTCTATGGCGCGGTTGAGAGCCAGCAGTGCACTGTCGGTTTGGTGCAGGTTATAATACACCAGGCCCAGGTAGGTTTCTGTTTCCGCATCATCTTCCAGTCTCCTGGCTGAAAGCAGATCAGTCCTGGCTTCAGAAAACCGATCCTTTTGCAGGTACACCAGTCCCCTCCACCGGAACAACTCTGGTCGGGGCGCACGGGTAGTGATTATCTGCGTCAGGTATTCCAGTTGCTTATCCGTATTGTTTAGCTCGCGGTAAACGAGCGCCCTGAGCAAAGACGCCTGGGCGCCATCAGGTACTTTCTGGCTGAATACATCCAGGTCCTTGAGTGCAAGGTCATATTCACCAATGCTGTAGTAACATACAGCGCGGCGGTAGATGAGCACAAATGATTCCTTTTCCTGCAGGCCAGACAAACGGATGGCTTTGCTTAGGGCCTTAATCGCCGAAGGAAATTCCTCATGCTGATAGAGGGTGTCTGCCTTGGTTGCCCAGACTTTCCAGCGCGGTGCTTTTTGAGCTACCGAAAATGAAACAACCAGGGTCAGGGCAAGTGCCATGACGCTGGTTGTCCAGGATCTAAACAACGGGCTATTGCCAACCCGAATCATAATCAATTATTGGCAGCAGCCTTGTTTCGGTCGCGCTTTCTGTCATTCTCATTCAGGTAGATTTTCCTGATACGGATGGACTTGGGCGTCACCTCTACATACTCATCGCTTTGAATGTATTCCAATGCTTCTTCCAGTGAGAATCGCACGGGCGGGGCAATGCGCATTTTCTCATCCGAGCCAGAAGCACGCATGTTGGTCAGCTTTTTGGTTTTGGTAACGTTGATAACGAGATCACCGCCGCGGCTGTGTTCACCGATTACCTGACCTTCGTATACAGGGTCACTGGGATCGATGAAGAATTTTCCCCGATCCTGCAGGTTATGCAAGCTGTAAGGAATGGCTTCACCTTGTTCCATACTGATCAACGAACCATTGATTCGACCGGGGATCTCACCACGATAGGGTGCGTATTCCTTAAACCGATGTGTCACGACCGCTTCACCGGCTGTTACGTTCAACAGGTAGTTGCGCAAGCCGATAATTCCGCGCGAAGGAATCATGAATTTGAGAATCATCCGATCAGCCTTCGGTTCCATATTGGTCATCTCCCCTTTACGGAGCGACACGGTTTCGATGGCTTTACCTGAATCAGTTTCCGGCAAGTCAATGGTTAACTCTTCCATCGGTTCGCACTTTACGCCATCAATCTCTTTGAAAATTACCTGGGGCTGACCGATCTGCAATTCATAGCCTTCACGGCGCATCGTTTCGATGAGCACCGAAAGGTGAAGTACACCGCGACCAAATACCAGGGTGCTGTCTGCTGACCCGGTATCTGCGGTACGAAGGGCCAGGTTCTTCTCCAATTCAAGGTTCAATCGATCCTTGATGTGGCGTGAAGTGACATACTTTCCTTCTTTTCCGTAGAAAGGTGAGTTGTTGATGGTAAACAGCATGCTCATGGTTGGCTCATCGATGGCGATGGACTCCATGGCCTCCTGGTTGAGGGGATCAGAAATGGTGTCACCAATTTCAAAGCCTTCCAAACCCACGAGGGCGCAAATTTCTCCGGCCTTTACCTCTTCTACCTTCTGCTTTTCAAATCCTTCGAATACATACAGTTCCTTCACCTTGCTCTTGATGATCGGACCACCGTCGCGCTTCATCAATACAACCTGTTGATTGGTCTTGATCGTACCGCGGTGCATGCGACCGATGGCGACCCGACCGATATAGGAAGAGTACTCGAGGCTGGTGATCAGCATTTGGGTAGCTCCTTGTTCCGTCTTCGGTGCAGGGATATACTTAACAATACCTTCCAGCAGGGGGACGATATCTGTGGTGGGTTGCTTCCAATCAGTGCTCATCCAGCCGTTCTTGGCCGAACCATAGAAAGTCGGGAAATCCAACTGCTCCTCGGTGGCTTCCAGCGAATACATGAGGTCGAATACCTGTTCATGTACCTCATCCGGGGTACAGTTCTTCTTGTCTACTTTATTTACAACTACGATGGGTTTGAGGCCCATCTGCAATGCTTTTTGCAACACAAAACGGGTCTGTGGCATGGGGCCTTCAAAGGCGTCTACCAGCAGCAAACAGCCATCAGCCATGTTCAACACGCGCTCAACTTCGCCACCAAAGTCACTGTGACCCGGGGTGTCGATGATGTTGATCTTATAATCATGGTAACGAACGGCAACGTTCTTGGCCAAAATGGTAATTCCCCGCTCTCTTTCGAGGGGGTTGCTATCCATAATGAGTTCTCCGGGGTTTTCGTGGGCCTTAAAAAGGTGACCTGCGTGCAACAGTTTATCCACCAGCGTGGTCTTGCCGTGGTCAACGTGGGCGATAATGGCGATGTTTCTGATCTTCGATACTTCCATAAAATGCTTAAAATCCGCTTAAATCGTGAAATAAGGCGCAAAGATAACTGAATTTGGCCACTGCCCGATGCTTGACCGAAAATATAACCCGGACGGAACCAGGAGTTAAAGTGATTGTTTATATCATAGCGCTGGTTTAAATTGCCGCTTAAGCGATTAACAGCACCTCAACTTTCAATATGAGTCAACCTAAGATTGCCATCGTCACTGGTGGAAGCCGCGGCCTTGGTAAAGAAATGGCACTTTCACTCGGAAGAAAAAACATCGATGTCATCCTCACCTATCATTCACGCAAGAATGATGCGGAACAAGTGGTATCCCAGTTGAAAGCCATGGGCCGTCAGGCGGCTGCCCTGCCATTCGACGTTGGAAATATTGCATCATTCAGCACTTTCCTGTCCGCTGTACAGGATACACTTCGACAACACTGGAACACCGACAAGTTTGATCATTTCATTCATAACGGAGGTATCGGCGCCACCCTGCCGATCCCTACGGTCACGGAAGAAGCTTTTGATCAACTGATGAATATCCATTTTAAGGGAGTTTACTTCCTTACTCAAAAGGCCGTTACCTACATGAACGACGGCGGGTGCTTTGTATTCATCTCTTCAGGCACAACCCGTTTCTGTGTACACGGATACTCAGTATACTCATCGATGAAGGGCGCGATGGAAGTATTCAGCAAGTATGTGGCCAAAGAATTCGGTGCCCGTGGTATCCGTTCCAATGTGGTGGCACCCGGTGCTACAGAAACTGACTTTAACAACGCAGCCGTGCGCAGCAATCCGCAATTCAAGGGCTACCTCGCCAGCGCCACCGCATTGGGCCGTGTGGGCCAGGCTGACGATATCGGGGATGTGGTTGCCTTCCTTTGTACCGATGATGCAAAGTGGGTGAACGGACAACGTATTGAAGTGACCGGAGGTATTAATCTTTGATGACCGTGGCAGGATTTCGCTGGATATGGTTGTTGCTCGTTGTGCCTGCATTAGCGTCAGCACAATCCTTGCCTGCTAACGGCAAGCGAGTCACCATTTACAACAGGAACATTTATTATGAAGAGTACGGCAAAGGCCACACCCTCCTGCTTCTCCACGGCGGTGCCGGATCGCACGATGATTTCAAGTCTGTGATCCCTGAATTGGCCAAACACTATCATGTCATTGCACCCGATAGTCCGGGTCATGGACGTTCTGAACAGGCCGATAGCCTCAGCTATCCATTGCTGGCAGGTTATTTCTCAGCCTTCATCGACAAACTAAAACTGAACGATGTCTACGTGATCGGCTTTAGCGACGGTGGCAACGCAGCGTTGTTGCTTGCGGCCAATCGTCCGGATAAGGTAACCAGGGTCATGGTGTCGGGCGCGAATGCCACCACGGGAGGGTTGGGCCATGAAAGCAATTCTTCATCAGCAGGATTTACACCTGAAAATGTAGAGCAGCATTCCGCCGACTGGTTGAAATGGTATAAAAGTCTTTCACCTCAACCGGATCAATGGAAGAAGTTTGTTGATGATTCGAGAAAGATGTGGCTGAGGTCGCTGGCCATTCCCGAAGCAAGCCTGAAAAAGATCAAATGCCCGGTACTGCTGGTTAAGGGTGAGAAAGACATCATCACTCCCGAACATGGCGCCTACCTGAACCGTATGGTGAAAAGCAGCAGGCTGGAGGTAATTCCAGGGAGCAGTCACTACACCTTTGCCCAGAAGCCGGAGCGCATGATTGCTCTGGCAAAGGATTTCTTTCCCGAATAATGCTCGAAACGCTTATTTAGCTCCCTCGATTGCACTATTTAACATGGACTTATCGCCAGTCATTTCCCAGTAGATCAACGATACGGGAATAATTCCCACCCGATTGAACTTATCCATAAACTCCTTCCACACAAATTGTCCCTCGCGCTGGCGGGCATACTCGGCTATAAGTTGATCGATCTGAATCTTGCCAATCACATAACTGCCTTCATAACCGGGTTGCTGCAGGTACATCTGTTCCTCGTGCTGAATAGTTCCACCATCAGCCGGAAGTAGTCCCCAGGGAACCCATTTGGATGCATACTTTGTGGCACCATCAAAGTCGAGTTCAAGTCCGTGTTGATACAAGCCACCCAATGCCCGGGCAGATCGTTGCGCCAGCATAATATAGATTAACTCTTTCGCCCGTGGACGGTTCTCCAGCATCCCCGCATTCATGACCAACTCTTCCATCGCCGTGGCAAATCCCTCTGCCCGGTTGTCGAAGATATTGCTCAACAAAGGTGTGGCACGAATTGGGCTTGTGTTTGGCTCCTCGCGATTGCGGGCCAGCTCAATCCAATGATACATGTGTGCCCGCATGGCCATGGGGTCGCGGTGGTCCACTTCATCAAAGAACCCGCGCAACTTATCTGTTGGGACAAACGGTCTTATCTGTGCACGCAATGCCGGGTCCATGTACGGTTTTACGGTCATGAATTCTTCTTTGTCCATGAACGCCATGAAATCCGTAACGCCCTGCTGCAGCATCTCATCATACTCTTTGGCATTGTTCTTCTTTTCCAGCTTCGGCAGGTTGCGATTCTTGTACTCTGCCAGCCGCAGTCCACTATGCGCACGGTACAATTCACGTTCAAGCAATATCTTCTCATCATGCCAGTCATACGGCACCAGGTGCACATACTTCAGGTTCCATGAAAAGTTTTCCTTACCAACTCCGGAAGGTCCTTTCTTTGAACCGGAATTGTTCACCAACCATTTTGCAAAGTCATCAGAGGCTTCCTTCGCTTCACGCGCTGCAGCCGCCAGATCAGCATGTCGCTCCTGCACGGAAGCGGCAAACTCCTCCAACTCCTGCGCCTGCTCATTGATACTGCGAATACCTGTCATCCACAGGTCGCGGGCATCCCCCGTGAGATTCATTCTCGCTTGCTGAAAAACCATCGGTGCTTTCCGCAACCGCTCGGCCATGGCATTCGCGTCACCATCCGACAGCGGCCAGGTATAGTCGGGTACCTGCACACAGCCATTAATGTGTGGACCTTCCCGTCCGGGTGTGTCCGGCAAATTGGAAAAGAACCACACATAGAACGCAGGATCCTTAACCCAGGACTGCTGAACACGCAACTCAAAGTCGAGGCCATTCATTTCAGCCCACACCAGGTACCAGTCCACCTGATGGGGAATTGGCCAGCCTGTGGTGTCGAATGACTCCAATTTCTTTTTCCATCCGGGCAGTTCCCCGGCTTTCTTCTTCATGGCCTCGGCCGAATAGTTAGGCACGCCATTGATCATTTCCGGTGCCTGAAACGAGCGCCATTCCTTAAAGAAGGCAACCAATTCTTCATATGTCTTGCCGGAAGAAGTCAAGGAAGGCATGGTGCAGGAGATGGAACTCCCCACCCATGCAATAACCAGAAATGCGAGGACGCGCGTCATAGGATACAATTTGATGTTCAAGATAGTTGAAAACTCTTACCGGCCATACACCGGTGCCAGCCACTTTTCTGCCGGCTCATACTTACTGGCACTGGCCCAACGAATACCGCGCTTCATCAGCTCGATGGCATCCGGAACGGAGGTAACATGGGCCAGGTTGTGACCTACCGATGTATAGAAAATTCTTCCCTTGCCATACGTCTTTTTCCACGCCACGGGCATCACACAGCCGTCGATCCAGGGGTTAATCTTGCCATTGAACCGGGTGGTGGCCAATACCTTGACATTCGGGTCGACGTGCATATAATACTGTTCGCTATGCATCGCGAAGTCGCGAAGGCCTGCCGTCACAGGGTCTTTATGATCAACAATATTCACCGTGTAGTCAATCTCCCCTCCCGGATGAGCCACCCATTGACCGCCAGTCATGAATTGATATTCCGTATTGTTCCTGAACGCATCGCACATGCCCCCGTGCCAACCGGCCATGGCGGTTCCATTTTGTGCAATGGCATTGAGCAATCCCTTTTCCTGCTCGGGCGTAATCTGCGACATGGTAAAAATCTGAATGACCATGTCAACCGTGTCCATGTATGTCTTATCGGTATATACCTGCAGGTCGGTTCGAAGATCAACCACAGCCCCCTCCTCTTTCATCCACGCAGTCATATAGTCTCTGAACTTTTCGGGTTCATGTCCATCCCATCCTCCGTACGTAAAGAGAATTCTCCGGCCGGATAACGAGGGCAAGGCAGCTGCCTTCGCTATTGCATAATCCGGAACCAACAATACTGACCCTGCCGCAAGGGCTTGCTGAAGGAATTCTCGACGGGATTTATTCATAGTAAACTTACCTGGGTTGATTCGCGTAGTCGTAGATCATTTTTGAAACCGTGGCCAATGCCTCAACACCGGCCTTTTCATCTTTCAACTCTTTGGACAAAAGCACCAGCACATACTTTTTTCCATTGGGCAGCATTACGATGCCCGAGTCATGGTGCAGTCCGGTGATCCAGCCTGTCTTATGGGCTACCTTTACATCTTTCGGCAACTGTGCCGGAATAATGTCGTTGAACTTCTGATCGAGCAGAATCTTTACCATCGCCTCTGATGCTTCCGGACTTACGGCTTCGCCCCGTGCAATCTTCTCAAACACCAGCATCAGGTCATTCGCTGTCACCTGGTTGTTAAGTCCTTGCCGGAATGCCTTGGTATCCTCTACACCACGCAGCACCTTGATGTCATGAGCACCATAGCTTCGCATGGTTTCCATCACATTTCGCGCATCGACTTTCTCGATCAGGATATTGGTGGCCAGGTTGCTGCTGGCGATGATCATACCGTACAACACATCGTAGATGGTCTTTTTCCTGCCGATCATCTTGTAAATCTCAGGCTCACTGTCATCTTCCGGCTTGAGGCTAAAGGGGCTGCCGTCGACGATGCTTTTGAATTCATTCTTGATCTCAATGGAATCGGTGAGCGAAAATTTCCCCTCGGCGGCCTGCTTGTACACCTCAATCATCACGGGTGTCTTCATGGTGCTGGCGGCGTGGAAAGTCTCGTGCTCGTGTATCAATATCTTTTCTCCGGAGCTGATGTCCAGATAGGCTACGGCATAAATACCATTGTCTTTTGGGAGATAGCCCCGGATGTCTGCAATCAGTTTTTCCTGCGGGGAACTGCATGCCGACATTAACAGCACGATTCCGATGATCCAACAAATCTTCATGGTCTATTTTTTAAGCCAACCGTTGTCGCGGTACCATTGGATCGTGCTGCGCATGCCGGTGTTCAGGTCTACGCGCGGGCGGCGGCCCAACAATTTCCACACCGGATCGCTGTCGCACAACCAATTGGCCTGACTTATTTCATTCAATTTCTCTGAATTCAAAAACGGAAGGGTGCCCAGCAGGCGATAAACACTTTCAACGGCCAAAATTCCGGACCGGATCAGGCCCAGGGGCAACCGGATCACGCGGGTCTTGCGACCAAGCTCCTCGCGAACAATCTGTCCCAACTCCTCCTTTGAATACGCACCGCCGTCAGATACCATAAAGGACTGATTCACCACATCGGTACCGGTCAGGCTTACCACTACCTCAGCGAGCTCCGGACCATAGATCATGGATATCTTCTGCTCGTGACTACCAAGGTACATTTCCCAGCCTCCGTTGACCAGGTTGACGAACTCCAGGAAATCGCGATCACGAGGTCCATACACGGCTGTAGGATTAATCACCAGCCAGGGGAAGTGCTTTTGCTCCTTTACCAGGAATTCGGCATTCAGTTTACTCCGGCCGTAGCGTGAGACGGGATGCGGTTTATCCCCTACCTGCAAAGGCTTCATCGTTTTCGCATCACCCGGGCCATAGGCCGCCAATGATCCTATCAGCACAAACTTTTTTACCGGATGTTTCAGACTAACTATCGCTTCCATCAGGTTACGTGTGTAGTCGGCATTGACAACCTGAAATTCCGCTGGCCGTTTGGCAAATGTGATTCCGGCATTGTGAATGACATAGTCCCATCCATCCGACGCCGTCTGCAGACTGCTGGTAAGTTTTTCAACTGATGAAAAATCGAGATGAAGCGGGTGAGCTTCCCGATGAAGAAATGTGGTAGAGCTGCTTTTGCGAATACCCGCCCAAACTTCATAGCCGGCCGAGACGGCTGCATCGACCAGATGACTGCCAATGAACCCGCTGGCACCGGTGATAAGAATACGTGGTTTCATGTCGGTGATTGTACCGACTTAAATATACTTAATATAGCAACGACGGCGCTTGTGTTGAACGGCGGTGTAGTATTCCCACAGTGACTGCACGGCCTTGTTGGTCTCGAGTTCGGGATTCGACTCCGCATACTTGATGCCGTTGCGGATGTAATTCTTGGTGAGCTCATACATCAGCATCGCATTCACACCCTTGCCCTGCAGGTCTTTCCGCACGGCCACCAGGTACAAGTCGCCGAGGTCATTCTTATTGATGGCTTTCAGGATATGATAGAATCCAAACGGGAACAATGATCCGCCTGCCTTTTGCAGGGCTTTTGACAGCGATGGCATGGTGATGCCAAAAGCGGCAAGCTTACCTTCCTTGTCAATGATCAAGGAGACGAAATCCGTACGGATAAATCCGAAATACTGCTTCGTATAGTAGGCAATCTGTTTCTCTGTCAATGGCACGACGCCATACAATTCGGAGTAAGCTGAGTTAACCAGTTCAAACAACTCCTGAGCATAGGGTAAAATCTGCTTGGGCTTTTTGGCTTGCACGACCGTTAATCCCTGACGCTTCTGCACGATATTGGCGATTTTCTCCATCTTCTCGGGCACAGCGTCCGGGAGCGTAATTTTATATTCTACCCAGTCGGTGTCTTTCGCATAACCTTCTTTCTCGAGGAGTTCGGGATAGTAAGGATAATTGTAAATCGTAGCCAGGGTTCCCAACTGGTCGAATCCTTCCACCAGCATACCCTCATGATCAAGGTCCGTGAACCCAAGCGGGCCATGCACGGCGGTCATACCCTTCTCTTTGGCCCATCCTTCTACCTTCTCCATGAGGCCATGAAGAATTGCGGGGTCATTTTCAAAATCAATCCATCCAAAACGGAGGTACTTGTTTTTCCACTTATCAATATAAGCGTGGTTCAGGATGGCCGCCACGCGACCTACCACGACATTGTCTTTGTAGGCCAGCCAGTAGCGGGCCTCGCAATAATCGAAAGCCGGATTCTTGTCCTTGCGCAGCGTCGCTTCTTCATCGAAGCGCAAAGGCGGAACAAAATACGGGTGGTTCTTATACAGCCGATAGGGATAATCCAGAAAAGCAGCGAGTCCTTTCTTGTCAGTAACTTCCTTGATGGTCAAACTCATGAACGCGGGAGAATGTCAAGCTTGCGGGCCACGGAATAAATTTTGTCAATCGCCATGGCAATTTGCTCCCGGGTATGTGTTGCCATGAGGCTAAACCGAATGAGGGCATCTTCCTTCGCAACTGCAGGAGACGTCACCGGGTTTACAAATATTCCTTCGTCGAGCAGCATCTTTGATAATTGAAACGTTTTTACGTCATCGCGGATATAGATTGGAATAATGGGAGTACAGGATACGCCGGTGTCAAATCCCACGCGATGCAATTCATCCAGCGCAAAATGGGTGTTGGTCCACAATTGCTCAATGCGTTCAGGCTCGCGTTTAATAATGTCAAGGGCTGCTACCACACTGGCTGTTGCAGCCGGTGAAATGCTTGCGCTGAACATCAGGGAACGTGCATGGTGTTTCAGGTATTCGATCGTGGCAAAGTCGGAGGCAATGAATCCGCCAATGGAGGCAAGCGACTTGCTGAATGTACCCATAATCAAGTGCGTGCGATGGGTCAGACCAAAATGGGAGGCCGTACCGCGCCCGCCTTGTCCGATTACACCCAAACCATGCGCATCGTCGACCATGATGGTAGCCTTATACTTCTCAGCGAGGCGTGCGATTTCCGGGAGGTTGGCGATGTCGCCATCCATGCTGAATACGCCATCAACCACAATGAGGCGAATCCGATTGGGTTCACCCAACTGCAGCGTGCGCTCCAGCGACGCCATATTATTGTGTTCGTACTTCAGGGTCTTTGCAAGACTAAGCCGTGATCCTTCAATAATGGATGCGTGATCCAACTCATCCAGGATGAGATAATCATGACGACTCAGCAATGCCGGAATCACTCCAATGTTCACCTGGAAACCGGTGCTGAATACCAGGGCGGCATCTTTACCTACAAAGTCAGCGAGCTTTTCTTCCAGTTCGAGGTGAATGTCCAGTGTGCCATTGAGAAAGCGCGAACCCGCACAGCCGCAGCCGTATTGGCGGATGGCTTCCATGGAACGCTCCTTGATCTCGGGGTGATTGGTGAGTCCGAGGTAGCTGTTGGATCCAAACATCAGCACCTTCCGGCCATTGATCATCACCTCTGTATCCTGGTCTGACTCAATGACACGGAAGTACGGATACAGACCGGCTTCCTTCAGTTCTTCGGCGCGGGTAAATTTTGAAATCCTTTCGCGGAGTAGTTCGTCGGTGCAGACCGGGGTGGCTTGGTCGGTATTCATGGGCTTTGTTTTAACGGATTGGGCCAATCAGGGGGCAAATAAAATACCTGTCATCAGTATTTTCATGACAAAAGTCATGATTTGACAGGGGGTGGAACAGAGTTTATGGGTGCATTCGTTTTCGGTCAATTGCGGAATCTAACAAAGGTTCCCATCGGCAGGTGACGCTCAGTCCTGGACTTCAGGAAGAACTCACCGCACTCGATGTCCTTTTTCGGGAAATGCGTCTTCACCACATTTAGTCCTACGGTGGATGAAAGCCCGACAGCATACATGGACAGAATGAAAAATGACTCCTCTTCTTCCAGCAATTCACGGCTCATGCCGATCAGTTCGTTGAGTTGCTCCTGAAGGGTCCACTTCTCCCCTTCGGGTCCGCGACCATAAGGCGGTGGATCCATGATGATGCCGCGGTAGTGATTGCCGCGTTTCGCTTCACGCCGCACAAACTTAAAGGCATCTTCATAAACCCAGCGGATATTGTTCTGGTTGTTGTTCTGCATGTTCTGATTCGCCCAGTTGAGTCCGGGCCGCGATGCATCGACGTGCGTGACATCAGCGCCCGCCATCTTGGCGACTACCGATGCCGCGCCCGTATAGGCGAAGAGGTTGAGCACGCGGGCCTGCGGTTTCTTCCATCCGCGGATCGTCTCCATGATGAAGTTCCAGTTCTCTCCCTGTTCCGGAAAAATGCCGACGTGACCAAAGCCCGTGAGGGCCAGGCGCAGGTCCAGTTTCCAGTCCTGATGCTGGTACATGATGTTCCAGGCTTCCGGCATTTCTTTCAGTTTCTTCCATCCACCCTTCACTTCATCGGTAAAGCGAAACTTGTCGTTCTGTTCGCGCGTGAAGTGGGCATGGGCCTGCGACTTCCAACTGTCGGGTGAGAGTACCCGTTGCCAGATCGCCTGAGGCTCAGGACGGATGAGAATGTATTTGCCGAATCGTTCGAGTTTCTCGCCTTCGCCCGAGTCAAGCAGTTCATAATCTTTCCAGGAGGCGGGGTGAAGGAGTTTCATGGGTCAAAGATACCAGATTCAGGTTGTTCATTTAGTACTTTCGGGGCCTTCCCCTTACCTTGAACGACGATTATGAAGCCCGGCGAAGTCATTACCAGTACGCAGAATCCCAAGGTGAAGAGCCTGATGGCGCTGGAAAAGCCCCGCGAACGCCGCAAGCAGCAATTGTTTGTCGTGGAGGGTAAGAAGGAAATCAGCATGGCGCTGGCGGCTGGCTATAAGATTGGTAACCTGTTCTATTGTGTCGATTTATTTCCCGAGACCGACCTGAAGTCGCTGGGCATCGACAACAAGTTTCTGGTGCCTGTCAGCAAAGAATTGTTTGACAAGATGGCCGTGCGGGAAAACTCGGGTGGTGTAATTGCCGTTGCCGAGATGAAGACCCACCGGCTGGAAGACATTAAGCTGAGCAAGAATCCCCTGGTGCTGGTATTGGAATCTGTGGAGAAGCCTGGCAATCTTGGCGCGTTGTTGCGCACTGCCGATGCCGCCGGATTGGATGCTGTTATCTTGTGCGATCCCCAGACTGATTTTTACAATCCCAATGTTGTTCGTTCGAGTGTTGGTTGCATTTTCACGCAGCCGGTTGCTGCCGCTACGTCCGACGAGACCATTGCCTGGCTGAAGAGGAACAACATTTCTATTTATTGCACGTACCTGCAGGCCTCTCGTCCCTATCACGAAACAGACTTCAGGCAGCCCGCGGCGATTGTGATGGGCACCGAATCGACGGGCTTATCCGATCAATGGGTAAAGAATTCGAAAGCGAATATTATTATACCGATGCTGGGGCAAGTGGATTCGATGAATGTTTCGACTTCTGCTGCGGTGGTGGTGTTTGAGGCGAGGAGGCAAAGGGGGTTTGAGAAATAGGGCTTAGGTGTCTGGGCTTAGGTAATTGGAGTAAAGGTTTCAGTTCATTCAACCTCAGACGGACGCAAACTTCATGGGGATACCGGAATGCGCCGCGACGGCTCATCCGGTATGACAGTTATTGGCATGGACACTCTTTCATTTCCCATCCATCACTACTTACCACTCACCTCTAACCTACACTACTTAACCTCCGTCAACAATATCGTCACCGTCGTACTCCCAATATTCTCCACGTAGTGCAACCCACGATAGTCCGCCCACTCAGAAGCACCCGTGATCTCTTCGGTGTCGAAAGGCTTCTCTCCTTCGGGGTAGACGCGCAGCGCAGTCGTCCACCGGATATCACGTACGACGTCTGGGGTGGGTGGGTATGGGGATTATCTTTTTCGCCGGGTTGTAGGGAGTACTGCAACACACGTACCTTATCATTTTCCAGCAGCACCCTAACTTTATCGGGTGATGACAGTACAAAATCAACGTTTTGCTGTTTACTGCAGGAACACAAGGTGCAAACAAGCAGTAGCGTCAGGAATCGGAACATAGGTGACAGCATTTGGAAAGTAACTTAAACAAAATAATCCCGGGATCCGCGGTCAATGCGGATTCGCCAGATGAAACTCATTTCTCAGGAGCTTCAACAGTTCTGCATTGATACGGATGTAGGAATCAAAAGGAATCAACCGGGTGGACTTCAGGTTATTCGTGTGATAATACCAGAACAAATTGATCAGTTCGGTACGATTGATTTTTTCGATCTGGGACAAATGGAAGGGAATATAGGCACTGCTCTGCTCGTAGGCATCCAACTTGTTAAAGATTCCATCAGTGAATAACTGATTCTGGAAATCATAATCCATATGCCGGATCATGATGGGTTCCATATATTCATGATATACCAACGCTTCCAGGGCCTGTCGCTCCTGGATATACTCAATGGAAACCAGCAGGTCGCCCACCAATTTCTGCAACTCCTTGCTTTTGAAGTACTGAACCGCGCCCGAACTCCGGAGTTGTTCCAGCACAACCGTACGGGGAGTAAAAATAACCGGGGTCCGGATGGTAGTCGCCCACAGAAAATTCAAGGACAAACTCTTGGAGGCGGAAGTAAGACTGCTGTCTTTCAGGAATTTTACCATATACTCGACGGCATGTTCCTTTTTTATCCTGCCCTGGACTTTGGCAGCAATGGCTATGGAATCATTAATAAGTTCCTCGTAGAAACTCCGGGCCAACTCACCGGCCTTTTGCCGCTCCGAATACTGGTCACGAAAGTTATCGGCCAGGAAGCCGAGAAAAACCGCCGAGAAAACCAGCACAAACTCAAAGAGGTACTTCTTCCAGACTGATGATCTGGTGGTGTTGGTTTCCGTTGGTGCAGCCATGGGAACAATTAAGTTATGTCAAAGATGTAATATAAGGAATAGGATTCTCCTGAATGAATACATTTCAATTAGTTTGCCAACCTATCAAGTTTAAATCAATCTAATCGGCGAAAATCATTGCATTACATCCGGGAACATCTGCGGGAGACTGATCTTCCATGCAGATTCAAAACATGATTCGCTACCTCACTTGTCGTCTATCAGTCCGATTATCACCAACCAGAAGTCTTTCACTTTCAGGGGTTACCCCGACTCCGCTTAGCTCCATCGGGGCAGGCCTGTCTGGGAGTAGGCTGTCGGCATGACAGTTATTGGCATGGACACTCTTTCATTTCGCATCCATCACTACTAACTACTACCACTTACTACCTACTACTTACTACTTACCCCTTCAGGCAAGGCCAATGCCCTCCCCGCCTGCTGCACATGCCTCACTTCGTGCGCGATCAGGAACATAAATACATCACCGAGTTTCAGTTTGATGATAGGTGCGATGGAGATGCCGACTTTGACTTTGTTGAGGTCGACACGACTGGCGGCATCCAGTAGTTTCAGTAATCGTTCCTGCTGTTCAATGAACTCTGCAATAACGAGGTGACTCTCTACAATCGTCTTCGGTGCGTAGTCCTGCGGGGACTTCATCTTCATCGGCAATTGGCCGTCACTTCCCGGTTGCATGATGCGCGTGAAGCAGTTGCCCAGCCAGCCGGAATGAAATTGCTCTGCAGCAGCAGAAGGACTGGCCTTCATGGCTTTATCAATGGCTGGCAGGTAATAGCGGCCGTAGTTGTTGAGGTGTTGCAGGCATTCATTGGCGCTCCACTTGTCCGGGGCAGGTTTCGCTGCAAACCTATCGTGGGGCAAAAGCTGCCACTCTCCGATTACTTTGCCCAGAATGGATTCGGTTTGTTGAAATAGTGACGTGAGCAGTTGTTTCTGTTGGTAGGATGGCATAACGATTCAATTTAGGTGTTTTGATGGGCTCCTCTACTCCTAACCCTGTGAGCCGCAGGAAACCATCACACAAAATTGATCTTCCACCCCGACAAAAATCTTTGTCTTGACCAAGATTTTGAATGATTGTATTCGCAACGAAAGTGTTGTAGCGCTCAAACTGCCAACAACGAAAGTACTCATGGCAGGAAATGTATTTCACGCAAAGGCGCAGAGATAACCCACGCCGAAAACACAAAGAATAGTCTAACTGCGACCTCTGCGTATTTCTTTGCGGCTCTGCGTGAACTGCATTCGCAGCAAAGGTGCAATGGCGCTCAAACTGAAATTCGGCTCATTTGATACTTCCACTCAACCTCTCTGCGTCCTTGCGGTAAATTTTCTGACACCTCACACACGTACAGAAGAAAGAAGTTTACTGAACGTTGCCGCATCGATACCAAGATACGACGCCAGGTACTTGTGCGGAATCAACCGCAACACCTGAGGGCTGCGGGTGAGCAGTGTCCGAAACTTCTGCTCCGCAGAAAAACTTTGCAATTCAATCTGCCGCTCGAGGGCACCTTTGAGTGCATGACTTATCGCTACTCGGATGAAGCGCTCGAAGTTGGGATAGCGATCCATCAATGCTGCAACCTGAACATAACCGGCGCGCAAGTAACTGCTCTGGGTGAGCGTTTCGAGGTAATAGTGCGAAGGGGTTTGGGTCAAGAACGAATCAGCGACACCAGAAAAAGAATAGGGATAGGTAAAGACGAGGGTGGATTCTTTGTCATCATGGCTCAGGTAGTAAGCACGCTGAACGCCCTCAGTGATAAAGTACAGGTGTCGTTCCACTTCACCGGGTGATGTGAGGATGGTCTTGCGACGCGTACTATCTTCTTCAAAGATGGAGGCAAAGGCAGACCACTCATCATCGGACAAAGGGTGTATGGAGAAGGTGAAGTTCCTGAGTTGTTGGAGGGAGGATTGGATATCCATCTGCACAAATTCGATAATTGGTCAATCGAACAATTAGCTAATTGTCAAATTGGTTCACCTTCAAACGATCTTCCACCTCATCCGGCGTTTTCAGGTAGGGCTTGGACTTCAACTTCTCCATCGGCTCCAGTTCATTCGCACCAAACTTGTCGCGATCGCCGTTGAATACCACCCGCCAGATTTTGCCATTCTTTGAGTCGGAGATATATAACGAACCATCGGGACCTTCCGACAACCCCATGGGTCGGTACTTCACTTCCATCATACTCCGAATGGTATCAAGTCCGGTGAAGCCATCGGCGAAAACTTCCCAGTTGTTAGCCGGCTTACCATCTATAAAAGGAACAAACGCAACAATATAGCCGGCCTGGGGATAAGGATTCCGGTTGGTGGAACCGTGGAAGGCAACAAAGGCCCCTTGTTTGTATCGTTCCGGGAACTGATTGCCCTTATAGAATAACATGTCGTTGGGTGCCCAGTGCGCCGGAAAGTCCATCAGTGGCTCCGTGAAATCGTTCACGACACGGGTACCATTGCCCCCATACTCCGGTGAAATGATGCGGGCCTGCTTGAAGGGATCGTAATAGCTGTATGGCCAGCCAAAATTGTCACCCTCATTGATCTTAATAAACTCTTCTGCCGGCAAAACCGCATTCTGCCACTCGCTGTACAGTTGCGGTGCGTTCACCCGAAACCAGTCGCGGCCATGGGTCATCGCATAGAGGGTGTTATCTGTATCGTTCCACGACATCGCTACCACGCTGCGCAAGCCGGTGGCGTAGCGCTGCCCGTCAGATTGGTTCTGATTCTGTTTGCTGTCACTGAATTTCCAAATGCCAGCCTGGTCGTTGAGCTGCGGACATGGATACGGCGTTGCGTAGGTTTTATCCGGCATGTAAACCTCGCAGATATTAGTGGGTGCACTGAACGTGACGTACATCCCTCCTTCCAGATCAAATGCCAGTGACTTGGCATTATGCCACTGCAGGGGATGGTGATCACGGACCAGTACTTCCGGTTTACCTGCAGGTATCAACTGGTTTTCTGACAACTTCTGGCGGTAGATCACCAGTTCGGAACTGAAGTACAGGTAGTCATTGTGGATC
>JBGAMI010000102.1:0-4740 GCA_044223085.1 Cyclobacteriaceae bacterium
CAGGAAGCGTTGACGATATATACCAAGAGCCCTCCAGCGGAATCCACCGACCTGATTGACCTGATGCTCAATTTCAGCATCGTCGCCAATGAACTTGGGCAGTTCAGTCAGTCAAGCCAGTTGCATGAAGCTGCGCTAAAGTTGGCACAGACTACGTACGGATCTAACAGCCTGGCCGAAGCCTACGTACTGATAAGCATGGGAGCGACATCCTTTGCGAACGGTGCCTTTGAACAATCTCTGATCCAGAACTCGAAGGCACTCACGATCATGAACAAATACCCGGATGGGCCTCCAACGGACATAGCCGACCTATACAACAACATCGGTCAAGCCTATGACGAATTGGGGGATGTGGATCTTGCATTGCAACACAAGAACAAGGCGCTGGCGCTATACAAGCGTATCTATGGCACGGAGCATTCTGCTTACGCGATGGCCCTGGGAAATATTGGTCTGAGTTATGAAGCGGGTGGTGAGTATGACAAAGCCCTTGAATACTTGCGCCAGGCGTTGGAAATCCGCATCAGGCTTCAAGGGAAGAATCATAAGGAAGTCGGGACGGTTTACCTTAACATGGGCATGATTGCCATCCTGAAAGGTGATGCGCAGGGAAGTCTGACCTATCTTGAACCAGCGCGCGAAATTTATGAGGGTACAGGCAAAGGGGTGGTTAAGGCCATGATCTACAATCGTCTGGCTTTTAGCTATGCCAAGATTAAAGCGTATGAGAAAGCAGAACAGAGTTTTCAATCTGCCTGGATCGCCAACTCGCCATCGTTTAACGATAAGCAGTTTAGTGTCAGCCCTGAAAAACCAGATTACATCAGCCAGTATGAAATGCTGGTGACCTGTCTAGGCAAGGCCGATATGTTGCTGGTCCGTAAAGACCGGGCAAGTCTGGATCACGCCGCACGGCTTCTTCACATTGCCGACGAGTTGCTGGTGAGTCACTCGAGCCAGTTGAGAAATAATGACGACCGCCTCAGGTTTTCCAGAATCAATTCGAACTTCACCGAACAGGGTATTCAAACGGTCCGTGCATTATATGACCTTACGAAGGATTCCAGGTATATCGACCAGATGTACTATTATTCCGAACGAAGCAAAGCAAATCTCTTGTATGCCGATCTCCAGTGTAACCGACCAGCTTCTTTGGCCAACGTGCCTCAGGCATTGATGTCACAACGGACTGCACTTAGCACCAAGCTGATTACTTTGCAACAGGGCATCGCAACGGCATATATCTCCAACAACCTGTCGCTGGTGACACAACTACAGGCAGAAGAGTTCACGGTGGAAAAAGAATTTAACGAACTGGAAAATACCTTGCGGGAAAAGCTGCCTGCCGGAAAATCGGTTAGCAAAAAACTACCCGACTGGAAGGAAGTTCAAAAAACACTCCCGGCAGGGACCGCACTGGTATCGTATACCATGACCGACTCGCTCAAATGCATCCTTGTTGGAACCAACAAAGGGTTAACTGTGCGATATCTTGCCAACAACCTGGATGTTGAAAAACTGGTGCGCGGATTTACCAATGCCATAAAATTTCAAAGCCCTGCTCTTCCGGAATTGCGGACACAGATGACTGAGACCTTCTGGTCACCTGCCGAAAGTGCCCTGACATCTTTGGGTGGTGCTTCCCATATCATCATTGTGCCGGAAGGTCCCCTAAACTATCTGCCCTTTGAAGCGCTGGGAAAAGGAAACTATCTGCTAGAGCAATACACCATTCATTATTCATTTTCTGGTGCCTTATTGACTATTAAGCCCATACTGCAAAAATCCGCAAAGCCCGCCCTGCTGGCAATGGCCCCCGTGTTTGCAGATCGACGCACCAGCACGTTCACCTCCTCTACCGAACGCTTTGTTCAAATGGGAAAAAGGACAGAGCCGGCCAGCCGTGCATTCAGTTTACAAGGTGATTATATTGAACCGCTGCCAGGAACCGAACGCGAAGTAGAGCAGATTAATCAACTTCATGCCGACAAAGGAATGTTGTCCCGGTATTTTGTGAACGAATCTGCTTCCGAGGAACTTATCAAGAAAGGTGAATTCTCCCGATACGATTACATTCATTTGGCTACGCACGGTTTTGTGAACGGGCAATATCCCGAACTGTCCGGATTGCTGTTGACGCAGGATTCAACATCGGCTGAAGATGGGATTCTCTACTCAGGAGAAATTCTGGGCTTGTCCATGCATGCTGATCTGGTGACCCTGTCTGCCTGTGAAACGGCCCTGGGCAAAAAAATTGAAGGCGAAGGCGTGCGGGGCCTCTCCAGCGCCTTCATGATGGCGGGGGCTTCCAACGTAATTGCCTCCCTGTGGAAAGTGGCCGACGAAAGCACCGCCAATCTTATGGTCTCATTCTATACCGAACTCTTGAACGGCAAAGACAAAGCCTCGGCACTGCGCGATGCCAAGTTGGCGCTCCTACGCAATGAGCAATACCGGCACCCATACTACTGGGCGCCGTTTATTCAGATCGGCCGCAACTAGAATTCAAGAATCACAAACTCCGTTCTGCGATTTGCCTTACGGCCATCGTCGGTATCATTGGTGGCGATTGGATTTAGTTCACCATAGCCTTTGGCCTGGAGCCGTTCAGATGCAACGCCGCCGTTCACCAGATAATCCCTGACTGACCTCGCCCGGTCGTGTGACAACTTCATGTTGAAGGCATCATCACCTACATTGTCCGTATGCCCGCCCACTTCAATCTTCATGCTGGGATTGGATTTCAACAATTCAATCGCTTTCTCCAGTTCCACCCGACTTTGGGGAGTAAGGGTTGCTTTACCCGTTTCAAAAAAGATGTTGTTCAAGATAATCTTCGCGCCCTTTTCAATGGGCTTAAGTGCAATGTCCTTTCGCACCGTGGTGAACTTGGCAGTAGCTGGTATGTCAAAAAGTTCAGAGTGAAAAAAGAATCCCTCTTTGTTAGCGGATACGCTATAGGTACGGCCGGCCGGCAATACCACCAGGTACTTTCCTGAAGCACTGTTGCTTTTGCTTACGGCTATCAGTTCGGCGGTATTCACATCTTCCACCATCACATAGCTTCCTACCACCTCTTTGGTCTTTTCGTTGGTGACAATTCCTTCCACCACCACCGTGGGTTTAGGCCGCATTTCCTCCGGGATTTCGACCTCGTACAGGTCCGAGTTTTTGTTGCCGGGGCCATAGCGTGAGAAGTAGCCGACTTCACCCGAACCACCAATGGTAAAATAGTCGTCGCGTTCAGGTGTATTCAGTGGCTGACCCAGGTTTACCGGAATGCTCCACTTGCCATCTTCCCAAACCGTTTTGAAGACATCATAGCTGCCAAATCCAGGATGGCCTTCAGATGCGAAATACAACGTCCTTCCGTCCTGACTCAGAAAAGGAGCAGTTTCGCCAAAGGGTGTGTTGATGATCGGGCCCAGGTTCATGGCAGGACCCCAATCACCGTATATATTCTTTTCGGTCATGTACAGATCAGAACCACCGTAGCCTCCATCGCGGGAAGATGCAAAAACCATTTTATTGCCGTCATAAGAGAGTGTTGAGTTCGAATCCCAATCGCTTCCGTTCACGACGTTGCCTATGTTGACCTGATTTCCATTGATTGCCGTCTAGCGTGGAGAAATGAATATCTGAGCTGCCCATGCCGCCATCGCGACTTGAAGTAAAGCCAATTAACTGACCATCCGCGGAAATGAAATCAATACCTTCATTATCGGAACTGTTGATTGGTTCGGGCATGAGTTTCGGTTCACTCCAGGCGTTTCCTGTTTTCTCAATCCAGTAAACATCTTCATCACCTTGTTCAGCATCGCGGTCTTCATGGGAAATTCCACCGATTCGGCGTGAAGTAAAGTAGAGCTTCGTTCCGGTAGGATCAACCACGGGTGCGTAATCATTGTAGGGGCTGTTGATATTATCTGAGAGGCGAACCGGCTGTTTCATGACCACCGGGGCTTTTTGCAAAGCGGCCTGTCCCTTCGCATATCCGATAAGGAACTTAGCCTGGTGTCTGTACCTGACATTTTCCGCACTCACTGGAAACTTTTTATCAAACTTTTCAAAATAGGGTATTGATTCCTGATAGCGATTTAGATCATTCAGGCACCGGCCGATCTCAAAATAAAACCAGGCATAATAGTCCGGCTTAACCTGCTCCAGATGAAGCAGCGTTTCAAGGGCTTTGTCCTTTTGTCCATTGTAGCGGTAACTCAGTCCGAGGTAGTACAACATGTTTTCATCGTCCGGACGGCTCTTGCGCGCATCTTCGAAATAGGTGATGGCATCGGCGTACTTATCGTTGTCATAGTAACTCTTTCCCTGATCATAGAAAATCTGAAAACGATCCCCCACGACGACGTTCTTTTTCTTTTGCGCGGGAGTGGCTGTCGCCAAACACACCGCGATGATCAACAAGATAAACTGTTTCATATCAGAATAAATTTGTCGTATAATGAAGATAACCATCAACCATAAAGGCAGATGGTTATCGTCATGCTAAGATATATTACTTCGCGCTGAGTTTCGTCAATTTTGATTTGCGCATCATGTTGCCTGACTCCAGCACATACAAAGAAAGTCCATCGATTGAGAGGTAAGCTGAAGCTCCTCGGCGGGCGTCAAATCGTTTGTACGTCATGGTATTCAGGTTATATACGCCAAAATCACTGCCAGGTGTCACCAATGCCATGGTCCCATCTCCGTAGATGTATTTGCCATTCATGGACAAGG
>JBGAMI010000038.1:0-34563 GCA_044223085.1 Cyclobacteriaceae bacterium
TTTGGCCAGGGTTTCGAACGGGGACTTAGCTTTGGAACTCATACTCGATTTTTCGAAGTTGGGGTGCGGTTACCTGTATTCGAACATGAAAGGAGGGCAAGGGGCTAAGGGTGCCCAATTTTTCCGGCCATTCGACCAGGCATAATTCTCCGGAGTCAAAGTATTCAGTCGCTCCGATATCCGCAATTTCATGTTCATTCTTAAGCCGGTACAAATCAAAATGTATCAATTTACCTCCATCGCCTCGCCGGTACTCGTTCACGAGCGCAAAAGTGGGGCTGCTCATGGTCTCCGTAACACCCAGGCTGCGGCCTATCGCCTTCACCAGCGTAGTTTTACCGGCTCCCATATCACCGTGCAACATCCACACCCCTGACTTACCGGCAACGGTAAGCAGTTCGTTTGCAACCTCGTCTAGCTGATGTTGGGAAACTTCTCTACCTCCGGCCGTCATGTGCCACGTGTCAGGCATTTTTCGAAGATAGCAAAATTAGAGGAATGATCATCTCCTCAAGGCTTACACCTCCATGCTGAAAAGTGTCCTTGTAGAGACTTACGTAATAGTTGTAGTTGTTGGGGTATGCAAAAAACTGATCTTCGATGGCAAACACATAACTCGTCGACACATTTTGCTTGGGCAGAAAATAGCGCTCCGGTTTTGGCTGAGCCATAATCTTATCGCCTTCATAACTCAGATTCTTGCCCTGCTTGTATCGCAGGTTGCTATTGACCGCACGGTCGCCAATTATTTTGAAAGGGCGTTTCACACGAATGGTGCCATGATCGGTGGTAATGATCACCCGTGCTTTCTTTTCCGATATTTTCTTCAGCACTTCAAACAGCGGTGAATGAATAAACCAGGATTTGGTAATGGATCGGTATGCTGCCTCATCCGGTGCCAATTCCCGCACCATCGCCATATCGGTGCGTGCGTGGGAGAGCATGTCTACAAAATTGTAAACAATCACATTCAGATCATTGTTGAACAAGTTCGATACTGTGTCTACCAGGTCACGGCCTTCTTCCAGTTTCTTGATCTTATGGTATGAGAATTTGATATTGAGGTTATTGCGCCGGATTTGTTTCTCCAGAAACTGGTCTTCGTTGTTGTTCTTGCCATCTTCCTCATCCTCACCTACCCACAATTCAGGAGATTGGCGTGCCATCTCGGAAGGCAGCAGTCCGGAGAAAATTGCATTCCGGGCATACGCGGTGGTGGTGGGTAAGATGGAATAATACGTTTCCTCTTTTTCAATCGTGAAGAAGTCAAGTAATTCAGGTTCGATGGCCTTCCACTGATCGTACCGAAGGTTATCAATGACGAGCAGAAATGTAGGGCGACCTGGCTGCACCTCCGGAAACACTTTCTTCTTCATGAGTTGGTGCGACATCAATGGCTTGGATGCTTTGCTGTCGTTCAACCAACTGTCATAGTTCTTCTTGATGAATCGGCAGAAGTTTACGTTGGCTTCCACTTTCTGCGACTCCAGTACTTCGGCCATGCTGGCATCGGTCTGGTCCATCTGCAATTCCCAAAACACAAGCTTCTTATAAATATCCGACCAGGCTTCATGGTTCAGGTCATCCAGAAAGGCCATGCTGATCTTTCCAAACTCCTGCTGATAGTCAGAGTTTGTTTTTTCCATCACCAGGCTCTTCTTATCCAGGATCTTCTTTACAGAAAGGAGTATTTGACTGGGGTTAATGGGCTTGATCAGGTAGTCATCGATTTTGGATCCGATGGCCTCTTCCATAATCTGTTCTTCTTCATTTTTGGTAATCATCACCACCGGCACATTGGGCTTGGTTCCTTTGATCAACCCCAACGCTTCCAAACCCGACATACCTGGCATGTGCTCATCCAGAAAGACAACGTCAAAATTGCGACTTTCATTAAGTTCCACGGCTTCCGCACCATTGTTGACTGGAGTAATGTCATACCCACGCTGTTGCAGGAAAAGGATGTGGGGTTTCAGCAAATCAATCTCATCGTCAGCCCACAAAATCGAATATCTTTGCATGGAGTATTTTTTTACAAGTTAGCGAATCAACCCGAATCCCATGGCTGCTGCGCGCGCCTTCAAGAATACCATCATTAACGACCCGGTCTACGGTTTTATTCCCGTGACCAGTGAAAAAATACATGCCTTGATTGAGCACCGCTACATGCAGCGCATGCGGCACATCCGGCAGTTGGGGCTGACGGAGCTCGTATATCCTGGGGCAATCCATACCCGGTTTCACCATGCCCTGGGTGCCATGGACCTCATGCGGCGTGCTATTGACGTACTGAGGGCCAAGGGTGTTGATATCTCTGGCGAAGAACAGGAAGCGGCTCAGATCGCCACCTTGTTACATGACATCGGCCACGGACCATTCTCACATGCCCTGGAAGAAACCCTGCTCGACCATGTCCAGCACGAGAGCATTTCCTTCCTGTTCATGAAAGCCCTGAACAAAGAGTTCAACAATGAGTTGTCGATGGCGTTGCGGATCTTTCAAAATACGCATCCACGCAAGTTCCTCCACCAGATGGTGAGCTCCCAGCTTGACATGGACCGGTTGGATTACCTCAACCGCGACAGTTTCTTCACCGGCGTACGCGAGGGCTTCATCAGCACTGATCGCATCATCGCTATGCTGAATGTGATAAACGGCCAACTGGTGGTGGAAGAAAAAGGAATTTACAACATCGAGCATTTTCTCAGCGCCCGACGACTCATGTATTGGCAGGTGTATCTCCACAAGACCAGCGTGTCGGCGGAACGGTTGCTGATTAATATCATCCGGCGCGCACAATACCTCGCCCAGTCCGGTGAACCCGTGCCAGCAAGTGAAAGCCTGCACATGTTCTTGTACCACCAGCAAACCCTGGACGATTTCAACAAACAGCCGGCATTGTTGCAACACTTTGGATCGCTGGATGATTACGACTTATGGGGCGCCATCAAACAATGGCAGACCAATAAGGATGAGGTATTGAGTGGTCTTTGCCGGTGGTTACTGGAGCGCAGGCTATTTCACATCCGAGTATCCACACAACCCATCGAGAAATCTGCCATTGAGCAGGTGCGTACTGCTATTGGTGAACAATATCATTTTACACGCAAGGACGCCGCGTTTTTATTCTCTTACGGCAGTCTCTCCAATGAAGCATACCTGTCTGAAAGAAATGCCATTCAGATCTGGATGAAGTCGGGTGAACTATTGGATGTAGCCCAGGCTTCTGATCTTCCTAACATCAAGGCCATGAGTAAAATCGTCAAAAAAAGCTACCTATGCTGGCCTAAAAACTTATCTTTGTAAAGGCCTTATCCCTATCCTTCATTTATGGAATTTACATTACATCAAATAGCCGGCATGCTCAAAGGCTCGGTTTCAGGGGATGGTAATCAAAAGGTGCGGATGCTCGCCAAGATTCAGGAAGCAGGGCCCGGCGAAATTGCGTTTCTGGCCAATCCTAAGTACGAACAGTTTATTTATAGCACCAAGGCCACGGCTGTAATCGTCAACCGCGACTTTGAACCCAAGAAAGACATCAGTGCCGCATTGATTCGCGTTGATGATGCCTATGCCAGTTTCACCGTATTGCTGGAAGAATACCATAAGTTGATGAACTTTCAGAAGACCGGTGTTGAACAACCCAGTTTTATCGGAGAGAAATCCACAGTTGGCGCCAACATCTATCGCGGCGCATTCTCATACATCGGTTCACAAGTCACGATTGGTGACAATTGCAAGATTCATCCGCACGTATTCATTGGCGATCGCGTGGTGATTGGCAACAACACCATTCTGCATCCCAACGTAAAGTTATACGCCGGCACCCGCATCGGCAGCAATTGCATTATTCATGCAGGTACCGTTATCGGTTCTGATGGTTTTGGCTTTGCCCCCCTCGAAGACGGCAGCTATAAGACCATTCCACAGCTGGGCAACGTCATCGTTGAAGATAATGTATCCATTGGTGCCAATGCCGTCATTGATTGTGCAACCCTGATGGGAGACAGCACCATCATCAGCAAAGGTGTGAAGATGGATAACCTTATTCAGATCGCCCACAACGTAGTGATCGGCAAGAACACGGTAATCGCTGCGCAGAGTGGTGTGGCCGGGTCGAGCAAGGTGGGTGAAAATTGTATGATCGCCGGCCAGGTGGGTATCGCCGGGCATCTTGAAATTGCCAACCGCACCAGCCTGGGGGCACAGACAGGCGTTTCAAAGTCAATCACCGAAGAAGGTCAACGTCATTTCGGCACCCCTTCATTCGATATCAAGGAGTATTTCAGGTCTTACGCCATCTTCAAAAAACTGCCGGATTTCAATTATCGGCTGCGCGAACTGGAAAAGCGGGTGCCACATCCGATTGAAAACGGCACAGAGAGCCAAAAAGACTAGTCAGGGTGGTAAAAATGCCTTGATTTTGGCATAGTGGTGCATTCGCGTTAAATTTGCGCACTTATTTAATGCATGCTTAACCACAAGCAACAGACCATCAAGAAGTCGGTAACCATATCCGGTGTTGGACTTCACACCGGGGTGCAGACCAACCTCACCTTTTTGCCGGCAAAGCCAAACCACGGAATTAAGTTCCAGCGGATTGACCTGCCAGGGGCCCCCATCATTGACGCCGACTGCGACCGCGTGGTGGACGTCTCCCGGGGTACAACCCTGGAACAGAGCGGCGCGCGGGTGAGCACCATTGAGCATACCCTCGCGGCACTCGTGGGTCTTGAAATCGACAACGTCATGGTGCAGATCGACGGACCCGAAGCACCCATCATGGATGGAAGTTCCATCGAATTTGTGCAGGTGCTCAAAGAGGCCGGCTATGAAGAACAGAATGCCCTGAAGGATTTTTTTGAAGTACAGGACAGTATCTTCTACCGCGAAAGCGCCCGCCATGTAGAAATCGCTGCACTGCCGCTGGACGACTATCGCGTAACGGTGATGATCGACTACAATTCACCGGTGCTGGGCAGTCAACATGCATCTATCACCAACATTCAGCAATTCGAAAAGGAAATTGCCTCCTGCCGCACCTTTTGCTTCCTCCATGAACTGGAGATGTTGTATAAGAATAACCTGATCAAGGGCGGAGACCTGAACAATGCGATCGTGATCGTTGACCGGGTCATTGAACCCCATGAACTGGAGAATATCGCGCGAATGCTGAACAAGCCCAAGGTCGAAGTGAAAAAAGAGGGCATCCTGAACAACGTTGAGTTGCGCTATAACAATGAGCCGGCGCGCCACAAACTACTTGATATCATCGGTGATCTGGCACTAGCCGGCCGGCCCCTGAAAGCACAGATCCTCGCTGCCCGGCCTGGTCATGCCGCGAATGTGGCTTTCGCCAAGAAGTTGAAGAAAGCTATGGCGGAGTCTGACAAGAAAGGCGTTCCCCGGTATAATCCTTCACTGCCTCCGGTGATGGACATCAACAAAATCACACAGACCCTTCCCCACCGTTACCCGTTTCTGTTGATCGACAAGATCATTTACCTCGACAAAGAGACCGTTGCCGGCGTGAAGAATGTCACGATGAATGAGAATTTCTTCGCTGGACATTTTCCTGGCAATCCGGTAATGCCAGGTGTACTGCAGGTAGAAGCGATGGCGCAGATTGGCGGTATCCTCGTGTTGAATACCGTACCGGATCCTGAGAACTACTGGACTTATTTTCTGGGCATTGACGAGTTTCGTTTCCGTAAGATGGTTCTGCCTGGCGATACGCTGGTGATCCAGTGTGATTTGCTGGCCCCTATTAAGCGGGGTATCGCTAAAATGTATGGAAGAGGCTACGTGGGCAACGCACTGGTGTGTGAAGGTACCATGACAGCCAGTATTGTTCGAAAAGATTCATGAGCTATCACCCCTTAGCCAACGTACATCCGGAGGCGAAAATCGGCCAGAACGTGGTCATTGAACCATTTGCAACGATCCACAAAGATGTAGTGATCGGCGATGGCAGTTGGATTGGCCCCAACGCGGTGGTGTGGGACGGTTCCCGCATTGGAAAAAATGTAAAGATCTATCCCGGGGCGTCCGTTTCTTCCATTCCGCAAGACCTGAAATTTGCCGGTGAAACAACCGAGACCTTCATTGGCGACAACACGGTGATCCGAGAAAGTGTAACGATCAGCCGGGGTACGGTTGATAAGCACAAGACAGTGATTGGGAAGAACTGCCTCCTGATGGCCTATGTGCATATCGCACATGATTGCATTGTGGGCAATAATTGCATTTTCGCCAACGCGGTACAAGTGGCAGGTCACGTGACCATTGAAGACTGGGCGATTATCGGTGGAGCAAGTGCATTGCATCAGTTTGTGAAAGTTGGTGCACACGTGATGTTGTCCGGTGGGTCACTGGTACGCAAAGACATTCCTCCTTTTACAAAAGCTGCCCGCGAGCCGCTGACCTATGCCGGCATCAACAGCGTGGGGCTTCGTCGCAGAGGATTTACGGCAGAGAAAATCAGTGAGATCCAGGAAATCTACCGTTACATCTTTTTGAAAGGTCTTAACAACTCCAAAGCCCTTGACGCGGTGGAGAAAGAGATAGCGCCCAGTGCAGAGCGCGATTACATCGTTCAGTTTATCCGCAACTCGGAACGCGGCGTAATGAAAGGATTTTCCAAAAGCACATCCTTTGAATGATTCTCCGCGCTGAAAACCTGGGGAAACGTTACAACCACGAGTGGATATTCAGAAATCTCAATTACACCTTTAAGCCCGGCATCTACACGATTGTAGGGCCAAACGGATCTGGTAAGTCAACCTTGTTGCAGGTACTCTGGGGACAACTACCTGCTTCAACCGGAAATCTGACGTATATATCCGGCGATCAAACAATACCTGTAGAAGACGTTCATCAGCACCAGGTGATGGCTACCCCATACATGGAGTTGATTGAGGAGTTTACCCTCACCGAATTGCTGAAATTTCATTTTTCATTCAAGAAAATCAGGGGGTCACATAGTCTCGAAAACCTGATGGATTTGATGGAGCTTAGCCACGCCAGGCACAAACAGATTGCAGTCTTTTCTTCAGGCATGAAACAGCGCCTGAAGCTCGCTTTGGCCTTTTTTTCAGATGTCGATATGGTTTTTCTCGACGAGCCGACCTCCAACCTCGACAAAAAGGCCATAGATTGGTACTGGCAGTATTTTAATCAATTACCCCCCGAGACCCTGATTTTCATTGGTTCCAATCTCGAAATTGAGTGCCCCGTCAACGCCACCCCTATCCAACTAATGGAGTATAAGCGGGTTACTTCCCGGTAAGCCGCCGGGATAAAACGAGGGTATTCTTCAGCCATATTCCAAAAGAATCCATATTTTAGTATGTTTGATCAATTATCTGAGACCTTATGAAAATCTTCAAAGCAATGTTGGTGGTAGTCGCCCTGGGTTCTCTTCTCACCTATTCTGGGTGTAAGAAAAAAGACGGCCCGGGACAAACACCGCAGGACGCTCAACTGGTAAGGCTTTCCAAGACCTGGAAATTTTCCAAAGTGACACTGGATGGCGTAGATCAAACCGGCTATAGCAACTTCCAGTTAACCATCAGTGGCACCGCCGGACAAACCACCTTTGGTTATACCTGCAGCGGCCGACCAGCCCTCAGCCCCTGGCCAGCATCGGGTACCTTCACTTATGGCGATGGTGCGTTATTTTCTACCAGCCTGAAGCGCGATGACGCGCTGCCCATCACCTACTCGGTTGATGACAAGGCCACCCAACTTCAATTGACATTCAACTATTCCGGCAACGGATTTTCCCGTGTAGACAACGTTAAAGGTAACTGGGTATTTACCCTTATTCCTTAACGTACCGCATAACCTGATATACCGAAACCTCCCTTAACCGGGAGGTTTCTTTTTTTTAGCGCAAGGTTACAATCGTGATTCCTTCGCCACCCCGATCAGCATGCTCATCGCGGAAGCTGCCCAGGCCCTTTAGCGTAGAAAGGTATTCTCTCACCACCTTCCGCAGCACACCTTCCCCTTTGCCATGAATGATTCGCACCTCTGGTTGTCCCAACAAGACGGCATCATCAAGAAAGCGGGTCAGTAAAGGGAGCAATTCCTCCACCCGCATACCACGCACGTCCAATACCGGACTAAACCGGGATTGCCGTTCATGCAACTCAATACCCTTAACCTGCGGGCGACTCGCTTGTACTTCCTGTGCCAAATCACTACGTACCAATCGCTCCATCTTAACCGATGACCGCAGGTCGCCAAACTGAACCGTGGCTGTTTTACCACGGATACCAAGTATGGTGCCTGTAACTTCACCACCAATCATTCGAACTTTATCGCCCTCCACCAGGGGCTCTTGCGATTTGATGGCAGCCGGTGTTGCTGGCTTAACCTTCTTCTCAAGATCTTTTAATCCATGCCTCACCTTTCGCGTCTCTTGTTTCTCAGCCTTGTTCTCCCGGATGTGTCGGATCGTCTTTTCAATCTCGCGGTTAGTCTCTTTCAGTAGGTCCGAAGCTTCCGATTTGGCACGGTTCAAGATTTCCTTTTTCTGTTTCTCCAATTGGCCATGCAACTGCTCGTATTGCTTCTTCAGTTTGTCTGCCTGCTCCTCACGTTGCCTGAGTTCACGCTCCTTCACCACAATTGCCTGTTTGCCTTCCGCCACCTCTTTCATGAGGGTTTCGAGGCCGGTCAATTCTTTACCGATAATGCGCTCGGCACTCTTTAACGTTTCTGCCGACAATCCAGTCTTTCGGGCAATCTCCAATGCAAAAGAGCTCCCGGGCTGACCGGTCTCCAAGCGATATAATGGCGATAATGTTTTGATGTCAAATAACATCGCTGCATTGCGTATGCCGGGATGGTTGCTCGCAAAAACCTTCAGGTTATAGTAATGGGTGGTGGCAAGTCCCCAAACCTTGTGCAGCAACAACTGCTCCAATACGGCTTGAGCAATACCGCCGCCAAAGTTTGGATCAGTACCGGATCCCAGTTCATCCATCAGCACCAATGATGAAGCGGTGGCCTTTCGGATAAACTGATCCATGTTCTTCAAATGCGAACTGTAGGTACTGAGGTCGTTCTCAATGGACTGCTGATCTCCAATGTCCAGGAAAATGGCATCAAAAATACCTGCCACCGAACCATCCGATACCGGTATGAGCAACCCCGTTTGAAACATATATTGGATCAACCCCACCGTTTTCAGGCACACCGACTTACCACCAGCGTTCGGTCCACTCACCAACAGAAAACGTTCCGCCTGGTGTAGTTCAATGGTTAGGGGAATGAGTGTACGCTTTCCCTTTAGCGTTTGAAGCAGAATAGGATGGCGTGCGTTGATCCAGTTAAGTGCTGGCTCGGATTTACACACCGGAAGGATTGCTTCAATCTCACGGGCATAGCGAGCTTTGGCCTGGATGAAATCAACTTCTCCCAGGAAGGAGTATCCGATTTCCAGTTCTGGCAAATGAACGCGTACGAGCGAAGTAAGTTCACGCAATATCCGCACCACTTCCTGACGCTCCTCCAACTCCAGGTCACGAAGATCATTGTTGGCCTCCATCACTTCTCCGGGTTCCAGGTAAATCGTCTGACCCGTCGCGGACTGATCCATCACATAACCTCTGATCTTGCGCTTATGCTCTGCCAATACGGGTATAACCAGCCGTCCGTCGCGGATGGTGGGCATAGCGCCTTCGGGGGCCCAGCCGGCTTCACGCGCCTGACGCATCAGGGCTTCGGCTACGCGGCGTACCTTGCTTTGCTCGTCGCGGAGCCGGCGGCGGATGCGCATGAGCTCGGGCGTTGCGTTGTCCTTGATTCGCCCTTCCTCATCGATTTGTTGGTTGAGCGCCTGATGTAACGCCCGCGCTTCGGTCACGGGTAAAGTCAACCGTCCAAGCGCAGGGGCATCATCTTTCCATCTCACCAGAAATTGTCTGGTTTCAATCACGGATTGCCAGGCTTGCCACAGGTGCATCAAGTCTGTTGACTCCAGGAAGTTTCCCTCAATGGCGGCAACCTGAAACCAGGGCTGTGGATCAGCATAGGTACGAAGCGGGAGCACTTCACCGCGACTGAGCAGCCCGAGTGCTTCATGGGTTTGCTGAAGTAAAACCGTGAGGATTGTATGATCGGTGTTCAGGGTGAGGGAGGCCACCCGCGCCCTGCCCGGATCTCCCAGGCAATAGAAATTCAGTTTTTGCCTGATCTGATCAAAACCGAGTCGAGCTTCTACGTCAGCCGCCGTCATCACTTAATTGCCGATGGCTTGTCGGAGCTTTTGTTCTCGCAAACTGAGGGAGTCGATCACAGCGTCATATACCGCTTCCAACTCCGGAGAGTGGTCCAGGTAATATTGATATGATTTCACAAATACGGAATCCTGCATTCCACTGGATCGCTTGAGGGAGTCCTGCAGGGGGATAAAAATCCGGTAGGCAGAATCCTTGTTTAGGTTCAGAAGTTGGGTCCTGGCTTCGGCCAGGTATATGGGAATCATCCATTTCACCATTTCCTCCCTGGTCATCACACCCGGGGGCAGCTTTTCGTCCTTTTTGCAGGAAAGCGGCAACAGCAGCAAAATGACCAAGAGGAAGCTGAGTTTCATGGAAAAATCTTTCTTTCGGGGTGCGCAAATTACTCATAATTTAGCGTCGCTAAAATTGTGCCGGATTGAAGACCCTGCTTAAAAAATTACGTCGTTACGAGATTCAGATCCGCAAGGCCATCAACAGCCAGATGCAGGGGGATTTCCATTCGATCTTTAAAGGGTCCGGACTGGAGTTCGATGATGTGCGACCCTACCAATATGGCGATGACATCCGCTCGATCGACTGGCATGTGACAGCCAAAGGGCACGGCACGTTTGTCAAGACCTTCAAGGAGGAAAAAGAACAAACGATCTTCTTTATCCTGGATGTGAGTGCCTCCCAACAGATCGGGACACCGGGCCGCACCAAATTTAATATTTCGATGGAGATATGCGGTGTGCTCGCACTGTCCGGAGCCAAGGAATCCAGTCAGATTGGATTGATCTGCTATTCTGATGAACGCGAAAAGTATATGAAGCCCCGCAAGGGATTGGGTCAGGCATATGAAATCATTGCTACGCTTGAGAAACTCCGCCCCAAGTCAGCGAAGACCAATCTATCGAAAGCGATCTCTTTTGCCCTCAATTCCATCCGTCGCAAGAGTGTGATCATCATGATTTCAGATTTTATTGATGACGACTATTACCACAACCTGCAGTCTTTGGCGCTCAAGCATGACCTTGTACTCATTCAGATTGCCGACAAGCGCGAAACAGACCTGCCCAGGCTAGGCATCATTCCGGTGCTCGACAAGGAATCCAAAAAGACCTTGTGGGTGAATACCTCCTTTGGTGACTTCCGGAACAAACTTACCAATACGCATGCTGAACGGCGCACGGCGCTGGAGAAGTTCAGCCGCAAGCACCAGATCAATTACCTCAACCTGACTACGGACGAAGACTATGTTCCCAAGTTGTTGCGGCTCTTTAAAGTAAGAAACAAAAGCCTCAAGACTACGTAGAACGGATGGGCCTTTTCATGAAGCGTTTTACACTTGGGTTGTTGTTCGGTTGGATGTTCGCCACGGCGTCATGGGCGCAGGACACCCCCGTTGTCCGCGGACACTTTTTATCCGATACCACCGGGATCGGCAAAGAAGTTCCCTTCGCGCTAACGGCAAGGTATAATCGTGACCTGCAAATGCTGTTTCCCGATTCCACCTACACCTTTGCCCCCTTTGAAGTCCTTCGGAAAAAATACGCGACAACCAGAACTGAAGGAAATCGAAGTTATGACAGTGTGGTATACCTGGTGGCGACCTTTGAACTCGATACACTTCAACGTCTTCGGCTGCCCGTGTTTCTGGTACAGGAGAAAGACTGCGTTACCATTTTTTCATCCTACGATAGCCTTCGGATCAATCACCGTGTTCATGTTCTGCCTGATTCAGTTTCGGTGGAACGGCTGCCCCTGAAAGTCAACACGGCCTACCTTACCGTAAGGCAGCTTCTTAATTATCCTGTCTTGCTGATCATCACCGGGGTCATCCTGCTCGCTTGCGTCATTGCCTGGATACTGTTTGGAAAGAAAATCCGGCTTTGGTTCGCCTTGCGCAGCCTGAACCGCGAGTACACGGCTTTCACCACCCGTTACCGGGCTGCCTTACAGGAACTGGAGAACACCTACTCACCACGGAAAGCAGAAGAAACATTGGTAATCTGGAAGAACTATATGGAAAAACTGGAAGGCAATCCCTTCACCCGGTATACTTCCCGAGAAATAGTGCACCACGTAACGGATGCGGAACTGGCTCAGGGGCTTCATGCCATCGACAGGAGCATTTATGGTAGCGATGCCCATCCCCGCGAGGCATTTCAGTTTCTCGTAGCCTTCACACAAAAAAGATTTCAATTAAAGGAACATTCCCTTCGTCATGGATAGCATCAACTACTTTTCTCCGGAGTGGTTGTATCCCTCCACCTTACGATCATTCACCTGGACCCAGGTCGCATTTCTTTACGCCATCGCACTGGTCCCGGTACTGATTGTGATCCGTTGGGTGTGGCGCTATTATTTCAATCAAAAACTTCCGGTAGCGTTCATAAAATCCGATCTGAAAAGCACGGCATTAACGTGGCTACGGTTGATCCCGGATTTGATTCTCACCCTGGCAATTGTGCTCATTTTGGTGGCGCTGGCACGTCCGCAAAAGACCAATGAAAAGGTAGAGCAATGGACCGAAGGTATCGATATCATGCTGGCCATTGATATCTCGCAGTCCATGCAAATTGAAGACTTCATTCCTAATCGGCTGGAAGCTGCCAAGGAAGTTGCCAGAAACTTCATCAAAGGCCGCATGCAGGACAGGATCGGGTTGGTGGTATTCTCCGGCGATGCATTTTCACTCACGCCCCTTACCACCGACTACACTTTACTCAATGCCTACCTCAATGAACTGAATTTTGATATGATTGAAAGCAGGGGCACCGCCATCGGCAGCGCACTGGCCGTGGTGACAAACCGCATGCGTGAGTCTGAATCCAAATCCAAGGTTTGCATCCTGCTGAGCGATGGGGACAACACCGCCGGCAACATTGATCCCATTACTTCGGCAGAGCTCGCCTCGGCTTATAATATCAAGATCTACACCATTGTGGTGGGTAAAGAGGGTATGGTGCCTTACGGCAAAGATTTTTTTGGTCGACCCAACATGGTCGAGAATACCGTCGATGAGTCTACCATGCGTAAGATTGCACAAATCGGATCAGGAGAGTTTTTTCGGGTGGCTGACAACGAAGCCCTGCTGGCCGTATTCCGGAAGATTGACCAGTATGAAAAAGCCGAGATCAAAGAGACGCGTTTCAAGGATACTACCGACTTCTATTTTATCTACCTGCGTTGGGCCATCGTGCTACTCGTCATCTGGCTTTTGCTGAAGTCAACTTTCGTCAGCAACGTATTGCAGGACTAAGGCAGTGGCAGGCTGGAGGGGACAAACAACAATTTACATCCGAATCCAAACAGGATAATACCAATCAGGATATTCATGATTGTCATTGAGCGGGGTGTGATGAGCCTGCGTACTTTGTCTGCCAGAAAAGCCTTGAGGATATCAGTGGACAAAATGGTGCCCAGCATACCCAGGAAGAACAGAGAAAATTCCTGACCAGAGGCATACCCAAAGTGCACGGTCGCAAAACTTACGGTGGCAATCCAGAAAAACAACACCATCGGTGTCATGCCATTAATAACAAATCCCTTCAATACATACTGGTACCTCCGTTTTCCGGACACGGAATGAAGCGTATTGAGTTGTCGCCTGCTCTTGATGAGTATGTGATATAATCCAAAGGCTATGAGGATAATTCCTCCTCCGTATGCCAGGAATATTTTCACATTGGCATTCACTGCCCATTGCGCCACCCCGTAGTAGCAAATGACTACATAAAAAATATCGCTCAATGAAACACCTACGGCTACCAACACCCCCTTCCAAAACCCGGCCTCCAGGCTTGTTTGCAGGATGGTAAAGAATACCGGCCCGACCAAAAAGGTCAGCACCAATCCAAATTCAATACCGTGCCCGACTATGGTGATCAAGGTTGAATGAAATTTTGCCAGTCTTCCAGCTGGGCACTTTTTAACACACGCGGAAATTTGTTCTGACCTCCCACCTTACCCTTAGACTCCATCCAGGCGTAGAACTTCCTTGTCGGTACCACATCAACATATACATCGCGGAGGGCGGCACTGCGCTCCACCGCATAGTCATCATTGAGTTCTTTCAAAAAATGATCGAGTCTTTCTTTCAGCAGGCGGCCATCAATCTTATTGTCGGTACCAATAAACCAATGGTGAGCAAACAGGGATCCATGTGGGATGCCGGCCACAGTAAACTCCTTGATGTCAATATTCAACTCATTGGCTACACATTCTATGGCCTTATTCATATTATCCACAGACAAGTGCTCGCCACATAAGCTCAAAAAGTGTTTAGTGCGACCCGTGATCACAATCTCAGATTCCTCCACCGATGTAAACCGAATAACGTCGCCGATCAGGTAACGCCAGGCACCCGCACAAGTCGATAGCAAGATGGCATATTCTTTTCCTTCTTCTACTTCATCAATGAGACAGGTGGTGGCTTCCGGATTCAATTCGCCGGTAGGAAGAAAATTACTGTCATTGAATGGTACAAATTCATAGAAGATGCCGTTATTCAGCACCAGCTTCATACTCTTTTGCCGGGGTTCCGATTGGTAAGCAATGAAGCCTTCAGAAGCCAGGTAGGTTTCGATGTAATTGATCGGCCTGCCCAGCAGTTTCTCAAAACCCTTCTTGTATGGATCAAATGCTACACCTCCATGCACATACACCTCAAGGTTCGGCCATATCTCATGGATGTGGCGCACCTTATGGTAGGATATCACCTTCTCCAGCAAAATTTGTATCCAGGCCGGAACACCTACAATGATTCCAATGTCCCATTCATCCGCCTTCCGGGTGATTTCTTCCAGCTTGGCATCCCACTTGCGTGTTTTAGCAATCTTTTTTCCGGGCTTATAAAAGTGCTGAAACCAAAACGGAAGGCGGGCCGCCTGAATACCGCTCAGGTCACCTTCAAAGTAACTGCCCTTTTTGTTGAGGTGTGTGCTGCCACCTATCATTAATATGCCCGCCTCAAAAAACTTGGGAGGAAGGTCATATTTAGATAACGAGAGAATCTGCCTGATGCTGGTGCGCTGGATGGCCTTCGTCATGTCCTTCGTCACTGGTATATACTTTGACGCTGCCTCCGAAGTACCTGAGCTAAGGGCAAAATACTTGACCCGACCCGGCCAGCAGATATTCTTCGCTCCCTTGAGAGCTAACTGCCACCAGTCTCGGTGCATTTTGTTATAGTCATGCAGCGGAATCTTACTGAAGTGCTGGTAGAATTCCCGCGGGCCCTTTCGGAAACTCTTCAGAATGGTTGGAAACTGATGAAACTTACCAAACTCCGTATGGCTTGCCGTAATGAGCAATTCCTTCAATACGTTTTTCTGGAGTTCCAACGGGGTGGAGTATTCCTGATCAAGATTTTCCCGAAGTTTTATACCCCTTTTGAGTAAGGTACCTAGGATAGCCATATTTTTGCCCTGGTTGGAAGGTAAATATAGAATGGGAATCAAAAATAACATAGTAAAATTCAGGGACGCCGCAGCAGCCGCTGGTGCGCGACTGATCGCCGTAAGCAAAACACACCCGGTTGAAAAAATTCAGGAGGCGTATGACAGCGGTCAACGGATATTTGGTGAGAATAAAGTCCAGGAATTAACAGAAAAGCAACCTGTATTGCCAGCCGACATTGAATGGCACCTGCTTGGTCACCTCCAGCGAAACAAAGTCAAATATATTGCTCCTTTCATTTCCCTGATTCAATCAGTGGACAGCCTCCGGTTGCTGGAAGAAATTGAAAAGCAGGCGGAAAGAAACAAACGCACCATCGACTGTCTGTTGCAGGTGTATATCGCGAAAGAGGAAACCAAATTCGGTTTGAGTCCCGATGAGTTATTGGATGTTATTCAGTCCGCCGAATTCAAGTCCATGCAACATATCCGCATAGTTGGATTGATGGGCATTGCAACGTTAACCGGGGATACTCAGCAAATCCGTCAGGAATTCCGCAGCCTGAAAGCCTTGTTTGAACAGATAAAATCCATGAATCTCCCGGGACCGTTGTTTCTGCGTGAGGTATCGATGGGTATGAGTGCTGACTATCCAATCGCTCTGGAGGAAGGAAGTACCCTGATCAGGATTGGGACTGCTATTTTTGGGGACCGTAATTATTCTGCCGTATGAAATCCAATACCATTCTGATCCTTGCCGCCTTGTTGGGTGCGCTCACCGTAGCACTAGGTGCCTTTGGCGCCCATGCGTTGAAGTCAACCCTGGCGGCCAACGGCAGATTGGAAACCTATGAACTGGCTGTTCGTTACCAATTCTTTCATGTACTGGCACTCATAGCGATTGGCATATTACATGACCGCATCAAGGGACTGACCACAGCTGCTGTTTTGATGGTGATTGGGATTTTCATTTTCAGCGGAAGTCTGTACATCCTGTCCCTGGCAAATCAGCCCATGTGGGGCGCCGTAACACCTTTCGGCGGTGTTGCATTGATTGCAGGTTGGTTAGCCTTTGCGTGGGCCGTATACCGGCAGGACCGTTAATTGACGGTTTTCTTGATCACCACCTCGGCCGAGAACGAAACCTGGCGTCCTTCAGAATTAATGGCGTTGGAGACGATAGTGACAACCTTATTCTGTTTGCCAAACTTACCCGCTGTATTAAACGCAATGGTCAATTCACCAGACTGACCCGGACCAATGGGATCGCGTGCCCAGCCTTTTGGTGTCGTGCATCCACAGGTGACCTGGACATTGGTGATAATGAGGGGTTCATTACCGGTGTTCCTGAAACGGAATGTATGTTCAACTTTGTCGCCTTGCGCAACTTCACCAAAGTCATAGGTGGCGGCCTCCCAACTCATCACAGCACCTTTACCCTGAGCCGATGCCGCGACAACTATGCCGCTCATCACCAGGATTAAAATTAGTCGCTTCATAGCTGTGATTTTTTCAAATTTACGGATTATGACAATAACGTAGGCAGATCATTTCATGGATAAAGAGATCGAAAAAAAATTTGGTGGCAAGGTCCGGGTTCGCGTCTGCGGTCTGTACTGGCAGCAAGAGCAATTGCTGATGGTCAACCACCAGGGGTTGTATCCCCATGACTTTTGGTCACCGCCGGGTGGCGGGGTTGAATTTGGAGAAAGCGCTACCGATGCCCTGATCCGGGAATTCGCTGAGGAGACCGGGCTGGTGGTGACTACCGAACGCCTGGCATTTGTCTGCGAGTTGGTTAAGCCTCCCCTGCACGCCGTCGAATTATTCTTTGAGGTGAAGTTGGTTTCAGGAACCTTACGGACCGGTACTGACCCGGAGTTATCGGCCCACGGACAAATGATCAAGGAAGTGCGGCTTATGCCTGAATCAGTCCGCAAAAGCCTGCCAGCGGAAGCCTGTCACCGCCTGATTGGTCATTTGGACAACGAGAAAATCAGGCGACTGAACGGTTATTTCCGGATTTAGTCTAAAATCCCTGCCGCGGGTCAAAAAACTGATATTCGGGCTTAAAAATCTCAAAAAACGAACTTATTATTGCAAGCTAAACCTGAACCACAATGAACCTGACGAAAATCCTCACGGTAATTCTCTTTGGCGTTAGCCTCGTATTGGGCTGGTACCTGTACAGCGGTGTCGAGAATGTGATTGAAGAACGCGCCATTATTGAGTCTACCGAGACAGCAATTATCGAACGTCTCCGTCTTATCCGTGAGGCAGAAGTGCTATTTCAAGAGCAGAATGGCCGTTATACCAGCAGCTGGGACACCCTGGCGAACTTTATCGAAACAGGTCGGGTACCCATTCTCCAGCGTCGTGAGATCATCAAACAGAAGGCATATGGCAGCGAAGAAGTGACTATTATCACTGATACACTTGGGTTTGTGTCTGCCAAAGAGAACATTTTCAAAAAGAATTATTCCATGAACGCCACCGATAACGGTGTTTTTGAAGGTTTTAAGGTAAAGGTGGGCGACCGTGTTATCAAGAACCAGAAGGCTTACACGATCATGGTAGGTAACAATAAAAACGAGCCCCCCTTCCAGGAAGAGGGTACCATTGACAGCCTGGCGGAGGTGAAGGTCGGAGAGACCATCGCCAAGAACAAAGTCCTGATTTACTATTCCAACTATGTTTTCAACCGCAACCTGGACCTCAAGAAGATCGGGGAAGTACCCGGCCAGGACGGACTGTTGTTTGATATATTCACCAAGAAAATTGATCGGAATGGTGTTAAGGTTGACGTTATCGAGGTGAAAGACCCGAAACCCCGTAACCCTGCCCGTCGTGAAAGCAATGAGCAAAAAACCCGCAAACCTCTTCGTTTCGGTTCGCGTGTTGATGTGTCTACTTCTGGAAACTGGGAATAAACCGATCCCTTGTCATCAATTGCCACGCGTCATAAGCTGATCAAGAAGATCAAGGACGAGAAGTTTGATGAGGACAAACTTCAGCGTTATGTGTTGCTGACGCAAATTGGTGCTAAAGACTTTCAGGCGGCTGTCGTTGATAGTGACGACAACCGCCTGATTTTTTTTGAGGACTTTGTATTCAGCGACGTTAATTCCCCTGCAGAATTACAACTCGCCCTGGAGGCGCTCTTCGAATCACACGAATACCTTTCCGCCGGATTTTGGAAAGAGGTGCGGATATCCATCAAGAACAATAAGTTTATTCAGGTGCCGGAAGGGCTATTCCTCTCCGATGCAGCCGGAGATTACCTTAAGTTCAATGCGGCCATAGATCTGGCCACGGAGTCAGTACGCTACTGCAAGAACAGCAATGGCGTCGTTACTGTTTTTGCCCTCCCTACGGAGACCATTAACTGGCTGAACCGGATTTATACCAACACCCAGGTACACCTTGTGCATCAATCAGCAGCCCTCATTGAGGGTGTGTTGAGTGCGGCAAAACCGAATGCAGACCCCCTGTATATTTATGTAGACCGGTTCAAGTTGCATATCCTTTATGCCCCGGCGGGCAAGCTCGTTTACTACAATCAATTTCAAATCAAGCAGTTTTCTGACTACATCAGGTACATCATGCTGGTGATGAAATCGATGGGGATGAATCAGGAGACCAGTCAGGTGGTTTTGTGGGGCTACATCGGAAAGAACTCACCTCATTACGAAGAGTTCGTAAAATACATCCGCAATGTGCTATTTGGGGACCGGGATCAGCATCTCAAATTCGGCTATTTGTTTGACGAAATTCAGGATCACCACTATTTCGACCTTTACTCCATCAACCTGCTACCCGTATGAAACGCATCGCCCTTTTTCCCGGGTCATTCGATCCCTTCACAAAAGGCCATGAAGACATCGTGTTGCGGGGCTTGACCCTGTTTGATGAGATCGTCGTGGCCATTGGCTACAACAGCCAGAAAGACCACCGCTATTTCAAGATTGATTTCATGATGGAGAAGATTCAGGAGACCTTCACCACTTTTCCGCAAATCAAGGTGATCACCTATTCGGAATTAACGGCCGAACTGGCGAAAAAGCACGGCGCCAATTACCTGCTGCGCGGCCTTCGAAACACCACCGATTTTGAATATGAAAACAGTATCGCGCAGGTGAACAAGTACCTCAACTCAAAGCTGGAGTCTGTATTTCTGATTACATCTCCGCAGTTTGCTGCGATCAATTCATCAATTATACGCGAAGTTCATCGCTATGGTGGTGAGGTGAATCCCCTCCTCCCCTATACCCTCTAGCGGCTTGACTTGACCTTCTCGGTCATCTTGTAATACTCCTCAAAAACAAATCGAATGCTCCGGAACGAGTTTTCCAGGGCGTGGTAAACTTCCTTTTGATTCATCCAGCGCACCTCTTCAATGTCTTCTTCGAGGGCCGGTTTGATTTTAGTATCATCGATAACCTCCATGACATACCAGCGTGTTTTCTTCAGCATGGCGTTGCGGTTCATGGTGTAGGTATGCCAGGTGGTACATATCTTTTTTCCCACTTTAACAGTCACATTGCACTCTTCCTGAATTTCCCGACCGGCGGTGTCCTTATACTTCTCTCCGCTTTCCTTTTTACCCTTGGGCAGGTCCCACTTCTTCATCCGGTAAATCATCAGAAACCGGTCTTTCTTGCGGATCAGCCCACCGGCGGCACGGACAATCTTGAATTTCTTCTTCAAAAACTCCTTTACGGCCTCATAGTTGACTACGGTTATATCAAGCGACAGCAGGTTGGTGGGAACCTTGGAGTTAAGCAGGTCGAGAACGAGGTCCAGGTCATTGACGGTGCCCTCGTTGATCCAAACATGGTGAATTAGCTTAGCCTTGGTGATTGGCTCACGCGAGGCATCGATCTGGTGATTGACATCTCCGGCAGCGGGACGGGTGCCTGGATGCAAAATGCGAACCGGGATGTCGTTGACAAATAGATTCATACCGTCTTAACACTGCAAAAACACGAATATTTTTCAAACCGCCAACCCTCTTTTGGAAATCTGTTGGCACTACCTGCCGGTCTTTTGGTCTGATCTCATTTCCTGATAAATTGCCCCTGCTATGGCGATTCAGATTGTTGGTAAAACGGCCGGCCCGGTGGCTGCGCAACTGCTTGAAATTGGGGCAATTCGGCTTTATCGGGACAAACCCTTTACGTGGAGCAGCGGCTGGAAATCACCGATCTACTGCGACAACCGGTTTAGTCTTTCTTTTCCAGGACTTCGGACTTATATCAAGAATTCTCTCGCGGAAGTTATACGCACCCAATTTCCCACTGCCGAAGTCATCGCCGGGGTGGCCACGGCCGGAATTCCCCAGGGAGCGCTGGTGGCTGACGAACTGGGCTTACCGTTTGCCTATGTAAGACCCAAGCCAAAGGACCATGGTATGGAGAACCTCATTGAGGGACGTATCCAGTCCGGACAATCGGTTGTGCTTGTGGAAGATCTGATCTCTACCGGGGGTAGTGCTTGTGGAAGATCTGATCTCTACCGGGGGTAGCTCTCTCAAGGCAGCTGCCGCCCTCCGCGATGCTGGTGCCCAGGTTGCAGGCATGGTGGCCATTTTTACTTATGGCTTCGATACAGCTGCCGCTAATTTTGAAAAAGACAAGACCGAGTTAGTTTGCCTCAGCGACTTTAACCACCTCTTGCCAGAGGCGGTGCGAAAGAACCTGATCAGCAGCGATCAATTGGAACATATCAAAGCCTGGCGATCGGACCCGGCCAACTGGAAATAACACAACCCCATGGAACAAAAGAAAAAAATCCTCGTGCTCACCGGCGGTGGAGACTGTCCCGGCCTTAACGCCGTCATACGCGGTATTGCCAAACGCGCCAGAAAAGAAAAAGACTGGGAAGTGTATGGCAGCATCGAAGCCTTCAACGGCGTATTCAGCGAACCCACAGAAATCATCAAATTGTCAAAACGGGTAACGGCGGGCATCCATGTCCGTGGTGGTACCATTCTCAAAACCACCAACAAAGGCAATCCACTGAAGTATCCGATACCGCAGGCAGATGGCTCGGTCAAGTTCATCGACAGAACCCAGGAGCTGGCTGACAAAATCAAATCGCTCGGATTCACTGCTGTCATCAACATCGGTGGCGACGGCTCACAACGGATATCGCAGGCCCTTCATGAGAAAGGATTGAATATTATCGGTGTGCCCAAAACCATTGACAACGACTTGTCTGCCACCGACATGACCTTTGGTTTCCAAACTGCCGTTCAGATTGCTACCGACAGCTTTGACAAACTGGTGACCACAGCGGAAAGCCATCACCGCGTGATGATCATGGAGGTGATGGGCAGGGATGCTGGTTGGATTGCCTTGCACACGGCCATTGCCGGCGGTGCCGAAGTTTGTCTGATTCCCGAAATCCCTTATGATATCCATAAGATTGTAAAGCGAATCAATGCCCGCTATAAGGGCGGTCGGGGATTTGTGAATATTGTGGTCGCCGAAGGAGCCAAACCCAAAGATGGAACGATTACCTCATCGCAAGGCGAGAAAGGATCCGAGCATGTGAGGCTCGGCGGCGTCGCTTACCAGTTGTCCAAGCAACTGAAGGAACATGGGTGCCACGCAGAAATCCGTGAAACCGTATTGGGCCATGTTCAGCGGGGAGGTAGTCCCCTGGCCTTCGACCGCATTCTCGCTTCCTTGTTTGGCGTTCATGCCTTTGAACTGGCCGCCCAGGGTAAATTCGGAAGGATGGTATCTTATCGCAACAACACCATTACATCCGTGACGCTGGAAGAGGCGACCAAAGAACCCAGTTTTGTAAACAAAAATTCACCCATCGTCAAAGCAGCCAAAGGTCTTGGTATTGCGTTTGGCGATTAATCATAATTACAGCTCCATCATGAAAACAATCAACGACTTTAACTTTTCCGGCCAGCGTGCGCTTATACGTGTTGATTTTAATGTACCCCTCGACAAAGCTTTCGCCGTAACCGACGACAACCGCATCCGGGCCACCATTCCTACCTTGAAGAAGATTCTCGCCGATGGAGGAAGCTGTATTCTGATGTCGCACCTCGGCAGACCCAAAGGTGGTCCCGAAGACAAATACTCGCTGCGCCATACGGTTAGTACACTGGAGAGCTTGCTGGGCCGCAAGGTGATCTTTGGTGGTGATTGCATTGGCGAAGAGGCTGCGGCCAAGGCCAAAGGGCTCAAGGGCGGAGATGTGCTGTTGTTGGAAAATCTGCGATTCTATAAAGAAGAAGAGAAAGGTGATCTTGAATTTGCCCGTAAACTCTCAACGCTGGGCGATGTGTACGTGAATGATGCATTCGGTACGGCTCACCGCGCGCACGCTTCCACCACGATAGTAGCTCAGTTCTTTCAAAAGAAATGTGCAGGACTGGTGATGGCAGCCGAACTGACCAATGCCAAGAAGGTCATGGAGAATGCCAATCGTCCGTTCACGGCGATCATGGGTGGCGCAAAAATCTCTGACAAGATTTTAATCATTGAGCAACTATTGGGCAAAGTCAATCACCTGATCATCGGAGGCGGGATGTCGTATACCTTCTTCAAAGCACTGGGTGGTAACATTGGTAAATCGTTGGTGGAGGAAGATAAACTGGATCTGGCCAAGGAGCTGATCCAGAAAGCCAAAGCCAAAGGTGTTGAACTGCACTTGCCGATTGATTCCATCGCGGGTGATGCATTTGATGCCAATGCCAATACCCAGGTGTGTAACAACAATGCCATTCCGGATGGCTGGATGGGCCTCGACATCGGACCCCAGGCGCAGGAAGTATTGGCCAAAGTAATTGAATCTTCGAAGACAATCCTTTGGAATGGCCCCATGGGAGTATTCGAAATGAAGAAATTTGAGACCGGTACCAAACGGGTTGCAGAGGCTGTCGTTCGGGCAACCGAAAAGGGTGCCTTTTCACTGATTGGTGGAGGAGACTCTGCAGCTGCAGTGGCCCAGTTCGGCTTCGTCGACAAGGTCAGTTATGTATCCACCGGCGGTGGTGCGTTGCTTGAGTATTTCGAAGGCAAGGTATTGCCGGGTGTAAAGGCACTGGAATAGTCATAAACCGGTTAGTATTCATGGCCAATTCGGGAGGACGACTACTTACCACCACACTCATTGTCGGGGGTTGTGTCCTCATTGGAATTGTTGCGATGATTCTTGTGTACCGCGAGCCTATCAAAGCAGAGAAGAAAGATCCCATGGCGCGAAACCTCTGGGTCGCTCCGGATACCAGTCAAATACCGAAAGGCCCGGAAGGGCAACTGATCCGCTACGGTCGTGACCTTATTGCGCGCACGTCCTACTATTTAGGACCGAACGGCACGGTCTCTAAATCTACCAATGGCATGAATTGTCAGAATTGCCACTTAGACGCGGGCACGCGACCGTTTGGCAACAACTACGGTTCTGTTGCCAGCCTCTACCCGAAGTTCAGGGCCCGCTCCGGCGGACTGGAAAGTATCGAGAAGCGGGTCAATGATTGCCTGATGCGGAGCCTCAATGGCGAACCGATTGATTCACTTTCTCCTGAAATGCGTGGCATGATTGCCTACTTTACATGGCTGGGCAAGGATGTACCCAAAGGCCAACCGGCAGCAGGCTCCGGACTTAAACCGATGGCATGGCTTGACCGGGCAGCAGATCCCACCAAAGGCAAGCGCTTATACCTTCAAAAGTGTCAGGTGTGTCATGGCAATGATGGAATGGGATTGAAGATCTCCGAAAAGGGACCGTATATCTATCCGCCTTTGTGGGGCGATCACAGCTTTACCACGGCGGCAGGGCTGTATCGGATATCCAATTTCGCACGATACACACTGACCAACATGCCGTTTGGCGCCACCCATGAAAAGCCTGTCATTACGGAAGAACAGTCATGGGATATCGCTGCATTTGTCCTGAGTCAGCCCAGACCCGACAAGCGGTTCAAACAGGATTGGCCCAATATTTTATTAAAGCCTGTCGACCATCCCTTTGGGCCTTTCGCTGATAATTTTTCAGAGACTCAGCACAAGTACGGGCCTTTTGGGGAAATGGTGAGTGAGAAGAAGTGATCCCTTTCAGCGGATCTCAAGCCGACTATCTTTCTACTTTCACTTCTCTGGGATACCCCGATTCCACTACGCTACATCGGGGCAGGCCTGTCCATGAGTAGGTCCGTCCGGTATGAGTTGAGGTTTCGCTTTCATATCAATTTACTTCTTATGCAGCACCCAGTACGCATCATACGCCAGTATTCCCTGGTCAACCAGCTCACGCACGACTTCAATGAATAAGTGACGATCGTCGGGATTGATGCGACGCTCGAGTTCATCAACGGTCATGGGCTGCTGTGTCAAGAGCGCAACTACCCGTTGTTCGTAGTCCATGAACGAATCGCCCTGGTCTTTCTTTTTCCGGGCAACACACACGTCGCACTGACCACAGGTATCAAACGTTGACTCGCCGAAGTAGTCGAGCATCACCTGCATACGGCACCGGCGCTGTTGCTCCGCAAAGTCAATCATGGCCTCCATTTTACTTTCTGCCAATTGTCGCCGTTCTTCTATTCGCTTGAGGTCCAACGTTAAGTGCTTCGCATCTTGCCGCTGCGTGACAAAAGTGATTTGCGGCTTCTCCGAAGAAGGTTCATACGATATCACCTGAAGTTGTGCCAATTGCTTCAGGAGCTCGGCTACCTGCGCTTCGCTGATCTTTAGGGCTTTTGCGATTTTAGATTCAGCGATGGGAACAAATTCTGTAAACAGTTCTGACCCATGAACCCGCAACAAGGCTTTGATTACAGCATCGAATTTTTCATTGGCGACCTGAAATTCATATAACCTCGTCTTGCCGGACTGTACGTGAGCACGCGAAGGCCGGTAAAAACTCTCGCTCAACAAAATCAATCCTTCTTCTTCCAACTTCTTAATAGCAGAAAACGCGGCACCGGCCCGAAACCCAAAGCGGGAGCAAAATGCATCCATATCAAACTCGAAACTCTCCCCTTCCCCGCTGCCTTCTGCCAACTGAAAGTAATTGGCCAGTCCCTGGTATATCTTTTTGAGGTAATCAGGTGCAGGGTGTGCCTGTTGAACTTTGGTTCTCAGTCCGGACACATCCGCATCATGGTAGAGCACGGCAGCATATGACTTCTTGCCGTCACGACCGGCACGGCCGGCCTCCTGATAATAGGCCTCCAGGTTCTCGGGCAGGTCGAGGTGTACGACCACGCGAACATCTGCTTTGTCAATGCCCATGCCAAATGCATTGGTCGCTACTATCACACGCTTCTGATTAGATATCCAGGCCTCCTGTCGCCCCATCCGGTCACTGTGTGAGAGCCCCGCGTGGTAGTATGTGGACGAAATTCCCTGCTGTTCAAGGTATCTGGCAATATCCACGGTTGCCTTGCGCGAACGCATATACACGACAGCAGTACCCGGCACATTGCGCAACACCTCCACCAGCTTGCGCTCCTTGTCTTCGGTCTTTCGCACCACAAAGGCGAGGTTGTCACGCGTAAAACTCTTTTGAAATACCAACGGCGACCTCATCCCCAGCTTATCCATGATATCCTGCTTCACCTCCCGGGTAGCCGTGGCAGTGAGCGCGATAAATCCAACTTCAGGCTTAATATCCCGGAGTTTGTGAATTTCAAGATACGGAGGCCGGAAGTCGTATCCCCATTGTGAAATGCAGTGTGCCTCATCGATGGCCACCAACGACACCTTCATTTTCTTAAACCGCTCCAGAAACATTTCAGTCTTCAGTCGTTCGGGCGACACGTATAAGAATTTGAACTTCCCATACACCGCATTATCGAGCGCGATGTCAATTTCATTTCTTCCCATGCCGGAATAGACTGCCAGTGCCGGAATATTTCTTGCCTTCAATTGCTGAACCTGGTCCTGCATCAAAGCAATTAATGGACTAACGACGATGGCAATTCCTTCCAACATCAGTCCGGGTACCTGAAAGCATACTGACTTTCCGCCGCCCGTGGGCAATAACGCAAGCACATCCTTCCCTTCAACGGCAGCCTGAATAATCTCCCGCTGGGGCAAACGAAAATGATCGTGCCCCCAATATTGCTTCAGGATGGATTCCGGCGATACCAAGAATAGATAGTTTATTTACCAGCTTAGTGGCTGCTTGTTCAAAAAAGAAGCAACACCCTTTTTACAGTCATCGGTACCGCGTGCGATGGCATTCTCTTTTGCGGCCCGCTCCAGTGCTTCCTCCAATGGGTAATTCTGTACTTCGTCAATCAATCTTCGCGTAAGCTGGAGGGATGCTGCGGATGCATTTTTGATCAAAGACGCTGCCTGTTGACGCACGGAGGCAGAAAGTTTTTCAGGAGGCACGACTTCGGTAATCAATCCCATTTGGTGCGCCTCTGCCGCTGTCACCAGCTTTCCGGTGAGCAACAGTTGACGGGCGCGCGCCTCGCCGATCTTGCGAATCAGGAATACGGACACCAACGCTGGAACAAAACCAATCCGCACCTCGGTATACCCAAACTTCGCGTCTGGTACGGTGTAAGCAAAATCACAGACTGTCATCAATCCACATCCGCCTGCGATGGCAGAGCCCTGCACCTCGGCAATGATGACTTTTTTCAACCGATACATGAGCAACAACAAATCGCGAAGACGTCGGGAGTCTTCCAGGTTTTCATCAACCGTAAACTGTTGCAACTGCTGTAAATAACCCAGGTCAGCTCCAGAACAAAAAGCCTCCCCTTCAGCGCGAAGTATGATAACCTTGCACCGGTCATCCTGCTCAGCCCGCAGAAACATTTCATGTAGAGTCTGAATAAGCTCAGGACTCAGCGCATTTCGTTTTTCCGGACGATTCAGGGTGATGGTGCCGATCCTGTCCGCCACCTCGTATTCTACAACAGCCATACTGGAAAGATACTAAAATTGCCCCATCACCACCGGATCACCAGGGCCCCGCGGTCCCTGACGGCATACACCGGCATACGGGCAGTCGCCTGCTGCGCCAGCCGTGCTAAACGAGACTTATAGTTGCTAGCATCCAGCACCACCAGCGCAGAATCGATGCATTGCATAAGTGGTGCCAATGAGTTTAAAGCATTGTTACTGACGATAACCGCATCCACAGGCAACCGCGCGGGAAGTTGATAGTCCGGCGAGCCAATCCAAACGAAAACCTTGCCTCCAAAGCTGAAGAAGCATAATCCGTGAAGTTTCTTGCCCTCCAGAGATAGGGATTTAACGGACTTCACCTGCTCTTGTAAGTGAGCAGGATCAATGGTAAATCTGATGCGCGTGGCAACCAACGAGTCGGCATGCAGCCAACTTTGTCCCCCTGAAATCCAGTCAGAGGCATGATGACCAGGTATCCGATAGACAATCCATGTATGGTGTGATTGCCGATGCCATTGCCACCAGGTGGTAGCTGATAGGGTCACCGCAGCAAGAACTGTGGTGATGACAAATCCGAACCGACGATACTGAAAGAGAAGCACCACGCTCAACAACAAAAGGAATAATGCTACGGCTCCGACACCATTGAGATAGATTGGTTGCCATAGACTTCCGGGAAGGCGCTCAGTTAAGAACAATGCCTCGTCCATATATTGGGTACACCATTGCAACATGGTACCCAGCGAAGCGGCTATTGCGGTCACGGGACTAATGACCAACAGTACTATGCCACCTACCAATACAACCGTTGAGGCCGGGATCACGACAAGGTTTGCCAGTAAAAAGTACGTCGGAAACTGATGGAAATAATAGATACTGATGGCTACGGTAGCCCATTGCGCTGCTATTGAAACAGTGGTGATCTGCCAGGCCCAATGTAACAGCGTATTCGGCGCAGCCCACAGGTTGTTGAGCGGTCGCTGCAGGTATACGATTCCCCATACAGCCAGATAAGACAATTGAAAGCCGACTGACAATATGAGCCAGGGATCGTATAGCAACAAAATAAATGCAGACGCTGCAAGGGTGTTGTAAATATTGGTATTCCGCCCCAACGGCCGGGCCACTGCCACAAAGGAAAACATCGTGACGGCACGGAGCACCGATGGAGAGAGTCCGGTGATGAATGCGTACATCCAGAGCAACAAAAGACAAATCACGGCAATACTCCATTCCGAAGCGGGAGATTTGCGGATGGGTTTGAAGGCGAACAACAGGATGCCATACAGGATGCTTAGGCACTGAGTACTTCACTGTCAAGTCCATCAGTGACTCCGAGTACCAACGCCATTAATATTCCCTGCTCCTGTCCGTCAGGGATGTAACGTTTGAATACCCCGACACATAGTTTCCGCATTCGTTGGGCATAAAACAGGAAGCCCCGCTCAGATGATTTGGCAGCCAAGGTCCATTTGCCTGAGTCCGGTCGATGCTGAAGAAAAATATGTTTGTTGGCATTGTGTTTTTTGTAGTCAAATTCACCCGGGTTGTATGGGGGCTCAATTTCCTGTGGTGCGCCAACAATGAGGACGTGATCACCGTAGTCCAAATGTTCAGCACCATCTGACTTTTGGAAATAAAGATTGATTCCAGACTCCGCCGTAGTCCAGCCGGAGCGTCCGCAAACCTGAGTGACAACGCCGACGCGCTTCCAGGATTTGGACTTTTCTTCCGGCGGTGAAGTCAGTTTAACCACATATGCCTTTATCTCGGTAGGGGTAAAATCGTTTCCCTTTTCGTAAGCAGCCGTTTGCCAGCGCACCTGGGCGAGTCCGGCACAAGCGATTGCGATCAGGCCAATACAGCCGCTGGCAACTTTGATGTTGCGGGACTTGCGAGTAAGAAAATAGATCGGAAAATAGGACAAGGAAAACAGGACGAATATTAACGCACTGGTCTCTTTATCTGGCAATGCCGAAGTCCCGATGCCAAGGCCCACCCCCGCGATGTAAAACGCAGCGATTCTGACCATGGCAAAGGGCATCCAGTGCATGGGAGTAATATAAGAATGAGTGCTGTTTTTGAATGAACCAAAAGTTCATCCACCAGCCCGGGCTCCCTAATAGAAGAACTGCTCTTTCACAATCTTCCCTTCCTTCACTTCGTAGAGCGCAATCTCGTCCATCTGCTTTCGGCCGGCACCTTTGAAGGTCCCATCAAAGCCCATGTTGCAGGAAAAATACCTCCCCGCTACCTGGGGTGCACCTGTATATCCACCATGCATGGTTTCGATAGTTGCCTCCCACGCCTTGCCCTTCTTGAGAATTTCGGTCATGCCCTTAACCGATGGTAGTCCCACTGAATTAGCTGGCTCGATGCTCTCAGCGTCAGTACTGTAGAGTTCGTCATAAATTTTGCTCCATTCCCCCTTTTGGGCTAATTCATGAAAGCGATCAGCAATTTGTTGAGTTGTCATATGTGTTTTTTGTTTTGATTTACCCAAAGGTGACGACCCCTGCTGACAGCCATATGTCAGGAGGGTTTTGGGTCAGCAAAATTTTGCGTGATGGGTTGTGGTCGGTGAAGAAACGAACAACGGCCGCCAGTTGACCTCAATACCGAAGGGAAATTAATGTTTGAAACTATTCGTGTCACCAACGATTGGTGACCTGCCGAGACGTCAGAGCACCAACAACGGGCAACGGACAGCGTGGTCGGTGACAACACCGACCACAGGCCAATCCTAAGCCACTTAATGACGACAGGCAAATCGAAGCCAAATATCTACAGTCATTGCGGACAGCGCCTTCGAGATTTGCGTTGGATTAGAAAGTGAAACCTCCGCTTTACTAGTACTTGATGATAAAATCGACACCGCCCGCACTGCAGCGGGACGCGAAGATCGTCCCGATAGCCATCGGGAACGGGGCCACGCGGCCCTGGAGCGGACAACTAACCCATAACCAAATTAGAAACCTGCCTTGTTGAAACAGAATTTCCAACAGTTGTTGGTGACCTGCCGAGACGTCAGAACACCAACAACGGACAACGGACAGCGTGGTCGGTGACAACACCGACCACAGGCCAGAAGATTGTGAAGGCTCTCCTTAACATCAGTGCAAACCACTCCAATTCCGATGCGCTCTATCGCATTCTTTCACTTCACGGGGATACCCCGATTCCGCTGCGCTACATCGGGGCAAGCCGATCGTTAAGCCTTCTTGCACCTCAAGGGGATACCGGAATTCGCCGATCCCGATGGCCATCGGGATTGTCCGGTATGACGGTTATAGGTGGGGGCACTCTTTCAATTCAACCAACAAAGGAAGGGTATTGGTCGATGAAGAACACCGACCATCACACACCGGATTACTTATCGTTTTTCTGATACGCCTGAATAATATCACGCACCAGGCGGTGGCGGACGACATCTTTCTCGGTAAGTTCGATGAAACCAATTCCGGGCACGTTATTCAGGATGTGAGCGGCTTCTTTGAGGCCCGACTGCTGATTGCGGGGCAGGTCAATCTGACTCACGTCGCCAGTGACGATCATCTTTGACTCCGGACCCATGCGCGTGAGGAACATCTTCATCTGCATGGGCGTGGTGTTCTGCGCTTCGTCGAGCAGGATAAAGGCATTGTTGAGCGTGCGACCCCGCATATAAGCAAGTGGTGCAATCTCAATGATCTCCCGCTCCATATAATACTGCAGCTTTTCAAACTGGATCATATCGCCGAGCGCATCGTAGATGGGGCGCAGGTATGGATCGATCTTTTCTTTCAAATCACCGGGAAGAAACCCCAGGTTCTCTCCCGCCTCTACGGCCGGTCGGGTGATGATGATTTTCTTGACTTGTTTGTTCTTCAACGCCTTAACCGCCATCGCAACTGATACATAGGTCTTTCCGGTTCCAGCAGGACCGAGAGCGAATACCAGGTCATTGTCTTTCACCAACTGCACCAGCCGTTGCTGGTTGACCGTGCGCATCTTGATCGGGTTGCCCTTGGTGCCATAGAGCAGAATGCCATCGGGAGAATCATCAGGCACAAATTCCTGTCTTTCCTGACTGATGTAACCCCGCACGTTTTCGGCGGTGATGCGCCCAAACTGGTGGAAATGATCAATCAGCGCAGAGAGGATATCTGCGATCTGAACGACATCGCTGTTTTCGCCGCGGATCAGAATTTCATTTCCACGCGAGACGATGCGGCTTTTTGGAAAGGCGGCCGCCAGCTCATCAATATTCTTGTTGGAAGCACCCAGAAAGTCAACCAACGGAAGGTCGTCGAGGTGGATGGTTTTTTCGATCGGTGAATTAATAGCGAAAATGATTTAATTTCGTGTAAAACTACTAAATATCCCGCTCTCCAAAAGGGCTCCAATTCAGAATGGCCATCGTCACCCTGCTTAGCGACTCAGGCGAAAGCGACCACTACGTGGCGGCGATTAAGGCGCGGGTGCTCAGCACCAATCCGGGACTCACGCTGGTGGATATCAGTCATCAAATCAAGGCATGTGACATTGCCCACGGGGCCTTTGTGCTGAAGTCCGTCTTTCGCGATTTCCCCAAGGGAACCGTACACCTGGTGGCGGTAGACGCTGCCGGCGGCCGCGATGATGCCTTTATTGCCATGCAACTCGAAGACCACTATTTCGTGAGTGTCGACAACGGTATCCTTGGGTTGATCAGCGACAAGCCCCAACAGAATGTAGTGGAACTGAACAGCCTCACCAGCATTACCACCTCCTTTCCTGAAAAAGACATCCTCGCTCCTGCCGCCGCCAAACTTGCCAGCGGCGTCTCCATTACCACGTTAGGAAAACCCCTGTTGGACTATCGCAAGATGACCGACCGGCGGGTGAAAGCCACCAAGAAGCAAATGTTCGGGCATGTGATCCGCGTGGACAACTACGGCAACCTGATTACCAATATCGAACGCGAAGTCTTCGAACTGCTAAGCAAAGGCAAAGGCTATGTGATCCAGTTCGGCAGTGAAAAGGCACGCCGCATCCACACCAATTATCACCAGGCCGAACAGGGCGACTGTTTTCTCATGTTCAATTCGCTGGGCCTGCTCGAGATTGGTATCTACAAAGGAAATGCTCAGGAGCTGCTCGGACTCGGATATGACAGTCCGGTGAATGTGACGTTTGAGGAGTGAGAAGTTTGGTTAAACTCCAATAGTCGCACGAATATCATTGCATACTTCATTGCCGATTGCCAACGTCTGTGCATAAGCAGGGCGGGTATTCGAAGCGCTTCACTGTCACACGTAACCAAACCTGATTTGAACTACAAATTTACACTGAACCCCGCCGTTGATTATGCACTTTGTTGGCTGCTGTGCCTTACTGGCTCGCATTCTTTGTCGTGTCATTTTGTATTAAGGTCTCACGTGAAATAACATTAAGGTCTCTTCGAATATTTGTCAATGAGTCCGATAAAACCTGAACTTGCATTGTGGTACTATCTAATTCTTCTTTTAGTTCTTTATCCTGCCACTGATTTTGGAAATAACTAGCAATCAGTCCTATAATAGCTCCCACCAAAATCAATAATAACTCGTGGATTGTCGGGTGTTTGTCTTTGAATGCCTTCGGTGGTAATCGCTTTACATAGTATCGAGTCTTGTCGATAAGCTCTTCTCTTTGAAATTCACCCGTTGCTTCAAGTATGTAAGCAACACTTCTTGCAACTCCATTATGATTGGCGTCAGGTCTAGCATTTTTTTCTATCCAGTCCGTAACATCCGTTAGTCCTTCTTTCGAAATAATTGGTGCGAGTTTTTCGGCCAACCCTTGCTTGTATCTGTCAATTTCGTCCATTAGTCAGCCTTTCTATTTTGGTGTTGTTAAAAACAAAGTCAGCCAGAATACTATCCAAATTGTCCCAAGTGAATTAGTCACTAGGAAACCCTTTTGATTTTTGTCCTTGCTCGTCCATGTCAATATCGCTGGTATTAAAAACAAATGTGTCACGATCATTATCGGCAGTAGAAGTAGTCCGTAACCAAAAGCACCGCCACCAGATCTAACAATTTGAATTGTCAACGGAATAAAATAGCAGATGTTAGTTAGTATTAGGATTGTCCCAAGTATCCGACTTATCTTCTGTGTCATTATTCTCTATGTCGATCGTTAATTCGTCCCAGGCATTGCAGCCAACGTCTGTGTTTAAGAGACTCCCTCTCCTAAATATCCCTATTCCACACCATCAATTTACAACAAACCATAAGATCCGCGAACACTAAGCCAAGTAATGAGCTTGCACGTTCTACCCCTTTTGCAGTAGCTATCATGATCTGCAAAAACAAACAAAATCCTATTCACCCTTTTCAATATTCATTATCTTGTTCTGGTTGAAATACATCATTCATCGGCAACAGCCGATGAAGCCAGTAACCTGGCAAAAGCCTGATAATTTCAACAGATGCAGGGTTTTTTCAGCGTGCACCTTCGATTCCAGCATCAAAACGAAGAAAAAGGTCCAAAAGAGCGGTCAGAGCACGGTCACCCCACGGTTAGCCCATGGTCAGCATTTAAGTAAGCTTGCTTTAAGCTTTATACCAGCTGGCCTGACGCTGGCTTCAACTATGACAGTACCATGGACCTTCCTTACAGGATATACACAAGTAGTTGAGTCTGTATATTCGCCAAAACTTCGATTCACTGGTTCATGAACAGCACTGTCCAGATTACTTCCGTTTTTTCATGTTCCCTCGAACGGGCATTCAAAACGCCTATGCTCTGCGATGTGTCAAAAGTGCATACGGGCTACGGTATCATGCCCAAAGTCACTCACTGCACGGAAGATAAAAACTGGGGTCAGCCGGGTGGCAGTAAAAGGATCTTCGCTGCACCATCACTGACTCAAAAAGGCGGATATGCATCCATGGACAAGGTCATCGAACGAATCGAAAATAAATATTGGAAGATAGAAGTGAGTGATTTCCAGGCGTGGATACTTGGGTTTACCAAATTCACCGGTGAATGGCAGACCAAGGAACACGGGGCCAATAAGATCCTGATCAC
>JBGAMI010000103.1:0-4429 GCA_044223085.1 Cyclobacteriaceae bacterium
GCTTTTCCAAAGAGTTCTTTGGTGTATATAACCGGGATCAGGAACAAGGAACCTACAAAGGATTTACCCCCTTTCTTGATTCCCTGATCGGTCACTCGCGCGCTTATCAGTATTCATTTGCCAATGGTCGTAAATCCATTGATGCCATGCCTTCTGTCATCGCCAGCATTCCATCCATTGAGGTACCGTATGTCCTGTCGCACTATTCCGGTAATCAGGTCACGAGTTTGTCTTCATTGCTGAAAAAGGAAGGATATTATTCGGCCTTCTTTCACGGAGCACCCAATGGGTCTATGGGTTTTCAGGCCTTTGCCAATACGTGTGGGTTTGATCGGTATTTCGGGAAAGATGAATACAATCACAATGAAGATTATGACGGTATCTGGGGAATCTGGGATCATAAGTTCCTGCAGTACTATGCGGAGCAGATGAATACATTCAAAGAGCCCTTTTACACCAACTTCTTCTCGGTATCATCGCACCATCCCTACGCCTTGCCTGCGGAATTTCAGTCCAGGTTCAAAGAAGGAGAGATGACCATCTACAAGTGTATCGAATATACGGACTACGCACTCAGGAATTTTTTTCGCACGGCCTCGGCCATGCCCTGGTTTAAAAATACGTTGTTTGTAATTACAGCCGATCACGCTTCTGCCCAGACCCGCCTGCCCGACTACCAATCACCGGTGGGGTACTTCGAGATACCGATTTTCTTTTATAAACCAGGCGCAGATTGGCATGAAATGAACCCCACCATCATTCAGCAGATTGATATCATGCCTACCATACTCGGCGAACTAAATTACAACAAGCCTTTCCTGGCTTATGGACGCGATATTTTCAGGGACAGAACCCGACCGTTCGCGTTCAGCTACCTGGACAACACCTACCAGGCTTTCCGTGGGAACTATCTCTTACAGTTTGATGGCAACCGTTCTACGGGCCTATTTGATTTTAAAACTGACCGGCGCTTGAATGTTAATCTGATCAGCCAACTCCCGGACACCGCCGCTGCCATGGAGTCCTACCTCAAAGCCTTTATCCAGCAATACAACAACCGGATGGTAGACGATAACCTCACCGTTCGGGGGCCGAAAAAATAATCTGAATGAAATAGGGGTGAAGCGTCCATGGGTTGTCTTGGAGATATAACACCATGCGATGAATACCACCAACTACCTCCGGATGGGAATTCTTTCCCTGGCGCTGATCCTGTCTGCTTGCTTCCGGGAAGCTGATCCCGGACCCCTTCAGCAAGGTCAACGCGACTACCCAATTTTTGATTTTGACCGACTGGAAGCTTCTGATGGGCTAAACATCACCATCCAGCAAAGTCCCGTATTTGGAGTTCATGCGGAAGGTGACCGCAGGAATCTGAGTGACTTGATAGTGAGTAAGTTAGGGTCGACGCTGCAAATCAAATTCTCAGGGAGTTGGCAACGCGATCATCCTACCTACATTACTATTACCATGCCGGTTCTGGCCGGAGCTAACTTTTCTGGTGCGAGCAATGTTTCTGCCGCCGGGCTTACCACTACCCAGCCCGTTGATCTCACTTTTTCCGGGGCCAGCATTGGTCAATTTAATGTGGAAGCCAGGGTCGTCAGGTTGGCTATATCGGGTGCTTCACGGGTAAGTATGTCGGGCAACAGCGAGTCGCTTTTTGCTACCGTATCAGGGGCATCGGAATTGAGCGCCTATGGGCTTACAACGCTGCAGGCAAATATAGATGCATCAGGTGCGAGTAAGGTTAATGTCAAGGCTACCCAAAAGTTGGACGCAAACGCCAGCGGCGCCAGCATTATTTATGTCAGGGGTGGCGCTACGGTGAATGCAATTGCCACTGGTGGCAGTACCGTGACGCAGGATTAAGCCAGGTTGTGATAGACGTTCTGAACGTCGTCATCTGCTTCCAGGGCAGTCACACATTCCATCACCTCATCCTGTTCAGCTTCTGAAAGCTCCTTGGTGGTGGTGGGGATGTATTGCAGCTCAGAACTCTTAGCGGCGAGATTCTTCGATTCGAGGAACTTCTGCATGTGGCCAAACTGGGTGAAGGCGGTATAGATAATGATCTCGCTTTCCTCGCGTTGAATGTCTTCGGCACCAGCGTCGATCAGGTCCAGTTCGATTTCATCGAGATTAATCTTGGTGGGATCAAATTTGAATACCCCTTTGCGCTCGAACATAAAGGACACCGACCCGGAATTTCCCATGCTGCCACCATTCTTGGAGAAGTGCAGCCGGATGTTGGCCACAGTCCGGGTGGGGTTGTCGGTTGCACATTCCACCAGCACCGGGACGCCATGGGGCGCATAACCTTCATAGATCACTTCCTGGAAGTCTTTTTCCTCTTTGGAAGAGGCGCGCTTGATAGCAGACTCTACCCGGTCCTTCGGCATGTTCATACCCTTGGCGTTCTGGATAGCCATGCGCAGACGTGGGTTGTTGTCAGGGTTGGGGCCGCCTTGCTTTACAGCGATAGCAATGTCTTTTCCGATTCGCGTAAATCCTTTGGCCATACGGTCAAAGCGCGCGAACATTTTGTGTTTCCGTTTTTCGAATATGCGTCCCATAACTACCTGTTAGTGTTGTGAAATCCGGCCGTAAAATTAACCGGCTGTTTGGAATTAGAAAATAGTCAGGATTTGAGCCCGATGTGATAGAGGTTGAATTCCAGCGGGCTTGACTCCAGAAAGCCATCGATTTTCAGATCTTCCAGGATGGCTTCATCAAATTCAAGGTCGCGTGACTCTACGGCGCCATTGGGGTGAATAGACAATTCGGTGCCTTTCCATTGGATCGGATTTACCTTGACGATGATAATGATACCATCGACTTCTTTTTTAAAGTATTGATGAACGATATTTGAACCCATGAACAGCCGGGAGTAATTGGTATGAAACTTGAAATTCCTGAAGTGATCCGCTCGGCGCGGATGGTATTGTCCCGGCTAAGGTACGAAGACGCAGAAGAAATTTTTCATACCTACGCCAGCAAGCCCGAAGCCACCCGCTATGTGTCCTGGCCCACGCACCAGACGATCGGTGACACCCGTGCCTTTGTGAATTATGCAGTGAATGCATGGCGGCAAGGAATTGATTACTCATTCACGCTCCGCCTCCTCAGCACCAACCGGCTGATTGGCAGTTTTGGTATCATGAATGATCAGGGTAAACTTCAGTTTGGCTATATCTTAAGCCCGACGCAATGGGGGCTGGGCTATGCTACCGAGGCCACCCGGGTTATGCTGGGCATCATGAGGCAGTTGCCTGAGGTCTACCGGATACAGACTTTTGTTGACATCGAGAACGTAGCGTCTTCAAAGGTGCTGCTCAAATGTGGCATGGAAGAGGAGGTGCGACTGGAAAAATGGTTCCGCTTTGTTAATCAGGGCAATGCCCCGAAGGACTGCGTGCTGTACCGGTATCCGTTGTGAATTAGTGTATCCAGGTATATATAATCGGTTGGCTAACTGCCTCAAAACTCTATTTTTGCCAGAATGCGTCTATGGATTCTTGGCTTTTTGGCATTCTGGCCATCCGTTGTGGCTTTGGCGCAGCCCCAAACCCAACCTGGAAGTCAGGCCATCATCCTGATTGGAGATGGGGGAGCGGGGCAAGTAGTAAACCTGCGTGACCGGATTCATGCCCTGACCACCCAGGGAATTCCTGCCACAGTAATTTTTCTCGGCGACAATATCTATCCCAAGGGTATGCCTGACAAACTGAGTCCGGACCGGCCGGAAGCAGAACGTCGATTGATGGAACAACTGGACCTTGCCGCTGGGGCAGAAAGGATATATGTAGTCCCCGGCAACCATGATTGGAAGAATGGTCATCATGATGGTCTTCGTTATCTGAAAAACCAACAGGCATTTATTGATTCATTGCACAAATCCAATGTGTATTTTCTTCCCAGGGATGGATGCCCGGGACCTGAAGAAATCAAACTGGCAGATGATGTATTGCTCGTTGTGCTAAACACCCAATGGTTTCTTCACCCATGGGACAAGCCTGAGGGTGATCAGAGTCCGTGTGATTCGAAAAGTGCAGCGGATGTTACTATTCATCTCGACGACATGCTCAATCGAAATCAGGGTAAACGGATTATTGTGGCGGGTCATCACCCGGTCTATACCTATGGCCCGCATGGCGGGGTGTTCACCTGGAAGGATCACTTGTTTCCATTGACGGCCGCTCAAAAAAATCTTTATGTACCCCTTCCCATTGTGGGCTCATTGGTTCCTTTGTATCGTTCTGTGTTCGGTCACGTACAGGACGCAGCCCATCCCGTCAATAAAGCACTTCGGCATGGACTCGAGGACGTTTTTTCTGCTTACCCGGGGACCATTTACGTAAGTGGACATGAGCATGCGCTTCAATACACTGCGTCGGACAGTGTACACTATGTCGTCAGCGGCGCAGCG
>JBGAMI010000104.1:0-4404 GCA_044223085.1 Cyclobacteriaceae bacterium
GATTGATGAGTGACATAGCCTTGATTTTCGGCGCACCGGATAGCGTACCTGCCGGAAAGGTGTCGGCGGCCAATTGCAACGAGGCCTGTGGGTCATGCAGATGCCCGGTGACTTTGCTCACGAGGTGAATCACATGACTGTAATATTGAATTTCCTTAAACACTTCTACCGTGACCTGGTCCGAGTCGCGACTGAGGTCGTTGCGGGCAAGATCTACCAGCATGACATGCTCCGCATTTTCCTTTTCGTCACGACTGAGGCGTTCTGCCAATTCAGAGTCTTCCTTGTCATTACCACTGCGACGAAACGTTCCGGCGATAGGATAAATACTGGCCGAACCATTGCGTACCTGGATCTGTGCTTCCGGCGATGAACCGAATATTTTGAAGTTCCCGTAGTCGAAATAGAACAAGTATGGAGAAGGATTGATGGAGCGCAGCGACCGGTACACATTGAATTCATCGCCGCGAAAGCCACGGGTAAACCGCCTCGACAGCACAATCTGGAATACATCCCCGCGATGACAGTGGTGAATGCCTTGCTTCACACTTTCTATGAACTCCTGATCCGAACCTGAAGCCTGCTCCTCGCCGGACAGGTAAAACGGGAAGGTGGAAAACCGGTTACTGAAAATGATTTTCTCCAAACGCTCCAAGCCATCCTCTTGCCGATTGCCCTCCTGCACATACTCCACGAGGGTAAGCTCATTGCTGAAATGGTCGACGATGATCACATAGCGATACAGTTTGTAGAGAATGTCCGGTATCATTGGATGGACCACAGCGATGTCCACCTCCTCAAAATATCGCACCGCGTCATAGGTCATGTAACCAAAAAGCCCGGATGGGTTATACTTGGAGGCATCACCGGACACATCAAATGATTTTCGGAAGCCGTCGAGTGACTGGAGCACCTGACTCCGGTTCGCTATGACCTCTGTGTGCCGGCGCTTATCCGGATATACCGTCACAATCCGTTCCTGGTCCACCGTAATGGACGCCATCGGATCGCAGCAAATAAACGACAAGCTGTTCTCGTGGCTGTGGTAGTCCGAGCTTTCCAGTAAAAGACTTCCGGCAAATACGTCACGGAGTTTCAGGTAGATCGTCACCGGTGTAAAGGTGTCGGCCAGCAGTTTTTTGTTTCGTGTCTTCAGTTTGTACATCATAATCAAGCATAAAAAAAGCCCGCCCCTGGATCGGGGCGGGCTTCATGAAATAATTTATTTCAATGGTTTACAAAGCAGCCTTGCACCGATCCGATTCAGATCCGTGCCACCACCAGCATGCTGTAAACGTGAATTTCATAGACTATTCAGCGGACTCTTTTTTGCGAACAACACGCTTGGCTTTAGGCTTAGCCTCCACAGCAACAGCAGCTGCCGGGCGGGAAGCAACACGCTTCAGGCGCGCCTTGATCAACTTCTTGTTGCGAGACACGCCATAGGTACCCAAGCGAATCTTACCCTTTTTTGATTTCTTATCTCCTCTTCCCATGGTGAATTATCTAATTATTCGGCAAGTATAGCAAGGGTTCGTAAAATTCAAAAATAACCGACGGTATTAGGCGATAAACTTGCATCATGGACTCAAATGAAGCCGGAAATCACCCGACCCGGGACCCTGCATCAGAAGTTGAACCCTAAACGGAGGTAAAACAAGGTGCCCTCAGCTGAATGGCCAACCTCGGAAACGATGGTGGTCATTTCGTATGGGATGAGCCAGATGCCACCACCATAACCGTGGTGCCACACATCAGAAGTGCCGGTGGGTGCTGAGGGATCAACCCCATTGGCGTCCTTGTACCATACCCGGCCCACGTCATAAAACGCATGAACGCCAAACGAAGCCGGAAAAAGGAACGTTCGGAGGTTCCCCAATCGCACCCGCATTTCATTATTGAAGTAGGCCTTGGAGTCACCATAGAACCGGGTCTTCCGGAGGCCGCGCACATCCGTCTTGCCATCTAACGCCTGGGCCTGGAACAACTGATAGGTTCCTGTATTAAAACCACCACCGGCATTGAATACATAGGTCACTTTCGCCGGCAATCGGAAGGACTGGTAAATCGTGAGGCTCGCATTGTGCGATGTATAGTTGGGCGCATCCAGTCCGTTCATCCAGCGGGAGGTATACTTCAGCACCAAACCACGGGTGGTATAGGTGATATTGTCCCGCCGATCCATACCCACCACATAGCCAACACCCAGGAAGGTGCGGGGAATTGCCAATATGGATTCGGGCAAGGTGGCGTCGTAGACATTGATAAAGCGATCACCATTGGGTTTCACCACTTCACCGCGGTGAAAGATAGGGCCGGCTTTCACATAGGCCCATTGCCCGAGTCGACGACGAAGCCGGGCTTCACCATGGAAGTCACGAAAACGTAACCGGTAGTAGTCGATAGCATTGGGCACATCGATGTTGGGTTGTTGATTGATGTTCTGATCATAGACCGACTCATTGCCCCAACCAAAGAAATTGTTTACAAAGTTTGGCGAACGGACGTCTGCATCGATCTCCAGGTCCCACTTCCCTATCCACTGGGGGAAACGGCCTTCATACTTGACGGTGAACGACAAGGTCCGCACGGCTACGCTGGCCTGCAGCATATGATGCGAGCTATACGGTTTCTTCCGGAATCCATGGGCAATGGTTGAAAAGCCGGGGCCCAAGAAAATACCATCATCAATATTATAGGATACCGTATGCTTTGGCGCAAAGCGATTGTACTCAAAATCCTTCCTGTCATAGTCGTTTACATGCGGATCATCGGAGGTGCGGTTAAATACCCGATGGCCTTCGAGCTGAATACCCGACGGCTGGTCATATACCCACACCCGCCGCCGGCCCGACGACTCATTCATCAAACTGTCTTTGCCTTCTCCACCTACTACCCTGACCTTCTGGCGACCGGTTACTCCGGTAAAATGAAATATGTCCTTGCCGCCCAGACCATACAATCTCAACTCACGCGTCTCATGTGCCACAAACTCCCGGTCAAACAACAACCGGCCTTTACGCCCCTGCTTGTTGATGTTATACATCTTCACACTGAGATTGCCGCCGGGAAGCCAGGTAGCATCAAACCACTCTGATTGGTTACTTCCAACCACATCTACCTCCCGCGCCAGAAACGCATAAAAGATCTGCGCATCCGCTACCAACTTACTTCTCCTCGATTTGAGGCGTCGGGCGATTTCTTGTCCATGCAGGGCATACACATCTTTGGGCCAGGCGCGCAATGCTGAATCAATAGATGCATCGGTGAGGTGTTGCGAAAGGTCCAGGGCCACTCGGCGGAAGTCTTCCCGGTTCAATTGATTGAGGAAACTGCGATCGAAATATCGACCAACTTTCATCAACCCCGGTACCCAGCGTACATGATCACCAAAACCCTCTAACTGTGGAAAATTATGTCGCTTGCGAAGCCTGGCTGGCAAGAATCCTTCATTGAGAAAAAATGCCTGATCACGGTCGCGGGGAATGGGGCGATAGACCTTTTCTTTTTTTGTACCATACTCACCCCATCGCCATTGATCATCATGCCGATCCCAGTCACCAATCCACATGTCAAACAACCGGGAACGCAATACCCAGGGTTGATCAATCTTTATGTCATTATCATCCGTCATGTGTTCCAACAGCCGGTGGGTTGAAATCATTTTTGTCGGGTTACCGAAAAAATCCATACCCTTTCCCGATCCGTCCGGACGTTCTTCAAACATCATGGGCTGACCAGCGAAGTCCTTGCGATACACACCCCAACGCTGATCGTTGGGTGCGTACACAATCTTTGGATTTGTATGATAGATCCCGGCTGCCGAGGCCAATCTCGGTATCACGAGGGCAGCATAGGGATGCTCCGCTGAAACCTGATCCTGCTTTACCGCCTGAACAAATGTCTTTCGAAAACTCACCGGCAAGGCACGCTCCGGAAATTTCTCCACGGTGCGCAACGTAAACTGCCGCCCCTGGTGATCTGCCAAACGCAACGCCATCGTCTCGGCTCCACCGCCTTTACTCAGGATAGAAAGGCCTCCATGTTCGCGGCCAATATCAAACGCTTCCAACTGCAGGTGCAAGGCCCACTCGGCGCGATAATTGGCACCCAGTAACCGGCGTCTGAAGTTATTTGCATCGTATTGAAAACTGGCCCGTGATCCTACCCATAATGTATCCGCTGAAGATGTCACAAACTTTTCTGGTGCATAGGCTTTCACCTTTGGCACCACAGTTTCAAATACTTTCCCTTGCAGTGTGTAGTACTCAATATTGACAGTGCCGTCCCTCATTAGTAAGAGCTGAGCAATTCCCTGATCCGGGCTCACAAACCTGGCCTTGCCTCTTTGCCTGACCGCTGACGACTTCGACGCTGCGCCGCTGACGACATAGTGTACACTGT
>JBGAMI010000039.1:0-32505 GCA_044223085.1 Cyclobacteriaceae bacterium
TTACAATCAGGCGACTGGACTACTGACATTCTCAACTGGAGACAATGAACTAAACTTTAGATACATTGACATCGGTAGTTTCTCCGAAAAATCTAATACATGGAAATGGTCATGGGACAATGACCACACCTTGGACTGCGTAAAGCATCAGACCAAGTTGATTAAAGACTTTGGTCAAAAGCACAACTATTCCAAGTTGACCACAGGATGTTTTGAGAGCTCTGAAATTGAAGCCTGGGTATTCGTAGCAATTGGTGCAAAATTATGTGGTGGAGTTGGGGTGTATAGACCTGTCAATGACACTGGCCTTAAAATATTCTTAGTTGTAACTGAGTATATTAACAATGCAAGTGCCAAGACTATTAAAGACAAATATGTACAATGTAATGAACATGAGTACAGACGCAGAGCTTTTGTTTGCCACCATTTGAATAAGACAGACAAAGTTGGATTCGAAGAGTCCTTTGAGACAGCTGAAAACATGGAGCTTGGTGAAGATGATGATTTCCAGGCATGGTGTAACGAATGTGAAATCGTACGACAGCAAGAAGACGGTTGGAATGACGCTGCCATGAAATTTGCCGACATAAGAATAGTTTGCGAGAAATGCTATTTTGAAATGAAAGAAGCTAACCTTGGGTACCGATAAAAACTGCACCCAACATGGTGCCTATGTCATTTTCTGACCGAGAATCTCAAGTAGCTTTGGACAACCTGATAAGTTCGGGAAATGAGAATCTGAAATATGTACTTGAGAGCTATAAAAGAAATGAACATAGCAAGGTGCATATGCCATAAGGTCTCGTCGATGGACGAGCCTCTTTTTTGCCCCAAATAACTAAACAGTCCCGATAGTTATCGAATCCAACTCTACTTCACCGGCTCCCGATGACCCACCCAGGTAAAACGACGGGTTACATAATCGGAGTTTGTAAAGGAAGCATTGCCAGCCGGGTTACCGCCCGTTACATGATAATCACTAAATGCCGCATTCTGATTCATGTAAATACCACCGGTGAGATTGAAGGAGACTGGAGTGGCAGCAAGCGCCATTTCGTCGGCAATCTTTTCACGCACAGCCGGGGATGTCGTATAGGCCCCGCATGAGATGGCGCCGTGGTGCTCGGCCATCTCCCGTGCCAAGGCAATGGAATGGTCCGTATCACGGGTCTTGATCAACAAAGCAATCGGACCAAACAGCTCCTTGCTGAAAACCGCAGACTGGGACGCATCGACCTCCACCACCACCGGTGTAATGATCCGTGCATTCTTGAATTGGGGATTATCAAACGATCTGGACTTCAACCAAACTTTGCCAGGCAATTTCTCCGATTCGATCACACGTTCACGCGTCTTCGGATTCTGCACGGCCCCCAATACAAAGGGTCCTGCTTTCGGATTGTCAATCAACCCATTGAGGTTGTCCACAAACTTTTGCGCGAATTCATCAAAAGATATTTTACCGGAAGCACTCTCAATGCCGCCTGCCGGAATAAAGAAATTCTGTGGCGCCGTGCACATCTGTCCGCTGTACAGATTCACTGAAAAGGCAACGTTAGCAGCCACCTTATCTGCATCCTCCACTGAATCGAGGATAACGGAATTGACACCTGTCTTTTCAGTAAATACCGTCTTTCCGGACAATCCCTCGAGGTATGATCCAAAGACAGAATTACCGGTAAAGTCGATAAGCTTCACTGCCGGATGCTCGGCCAAAGATTTGGTAATCATCGCATCAAACGTATCAGCACCCAACTGACAGATATCTGCGGGCAGGTTATTTTCCTTCAACGCATCCTGAATACAAGCCACAACAATGGCGATGGGTAAGATGGCTCCGGGGTGGGGTTTCACAATAACCGGGTTGCCGGTGATCAGGCTTCCGTAAATACCCGGCACGGAATTCCAGGTAGGAAAAGTAGAACAACCCACCACTACCGAAACGCCTTTGGGTACAGCACGCCATTCTTTCTGTAATTGGATGCTGTATTTGCCCATTGGCTTCTCCCACTTCGCTGTGGCAGGATAGCGGGTCAACTCTTCATATCCTGCAGCAATGGCTTCGAGAGCGCGGTCCGCAGCGTGGGGACCTGAAGCCTGAAAGGCCATCATATAACCCTGCCCTGTGGTATGCATCGTAGCATAGGCGATCTCAAAAAACTTTCCCTTCATCCGCTCCAGTGACTCCATCAGGATGCCTGCACGGTCGGCCGCTGAAACTTTCCGCCACGCATGAAAAGCCACACCTGATCGCTTCACCAACTCATCAGCACTGAATACCGGATATTGAATACCCAACTTTTCCTGCAAATACGGCGACTCCTCCTGCCCTGCCCAACCTGTCGGTGAGGCCTGATGAAGCAACTCAAACCGATGACCCACCTGGGCTTTGAATTTGGCCTGACCGTCCGCGTCAGCCGTCTCACCATACGTGGCCGGCGATGGATTCTCAGGGTAAGCCGCGAAGAAAGTGCGGGTGTGCAAAGCCTCAATGGCTTTCATCAATACAGGCTGATGCTTTTCAAATAATGACATGGCAATGATTTATTGTTTGCTGAAAACTTTCTTTAACAATTCAGTGGTGCGCTCGACCGGATTCTCGCGGATCTTCTTTTCCTCTACGGCAATCATCGAAAACAAACCCTGCATCGCCATCTCCGTGGCATAGGCATTCAGGTCTGGATTCACCTTATCCACAAACGGAATTTTGTTGTAGGTGTTGATCACATCACCATAATATTTCGTGGCCTCCACCTTATCCAGCGATTGCTGGATCACCGGCTTGAATTTCTCCCGCAGTTGACTGGAGGTCGTGCGCTTGAGGTATTGGGTAGCGGCATCCGGCTCGCCCTTCAGGATTGCCCAGGCATCTTCTATTGTCATGGCGCGTACCGCATTGACAAAAATCGGCTTGGCCTGAGCGGCAGCATCTTCCGCACCCCGGTTCAGGGTCATCACAAACCGATCAACCTGATTGCCAAGTCCAAGTTGCCTTAGCTTTTCTTCCACCTTCTTTACATCGGGTGGAAAAGGAATCATCACCGAAGGATTCTTATAATAGCCATCTACCTGAGACAACATCGAGGTACCACTGTTCACCCCTTTGATCAGCGCTTCCCGCAAACCATCTCCAACCTCGGCTGTCGTAAGTGCCGACGTGCCTTCGAGGCTTTTACTCGCTTCATTCAGGGCCTGATTGATCTGGGTGGCTGAACAACCACACAGTACAAAGGCCAGCATACAATATTTTAGCATAGTCGTATTATTTACAGGAATGATTATTGAAACAAGGTACTCCGGTTGACTTCCCCCAGGGATCTGCACCCAGCAAGGCCCATCGTGAGGTCAAAGTCAGACATAAAGTTACGCAACACCTCGTGTACGCCCGCCTCGCCAGCCAGGGTTAACCCATATACATAGGGCCGTCCCACACACACAGCGGTCGCTCCCAGTGCAATGGCCTTGAAAATGTCGGCGCCTCCACGCACACCACTATCCAGCAATATTGGCACGCGTCCGGCTACTGCATCAGCAATCGCAGGCAACATCTGCATGGTGGCCACTGATCCATCCACCTGCCGGCCACCATGGTTAGAGACCACGATGCCATCCATGCCATGGTCGATGGCCATCTTCGCATCATCCGGATGAAGGATCCCCTTCAGGATGATTGGCAATTTGGTATGCTCACGCAGGAACGCAAGGTCGCCCCACGTTACTGCCGGGTTGGAGTATATCGCGGTAAACTTCCGAACAGCTTTCACAGGTCTTCCTGAAGTAAGTTTGCTGAAGAAACTGCCGCCTGGATATGTCTTCACCATCTTCATTAAACCAAGCAATGACTCAACAGTAACCTTGCGCTCCGGTGGCGCTTCATCGGGTTCGTCCATCAGTCGCTGAAAGACCGGATCGGACGTGTATTGCGCGATGCCCTTGCCTTCGAGAAAGGGAAGGTAGGCGAGATCTAGATCCCGGGTCCGCCATCCCAATAAGGTCGTGTCGAGGGTTACGACGATTCCGGAGCAACCACATTTTTCGGCGCGGCTCACAAAGCTCGCCACCAGGTCTCTCGACTTGCTCCAATACAATTGGAAAAATCTTGGACCATCGCCCATAGCTGATGCTACCTGCTCCATAGGTACGCTGGCCTGGTTACTAAATATGTATGGGATGCCCAATCTTGATGCCGCACGTCCAACTGCAAGGTCTGCATCCGGATGAACCATCTCCAGCACACCGATGGGAGATAGTACCAATGGAGATGACAGGGTGTGACCGAATAATTTCACGGACGTGTCGCGCTGATACACATTCCGCAACATGCGCGGCAGTATCTGCCACTGTTCAAATGCGCGACGATTAGCAGACACGGTAGACTCGAGCCCTGCACCACCAGCGATATAGGCATAAGCGTCCGGGGGCATTTTTTTGCGGGCCTTTTCTTCCAGCAAATGCGCGTCAATCGGTATTTCAGAATGCATGCCCGCGAAACCGTTCAAATAAATCTCGCGCTGACGATCGCCCGGGGAAAAGCCTGGAAGGTTCATTCCACCAAGTTAATACAGTATTCACATCCCGCAATCCGCAACAGGTTGCGCCCGGAAATTTGTCGCCTATCTTTGCGATCTATTTTTCCTGGTATGAAACCTGTTCTGGCGGAACTCCTCACCATCGGAGACGAAATCCTGTATGGTCAAATCGTGGACACGAACTCGCAATGGATGAGTGTTGAACTCGACAAGGTGGGAATCAAGGTGGTGCGAAAGACTTCCATCGGCGACCGCGAAGAGGAAATTCTCACCGCACTCGCAGAAGCCGAGCGCCGTGCAGATATCATTCTGATTACCGGAGGCCTGGGGCCCACCAGCGATGACCTCACCAAACCCTGTCTCGCCAAATACTTCAACTGCCCTTTGAAAATTCATGAGGAAGCACTGGCAGAAGTAACTGAATTCTTCAAGAGCCGCGGCCGCGAGCTCACAGAAACCAACCGTCAGCAAGCGGCACTTCCGGTTTGCTGCACCAAGATCACCAATCCGGTAGGTACAGCACCCGGCATGTGGTTCGAAAAAAACGGAAAGGTTTTCATGTCGATGCCGGGAGTACCGCATGAGATGAAGACCATGATGACTGAACGCGTCATTCCTCGTCTCAAGACGATGTTTGCCCTGCCGGTAATCTGTCATAAAGTCATTCGCACAGCCGGCATAGGTGAATCCATGCTGGCCGATAAAATTGCGGATTGGGAAAAATCACTCCCTGACCATATCAAGTTGGCCTACCTGCCAAGCCTCGGTGAAGTAAAACTCCGTCTGACGGGCTTCGGTAATCAGGAAGCTGCCATGCGCAAAGAACTTGATCAATACACGACAACGCTATTGGAAAAAGCAGGTGCCTATATCTATGGATATGGTGAAGAACCGTTGGAGTCGGTGTTGGGACATACCTTGCGTGAAAAGAAACTTACACTCGCCATCGCGGAGAGTTGCACGGGCGGCTACCTCTCCCACCTCATCACCAGCATCCCCGGGAGCTCCGATTATTTTATGGGTAGTATGATCCCCTATTCCTATGAGATCAAAATGCTGCAGTTGGGTGTGAAGCCGGAGACCCTTGAAAAATATGGTGCCGTCAGTGAGCCGACGATTCATGAAATGGCCAACGTCGTGCGGGCCCGCTTCCACTCCGATATTGGTGTTGCCACCAGCGGCATAGCAGGCCCCGGCGGAGCTACGCCCGACAAACCCGTGGGCACCGTTTGGATTGCTTATTCAGATAAGTACCAAACCGTGACCCGCAAACTGCAGTTGAGCAAAGATCGCGCGATCAATATTCGTCTCGCCTCCCATGCCGTGCTCAACCTAATCCGGGTATCCCTCCCCAAATAACAAAGCGGCTCAATCGATTGAAATGCACGCGGAAAAAAGCGTGCCAATCCGGGTATTTTTTGATTTTTTAATTTTCGCTCGCCATACCCGTAAGTATCTAATATACAATGGCATACATCACTATTTTTTATGACTGACGAGGGTCATATTTACTCCTATTTTTCGGTAGGAGATTTATGGAAATGTCCATGCCATGCAATCTACCAAGGACTTTTTCCCACTGGAACCCAGGACGTCACATTTGCTGAACGAACTCTGGAAAGCCCAGGACAAGGAACGCCACATTTCAACGGCGACCATTGAGAAACTCGCTATTGAACACAACCTGTCTGAAATTGAAGTTCAGGGGGTTGCTTCATTCTATCACTTCTTTCATGAGCGTCCGGCCGGCACCTTTACCATTTATCTTGATAACAGCATCATCGCTGAATTCAAAGGTTATGTCCGCATCAAAGAAGCCTTTGAACGCGAGACCGGTGCCAGCCTTGGTTCGGTTGACCGCACAGGTACCTTCGGCTTGTTTCAGACACCCTGCATTGGACTGAGCGATCAGCAACCAGCAGCGCTGATCAATTTCTGCCCGTTCACCAATCTCAATTCGCAAAAAATAAAAGAGATCATTCAGAAGCTTCGCCACGGTGCTCGCCCGCAAGACATCTGCGACAAGGTCGATGAACCCATCCGCTACCTGCCGGAACACAACCGCACTGTTTTTTTTGCACCCTATACGCCTGGCGCTGCGATAGCAAAGTTAAAAGCCATGAATCCGGAGGCCATCATTGAACACCTCCGCATTTCCGAACTGTCAGGACGGGGTGGTGCCTTTTATCCAACCTCATTGAAATGGGATGCCTGCCGCAAACAATGTAATCCCTTGAAATTTGTGGTGTGCAATGCAGATGAAGGCGAGCCCGGAACTTTCAAAGACCGTTCCTTGCTGGACCTTCAGACTGGTTCGGTGTTGGAAGGAATGATACTCGCTGGGTTTACTGTTGGCGCATCATACGGCGTCATCTACTTGCGTGCAGAGTACCGGTGGTTGGAAGAAAAAATTCTTCAGACCATAAAACACTTTAGAGACAGCGGACTGCTGGGTAAAGACATCGCCGGCATTCATGGATTTGATTTTGACATTCGTCTGCAGCGCGGCGCCGGTGCCTATGTGTGTGGTGAAGAAACAGCGCTGCTCGAATCGATGGAAGGCAAACGGGGCGAACCCCGCACCAAGTGGTTCTTTCCGGTGGAGAAAGGCTATCTCAATTATCCCACGGTGGTGAACAACGTGGAAACCTTCGCCGCCGTTACGCGCATCATTACCCTGGGACTTAATGACTACCTCCAGCGCGGTTTGCCAGGATCACCTGGAACCAAAATCATCAGTGTATCTGGTGATTGTCGCAAGCCCGGCATTTATGAAATTGAATGGGGTATGACCGTAGATCAGATTCTCACCCTGTGTGAAGCGGAAGACCCCTATTATGTCCAGTTCTCGGGCCCTTCCGGGGAATGCATTTCCATCAAGGAAAAACACCGCCGCTTTTCGATGTTGGACTTGTTATCACAAAAAGACATTCGCTGCGGCGGATCGCTGATGATCTTCAACAAAAACCGTGACCTGATTCAGGTATTGATGAATTTCGCTGCATTCTTCAAGCACGAGTCGTGTGGTATTTGTACCCCTTGTCGCGCCGGCAATTTTATTATTCAACGAAAGTTGGAACGCCTCCAACATAAGCTCGCCGACGCCGATGATCTCCGGGATCTGACAGAATGGGGGCATATCATGAAAGCCACCAGTCGGTGCGGACTCGGCAAGACCGCTACCAACAGCCTCACCATGGCCCTCGACAAGTTCCAGGACTACTTCAAAGACCGGTTTGCATCAGGACCTGAAAGCAACACGCGAAAATTTGATATGGAAGCTGCATTGGCTGAATACGAAAAATACAAACCCTGACCTATGGCAAATGATGTCACATTCTGGATTGATGGCGTCTCCTTTTTGGCTCCCGAAGGTGTTCATCCCCTCGTTGTGCTATTTCAAAAGCGATGCCCCGCCCCTCGGCACCTGCCGCACCTGCACCTGCAAAGTCAACGGCAAATATGCACCTGCCTGTACACAAAAAATCTACGATGGACTCAAGGTAGAGGTTAATACACCCGAACTGGTAAACATGCGCAAAGCCATTGTGGAGATGATGTTCGCCGAAGGCAACCACTTTTGCCCCTCTTGCGAGAAGAGCGGCAACTGCAGCCTCCAGCATATGGGCTATGAACTGGGCGTATCCGCATCGCGGTTTCCACACCTCTTCGAAGACAGGTTAATCGATTACCATCCGCGCCGCATGGTGCTGGAACACAACCGATGCATCAAGTGCAGGCGCTGTGTGGAAGAAGTGAAATCACCCGACGGCAAACGGGTGTTCACCTACCTCAATCGCGGCAATGATACCAGGGTGGGTATAGACTACACGCAGGAAGCCCTGTTGAACGATGAACAGGCCCATGCCGCGATGAACCTTTGCCCTACAGGTGCTATCCTCGTACGCAGCATGACACCCCTGAAACCGTTTGGTGACCGGCCATTTGACCTGCTCTCCTCCCAGGTTGACTTCAAACGCATGGTGAAAGAGAGAAGTCAACCAATGGAAAAGAAGATCATCGCCACCGTTTCATTGTCCGGATGTTTCGGTTGCCACATGTCTTTGCTGGATATCGATACTGGCATTCTGGACCTCGTGGACCTCGTGTCTTTTAATAAGTCCCCGCTCACGGACATAAAAAGTTTCTCCACACGCTGCCACCTGGGAATCGTGGAAGGAAGTTGCGGCAACGATGAAAATGTTGAGCTGCTACGCGAATTCAGAAAGATGTGCGACATCCTGATTGTGGTGGGCGAATGCGCAGTTTGGGGAGGACTTCCCGCCATGCGAAACACCATCCCCCTCGGCGAATGTCTTGAGGAAGCGTACCTCAACAGCGTGACGAATGAAGTGGGTGGCTCAGGCGTTCCTTATCATGAAGACTTACCCAAGCTATTGGATCGCATCTACGCCTGCTCTGAGCTGGTGAAGGTAGACTATGTGGTTCCCGGCTGTCCGCCTTCAGCGGATCACCTGTGGAAAGTAATCAAGAACCTGTTGTGGGGAGAAGGTTATTCTATTCTCTATTCAGAATTTAAGTACGATTAGTCATGAGCCGAAAAATTACAATCGATCCCGTCACCCGCGTGGAGGGCCATGGACGAGTTACTATTCACCTGGATGAATACGGTAAAGTACAGGACTCCTTTTTCCACATTGTGGAGTTTCGCGGTTTCGAACGATTTATTCAGGGGCATCCGTATTGGGAAGCACCCGTATTGGTTCAGCGATTGTGCGGCATCTGTCCGGTGAGTCATCACCTTGCCGCCGCCAAGGCCATCGATCAACTGGTAGGCATTGATCCCGGGGACCTGGCTCCCGCCGCGACCAAACTCCGGCGCCTCCTGCACTACGGGCAGATCTTCCAATCCCATGCGTTGCACTTCTTCTACCTCGCGTCACCAGACCTGCTCTTTGGTATGGACGCACCCATAGAAAAACGAAATGTCATGGCTGTGGCCATTGAAAATAAAGAGCTGGCACGCAAAGGAATTCTGATGCGGAAATTTGGTCAGGAGATCATCAAAGCCATTGCAGGCAAACGAATCCATGGCGTTGCTGCTGTTCCAGGTGGCATGCACAAAACACTTGAACCAGCAGAACGGGAATTTTTCCTCAGCGGAAAAGAAATTCCATCCATTGATACCATGATCACCTGGTCGCTTGAAGTGATTCAGTTCATCAAAGCTTATCATGAAAAGAACAAGACCCTGATGGGAACATTCGCGCAATTCCCATCGGGCCACCTGGGCATGGTCGATGCAGCGGGCAACCTCGACTTTTATGATGGAAATCTTCGGGCCATCGACAGTGACGGCAACCTCACCCTGGCCGACGTAGCCACCGATGGGTATGAATCCTATTTCTCCGAAGCCATAGAGCGTTGGTCTTATATGAAGTTTCCCTATCTCAGGCACCTGGGTCGCGAACACGGGTGGAACCGGGTAGGGCCGCTGGCCCGAATCAATGTGTGTTCTCAAATTGCCACACCCCTTGCCGAAGCCGAACGGCAGGAGTTCTTCAGCTTCACCAACGAACGCGTGAACAACAGCACCCTCTATTCCCATTGGGCCAGACTCATTGAAACCTTGCACTGCGCTGAAGTGATGAAGCAACTGCTGGAAGATGACGACATCATGAGCAACGACCTGGTCCGCTCCGGCACCCCACGCAGCAAAGGCATTGGTATCATTGAAGCGCCCCGGGGCACCCTTACCCATCACTATGAGATTGATAACCGGGGCATGATCACCAAATGCAACCTGATCGTTTCTACCACCCACAACAACCAGGCGATGAACCATGCAGTCAAGTGGGTTGCTGAACATGTGATCAGTCAAAAGGCCGCCATCACCGATGGCATGCTCAACCAGGTAGAGGTCGCCATACGCGCCTATGATCCATGCCTGAGCTGCGCTACCCAATCTCTGGGCCAGATGGCTTTACAGGTTAGCCTCGTGGATCATACGGGGACCGTAATCGATGAAAAAATCCGACATGCCGACTAAAGTACTTCTGATCGGGATTGGCAATAGCAGCCGTGGTGATGACGCGCTGGGATGGTGGATTGCAGATAGCGTTACACAGGTATCCGGTATTCATGTAGAGTATCGGTATCAACTGCAAATCGAAGATGCCGACCTGATCAAGGACTATGATGTTGTGATCTTTGCTGATGCCACCCGAGAGATTATTCCGGATGGTTTCACTTTCTTGCCTGTAGATGCAGCAGGAAATATTGCATTCAGCACTCATCGGCTGAGTCCGTCGGCTGTGCTGTCTCTTTGTGAAGAGATCTATGGTCGACATCCGGAAGCCTTTACGCTCGCCCTTACCGGAACGCAATGGGAATTGGGCCTGGGAATCAGCCCGGAAGGAACAGCAGCCCTCATCAAGGCCAATCAGTTTCTAAGCGAGTGGATAAAAAAAGGGGCGTCTCAAATTTCGAGACAGCCCCTCACCAACTAAACAAACAAACGACTAACCTATTGTCCTAAGGTCTTCGTTGTCACCACCCCGTTGAGGGTAACGGTCACGGTATTGCTGTCGCAGCTGCCGCTGCCAAAGTCTACTGATACATTGTCGGTGCGATACACGGTGACAATGGCTCCACTCACCGGCGCATAGTGACGACCACCACAAGCGATATCTTCAACCAGGGATTTGGTGATGGTGTGTGAATAAATCACTGTGCCATCGGATGCTTTCACAGACGCGCCGCCGTCAGTTACGATTTGGCCACTGACCGGTCGGTTATTTGAATCCAGGGTAATGGTCGACTTGCGCTGCTTGGTGCTTGTCCAAACCGCTACTGTTCCATCACTGAAAGTGATCTGACCATCAGTAACCGCCGTAGCAGAGAGTCCGATTCCCGTAGCTGTATCCCATGTGTTGGTACGCGACTTGGTACCCTGTATGGAAGCTCCATTGACTTTATAGCCATCAAATACCACCGTCTCTGTATTGTTGTTGACAGTACCGGAGCGGCTGATCACAATCTTACCCGCACGGGTGACAGTGCTTGAGCCATGTGTTACCGATATGCCGCTACCAAAGTCGATCACCGTCTTAGCCACCTTCGCAAGCAGGCTGTCAAATTTCGGAAACTGCTTGCCACTGAAGCTGCATCCTTCGGGGCCACCGCCATTCTGGGGTGGCGCAGGCATGGCGATCACATTACCTGATGCGTCATAGTTGGTGACCTTAGCCCCACCCATTTGATGCATGCGAAGTCCTCGAAAATCACCTGCACTTTCTGCATCAATGATTGCAAGCAACTCGTCGGTAGAAGCAAGCAAATTGGTGCCATCGAGAAGACCTGGACCTTCACCGCGACCATGGGGCCCACCACCAGGTCCGCCCATCATACCGGAATTTCCAGATGTTGAACCCGAAGAAGTGCTGCCACTAATGCTAAAGATGGTGCCACTGGCTAATTGACCGGAGGTCTGTGCAACGGCCGTCAATGACGAACTGCTGCCGGGTGTTGACATTTCAGTGTTCGTGCTGCAACTGGTCCAGATAAGAACCATGACAACGGCGAACACCATGCTAATCCTTGTTGTTTTCATAAGTGGGACTATTATTTGGTTGAATTACTAGCATCACGCAGCAAGTCGACCGAAAATGTTGACCCAAAAAGGATGTGTCGATGGATGGTCCGGAATTGTAGATAATCAGGCTTCAGAGCCGTATTTGCGCCTGAATTCAGCAGAAAACTTGTCTCCCACAGGAATCGGGGTGGTCCCCAAGAATACCTGGCTGCGCTGGACAGCCGTGATCCGGGCAAGGGGGACAATGAAACTGTTGTGAATCCTGCAGAACTGATGGATTGGCAACTTTTGTTCAATGGCCTTGAGGTTCATGCGCGTGAGGACCGGCCTTGGTTGAGAAACAAGAAATATCTTGACATAGTCCTTCAGGCCTTCGATGTACTGAATGTCGTTGAATAATATCCGAATCTCTTTGTACTCAGACCGCACGAAGAAAAAGGATGACTTTGATTCCTCCGTCGACAAGGTGCCCGGCATACGCTCCCTTGCTTTTTGCACCGCTCTCTCAAAGCGCTCAAAGGGTATTGGCTTCACCAGATAGTCCACCACATTAAGCTCATAGCTCTCCACAGCAAATTGCTCAAAGGCGGTGGTGAGAATGACGAGGGGTGGATTCGTTAAAGACCGCAGGAACTGCATCCCGGTGATACCCGGCATCTGGATATCCAGAAACATCAAATCAACTTCCCTGGAACGGAGCACCGCCTCTGCTTCCTGGGCGGATGACACTGCCCCGACCAACTCCACGCCGGGCAGTCGTTTGAGGTCGTCGCGGATCAATTGAAGCGCGAACGGCTCATCATCTACGGCGAGACAACGAAGCAAGGGCAGATTTTCCATGCAGGTAGAAACGAATCAGCGAAGGAATAATTGTAGCTCAACTTTAAAGATACCATCCCGTTCGGTGTGTTCAAGTCGGTGACGGTCCGGATAATGCAACTCAAGCCGCTTGCGAATGTTGGCTAGGCCGATCCCGACACCCCTGCGTTCCTCGTCGGGTTGACCGTGAAGAACCAGATTTTCAGTGATAAATAACAGCTGATCCTGATCGATGATTAGTTGAATATAGTTTCTGAACGATCCACTGAAGTCACCGTATTTGAAAACATTTTCAACCAGCGGAATGAACAACAGCGGCACAATGCTGTGGTTGCCGGAATCCCCGACGAACGATACCGACAGATTTTCCTGGCCGGTAAGCCGCATCTTTTGCAAGGCGATATAGTCTTTCAGGTTCTCAATTTCCTTGCCCAACAAGATCGTATCCTGCTCCGTTTGGTAAAGTATGTATCGCAGCATACCCGACAACTTCACCACTGCTTCTTCGGCTTTATCCGATCGGGAACGGACCAGCCACCGGATGTTGTTGAGGGTGTTAAACAGAAAATGAGGACTGATTTGCAGTTTCAATACTGCCAACTCCGAGGCGACTTTCTGAAACGCCCGCTCCCGCTCCTCACTCTGTACTTTTACCCAGTCATTCCACAGCACAATACTCGTACTGATGCTCGCGATCATGGTCGTAATCAGGAAACTGGTAAACAAGGGCCCCGTCATCATCATGGGGGGAGGCCCGGCGGGCATACCTCTTGGCCCCAATGGAAACCGGCGCGGATCCGGCCCCAGGGGCTCGGCCAGCCAATGATGCAATTGCCAGTTGACAAGACTTACCGCCACTACCCCGGCCATCAGCAGAAGGATAAAGACCGCAACGCCATTCTTTTTCAGGACAACAGGCGTTAGGTAAAGGAGGTTGAAATAAAATAAAAACATCAGCAAGACATTGCGCATCAGCAAGGACTGCAGGTTTGCTGAGTCATTGAGGATGGCATTGAATTCCCGGGGAGGAGACAACAGCAAGGGTGCTGCAAACAGAATACTCCATCCCGCAATGTGAAGCAAAACGCGGCTCTTGAAGATGGATTGAAAGGAAACAGACATTCAATGCAAAAGTACGGTTTTAGGAGAAAAAGGTTAGCTGACTCAGGTAAGGCAAACGCGCATTTAATCAGCTCAATTTTCGACCTGAACTTCTTTGTCATAACTATTTATTCACCGGGATTTATTAAATCTGTCCACATAATTCACGTGGAAATTCGATGTCAAATCGTCAAATTGCGATCCCTGTATCAAGTGTCTAATACATTACCTGCTGAAGCGTTACGATTATGAAAAAGAAGAATTTTGTAAGCCTTTCCGTGGCCCTTGCCTTCCTTAGCCTCGGTATTTCCGGACTGTTGTTGTACATCGGAAAGAAACCAAAGCCGGTGGAAACTATTCACGTGATCTTTGGACTGACTTTTCTCGGCTTTGCCATTTTCCACATCATGAACAACTGGGGTTCCATCACCGGTTACTTACGCGATGCCCGAACGGGTAAGATCAAGACTGAATTTACGGTAGCACTTGCTGGATGTGTGGTGTTTCTTCTGGGTGCCGGATTCATGCTTCCTCCCTTTGAGCCGATCTCTGAAGCTGGCAAGGCCCTCTTTCGCGGAGAGCGTGGAGAACGCGCCCAGCGGATTCAATTCGAGATCATATCTACCAACGAAGACTCAGGCGGCGCTCCAATAACGATTATCCTTCAAAAAAACAGGGCCGTTGACTTACCCGTTATAGCGGCCTGGGTTGAAGATTCCACCCATCAGTTTGTGGAAAACATCTTTGTTCCCGCCAAGGTAGCGACACCTGAAGAAGAAGATATCCGGGAAGCCATCGCAGAAGGTGAGATTGAATTCAATGACCTCGACCCTAAGCTCCTTCCGGCCTGGAGTGCCAAAACGAAATCACCTGCCGGCAATTTTGCCAATGCAACGCCATTCGAGAGCTTCCTCGTAAACTCAGAAACCAAAGCTACCGGGGTGTATTCTGTGTTTGTCGAAGTGAGTAACAATGGCAAGACTGAACTCTATGAAGCCCTGATCCAGCCCAACGCCGGTAGTGCATTCAAACTCAAATCATCCAACGGCACTTTCCTGGATCGCGCCCTGGTAGAATTAAACTAACAGACAATGAAGAAACTTTTCACACTTGCGCTGACCTTGTCGGCATGGATCATCTCTGCCAGCATTGTAGCGCAACCCAACCAGGCTCTCAGCCGGGATATCTTCAAAGAGTTGATTGAAATCAACACCACGAACTCTACCGGAAACTGTACGCTGGCTGCCGAAGCCATGGCCGCGCGATTGCGTGCAGCCGGAATTCCAGAACAAGACATATTCGTGGGTGGACCCAATCCGCGCAAGGGCAATCTCGTCGCCAGACTTCGCGGAACAGGCAAACGCAGGCCACTCCTCCTCCTGGCACACCTCGATGTGGTGGAAGCCTTGCGTGGTGACTGGACAACCGACCCGTTTAAGTTTGAGGAGATCGACGGATATTACTATGCCCGTGGCTCCCGCGATGACAAAGCCATGGCGGCCATTTTTGTTGCCAACATGATAAGGATGAAAGTGGAGAAATTCGTACCCGACCGCGATATCATTCTGGCCCTCACCGCTGATGAAGAAGGCGGTGACTACAACGGTGTAGACTGGCTATTGAAAAATCACCGCGATCTGATTGATGCTGAATACGCACTCAATGAAGGTGGTGGCGGCGCTGAAATGGATGGCAAAAAAGTAAGCAACAACGTGCAGCTGAGTGAAAAGGTATTTCAAAGTTTTAAGCTGGAGGTCAAGAACCGGGGAGGCCACAGCTCTCAGCCCCGAAAAGACAATGCCATCTACCGGATCTCCAATGCGCTCAGTAACCTGGGCAAATATGATTTCCCCATTAACCTCAATGAAGGCACACGCGTATTCTTTGAACGTTCCGCTAAAATTGAAAGCGGTCAGCTGGCCGAAGACATGAAAGGCATTCTCCAAACGCCTCCGGCTACCGATGTGGTGGCGCGCCTGTCAGTGTTCCCCAACTATAACGCAATGCTTCGCACCACTTGCGTGGCTACGATGATCAATGGCGGACATGCAGAAAATGCATTGCCACAAACGGCAACCGCCGTGGTTAACTGCCGCATCCTCCCGGGAGAAGATCCGGAGAAAATCCGCCAAATGCTGGTTGATGTATTCGCCGACAACACCATCAGTGTTACCGCCATGAAGCCGGCAAAGCCGAGTCCGCCGTCTCCGCTCAATGCCGATGTATTCGGACCCATTGAAAAAATTACCCAGGAAATGTGGCCCGGGGTGCCTGTAGTACCGACCATGTCAACCGGCGCAACGGATGGTGCCTACCTCCGTAAAGATGGAATTCCGACCTATGGGGTATCTGGCATATTCGGAGACATTACAGATGTGCGGGCACATGGCAAGGATGAGCGAATTGGGATTAAGTCGTATTATGAAGGTCAGGAGTTCCTGTACCGCGTTACCAAGGCGTTAAGCTCGAAGGTGAGCGTGAAACGCAACGACTAATTATATACCAAGAAAAAGAGCAGGCTTTCCCAGCCTGCTCTTTAAAACCAAACTTCCTTTTAACTACTTCGGCTCCTGTAATTTCGCATGCGCCGCAGCCATCCGTGCAACCGGTACACGGGGTCCGGAACACGAAACATAGTTCAATCCAATCTCATGGCAGAAAGCAATGGACTCCGGATGTCCACCATGCTCACCGCAAATACCCACTTTAAGGTTCGGGTTCTTGCGACGACCATCCTCCACGGCCAGCCACATCAGCTTACCCATGGCTTTACGGTCCAACACCTCAAACGGATTGTTCTTTAACAGTCCGTTGGTAATGTAGAACGGCAGGAATTTATTCTCTGCATCCTCCCGGGAGAAGGAGAATGTAGCCTGGGTAAGGTCGTTCGTACCAAACGAGAAAAAGTCGGCCACTTCAGCCAGTTCACTTCCCTGCAGGCAGGCACGCACCACCTCTATCATAGATCCGAATTTGAAGCGCAACTCAAAGCCGCGTTCTTTTTCAATGGCAGCCTGAATCGTTTTTACAAATACTTTTACTTGCTCCAACTCTTCTGCAGTACAGACCTGCGGCACCATGATTTCCGGATGCGCATCAACTTTGGCAGCCTGACAATCGGCGGCTGCTTCCAGGATTGCGCGAATCTGCATCTGATAAATCTCAGGGAAACTCAATCCAAGCCGGACACCCCGGTGACCCAACATAGGGTTAACTTCATGTAGTTCACGAACTTTCTTCAGCATCTGTCCCTTTTTCTCAATGGCCTTTTCCACCAACTCAACACCAGCCATGGTAAACGGATCAGGCGACTTGTCTGCCATCTTTAAGTCAGCGTTAAGCAACCGCAGGCTGCTGAACAAGTTTGTAACGCCTGCAACCGTGCCTTTCAACTGCTTCAGGTTTTCCAGGTCATCCTTTAAGACATCTTCTGTAGGAAGGAACTCATGAATCGGCGGATCCAACAGGCGAACTGTTACAGGCTTGCCTTTCATGACGGTGAATATTTCCTTGAAATCCTGACGCTGGATGTCTTTCAGCCGGTTCAATGCCGATTCGCGTTCTTCTTTGGTTGCCGCCAAAATCATTTCAACCACAATGGGTAACCGATCGACGTCATTAAACATCCGCTCGGTACGGCACAATCCGATTCCCATGGCTCCAAAATTCAGTGCTTTCTTTGCGGCAGTGGGCGTGTCGGCATTTGCCATGACCTGAAGCCTGGCTACCTCATCCGCCCAGGAAAGCAGTGTCTTCAACTCATCGGAGAAAGTGGGTTCAACGGTCGGAATGATGCCCATGTATACATGGCCACTTCCGCCATCGATCGTGATGTAGTCGCCTTCATGCAACACTTTGTCGCCAATCTCGGCTTGACGAAGCTTAACATCAACTTTGATACCTTCTGCTCCTGCCACACATGGCTTACCCATGCCCCGCGCTACAACAGCCGCATGCGACGTCTTGCCACCCCGGCTGGTGAGAATACCCTGCGAAGCAAAGAATCCATGAATATCCTCTGGCTTGGTCTCTTCACGCACCAGAATCACCTTCTCACCCTGACGGCCCAGTAATTCAGCCCGGTCCGCATCAAAAACCACATGACCAGAGGCAGCACCTGGCGAGGCCGGCAATCCCTGAGCCAATGGTGTGGCTTTGTGTGTCGCATCCAAACGCGGGTGCAACAACTGCTCCAGGGCATCCGGCTTGATGCGAAGCAATGCCTGCTCTTTGTTGATTAATTTCTCTTTCACCATTTCAACGGACGTACGCACCATCGCTGTGGTGTTCATCTTCCCATTACGGGTTTGCAAGCAATAGAGCACGCCTTTCTCAATGGTGTATTCAAAATCCTGTACTTCTTTGTAGTGTCCTTCCAACTTGTTGCGCAGTCCTTCCAATTGTTTGTACAAATCAGGCATCTCCGTAGCGAGTTGCGCAACCGGTTTTGGTGTGCGAATGCCGGCCACCACATCTTCACCCTGTGCATTGGTGAGGTATTCACCAAACATCACATTTTCTCCAGTGCCAGGATCTCTGGTAAAACCTACACCGGTGGCGCAGTCGTTACCCATATTTCCAAACACCATCGTCACTACATTCACGGCCGTACCATTGGCCATGGCAGGCGTGATCTTGAATTCGCGGCGATAATCTATCGCCCGTTTGCCCATCCAGGAATTGAATACGGCTTTGATGGCAATCTCCAGCTGTTCATATACATCTTCCGGGAATGGCTTACCGGTATGGTCCTGCACCACCTGAAGGAACCGTTGACTGATTTCTTTGAGGTCGGCTGTGTTCAACCCAACATCCACCTTTACGCCGGCGCGCTTCTTCACTTCTTCAAAATGCTTATCAAACTTTTCATCAGGTACACCGAGCGCTACTTTTCCGAATAACTGTATGAATCTGCGATAGGCATCATACCCAAAACGCTCATTGCCGGTTTGTTTGATGAGTCCTGGCAAAGTTTTGGAATTCAAACCAAGGTTGAGGATGGTATCCATCATACCCGGCATAGACATGGCTGAGCCGGATCGCACCGATACCAGCAAAGGATTAACCGGGTCGCCAAATGTTTTCTTGCTCGCTTTTTCTATCTGGTTGATCTGGTCCCGTACTTCCACCATGAGGTTCGCGGGTAATTTTTTCTCAGGCGTGGCGAGATACGACAGGCACGCTTCAGTAGATATCACAAATCCAGGAGGAACATTGAGTCCAATCTGAGTCATTTCACACAGGTTGGCGCCTTTCCCGCCCAATAATTGCTTGTTCTTGCCATCTCCTTCACGAAAGGAGAAAACATACTTCACCGGTTTAGCTGCCGGAGTTCCGGTGGCCGGTCGATCCAGGGTGATTGTTTCCATAAAAGTTTGGTTTTAGAGCTACATCAACCTACCTATGATTATCTGAATAAAGTATGATATTCATCAACCTGTAACCAGGCCAAAAACACCATTGGGTGTCAGCGCTCAGGCACGATATTTTTGCATGAACTACCCTCAAAAACCGATAGTTTATTGGCCGTAGGGAGGATGCCGACTCATAAGATTTTGAGGGATTTCTCCGCAAACCGATTTCCGGCGAAAACCTCCAAAAATGCTAACTTGCATACCTTAACAAACGATTGAAGCATGGCGCGGGTAGAACTCATTATGCCTAAGATGGGCGAAAGCATCATGGAAGCAACGATTTTGAAGTGGCTGAAAAAGCCGGGGGACAAAATCGAGCAAGATGAGTCCGTGCTGGAGGTAGCCACCGATAAGGTAGATACGGAGGTTCCGTCTACACACGCCGGCGTGCTTGCCGAAATCCTCGCCAAAGAAGGTGAAGTCGTCAAAGTCGGTTCCCCTATTGCAGTCCTTACTTCAGAAATCGGTGAGTCTGTTCCGGCATCAGATCCAGTCAAGACAAAAACGGCAGCTAAGCCACAACCCGTTGCGGTAGCCATGCCTGTTGAACCCACTGGAAGCAATGGCAGCGTAGACTATAAGTCATCCAGCAGATTCTATTCTCCGCTCGTGCGGAATATCGCTAAAGCAGAAAGCATTGGCGTAGCAGAATTGGAGACCATTACCGGGAGTGGTCAGGCGGGCAGGGTGACTAAAAAGGATATTCTAAACTATGTGCAGCAACGCGTACAAGGTGGAAGTACCACAAGACCTGTACTGGCACAGTCTGCGCCCATGGTGCCTGCGTCCATCAGCGCCGGCGACGAAATCATTCAGATGGATCGCATGCGCAAAATGATTGCCGAACGCATGGTCGACTCCAAACGCATCTCACCACACGTTACGTCTTTCGTGGAAGCCGATGTTACTTCCATCGTGGGTTGGCGAAATAAATACAAACATGAATATGAAAAGCGTGAAGGCCAGTCACTGACCTACACCCCCATATTCATTGAAGCCGTTGTACTGGCGATACGGGATTATCCCATGATCAACGTTCAGGTTGACGGCGACCGGATCATCCGGAAAAAGGACATCAACATCGGCATGGCAGTGGCGCTACCCAGTGGTAATCTTATAGTACCAGTTATCAAAAATGCTGACCAGTATAACCTCAGCGGACTGGCCAAGGTCGTGAATGACCTGGTAGTACGGGCCCGGGAGAATAAACTGAAGCCGGATGATTTGTCGGGCGGAACCTATACGGTTTCCAATGTCGGAACCTTTGGCAACGTAATGGGTACTCCCATTATCATGCAACCCCAGGTAGGTATCCTGGCAATTGGTGCCATTCAAAAGAAGCCAGCGGTCATCGAGACTCCTGCTGGTGACGCCATTGCCATTCGACACAAAATGTTCCTCTCCCACTCTTATGATCACCGGGTGGTCGATGGTGCGTTGGGTGGAAGCTTCGTACGGCGCGTGGCCGATTACCTGGAAAAATTTGATGTGAGCCGCCCGATCTAATCGAGAATAAACCAGGGCAGGATGGCGATCATGAACGTTATCAATAACCAGATCAGCAACTTGCGGTCGATTTTCTCAGGTTTTGTCATTCCTTAACTTTTATACTTCCAACGCAAAGACCCAGTATTCGTTGGCTGATTAACATCTTCTTAACAACTCGTTACCATGAAATTCGGAACCAAAGCCATCCACGCCGGGGTAGAACCCGATCCAACCACGGGCGCCATCATGACGCCGATTTTTCAGACCTCAACGTATGTGCAGGAGTCACCCTCCAAACACAAAGGATACGCTTATGCACGCGGCGCCAACCCAACGCGCAACCAACTCCAGAAGAGTATTGCTGCATTGGAAAATGGGAAATTTGGTATTTGCTTTTCATCGGGCATGGGTGCCACTGACGCAGTGCTCCGACTACTCAACCCAGGCGATGAAGTCATCACTAGCAATGACTTGTATGGCGGCTCTTACCGCCTGTTCACGAAAGTATATGAGCGTATGGGCATCAAGTTTCATTTTATTGATCTGTCCGATGCCAATGCAGCCAAAGCCTATGTAAACAAAAACACGAAACTTATTTGGGTAGAAACACCTTCTAACCCGTTGATGCGCGTGATCGACATCATGGCTTGTGTGGCCATCGCCAAAGCCAATGGCATACGCATCGCGGTGGACAACACCTTTGCTTCACCGTACCTTCAAAATCCACTTGACATGGGTGCCGACATAGTCATGCACTCGGTTACCAAATACCTTGGTGGCCACAGCGACGTAATCATGGGTGCCCTGGTGGTAAACGAAGAAAAATTATATCAGGACCTGGCATTCATTGCCAACTCTTGCGGCGCTGTTCCCGGGCCTCAGGATTCCTTCCTGGTCCTTCGCGGTATCAAAACCCTGCACCTGCGGATGGAACGGCATTGCTTCAACGGCCGTAAAGTGGCCGAGTACCTCCGCGCACATCCGAAAGTAGGCCATGTGTACTGGCCGGGATTTCCGGATCACCCGAACCATGCAGTGGCGAAGAAACAAATGCGGGATTTCGGTGGGATGATCTCGTTTACCCTCAAAGACGACCGCCTGGAAAAAGCCATCAAACTTATGGAGTCTGTGCACCTCTTCTCCCTGGCAGAATCATTAGGTGGCGTTGAATCGTTGATCAACCACCCTGCCTCCATGACCCATGCGAGCATCCCTCGCGAGGAAAGAATAAAGAATGGACTGACCGACACATTGATTCGCCTGAGTGTAGGAACGGAGGACATCGAGGACCTGCTTGAAGACCTCCAACAAGCCCTGGCTGTCGTCTGATCTATTTGCTTTGAATTATCTCTACAGGGATATTGACCGTGAACTCACTACCCCGACCGAGCTCAGTTTTGAGGGAAATTACGCCGCCCAGGCGTTCAGTCAGGATCTTTACGATGGCCAAACCAAGACCGTTGGAGGACTCGCCGGCAGTCGGACGAGCACTTAGCTTCCGGAATTTCTGATACAGTTGACTGATGTCCGCTTCAGAAAAGCCCGGACCCTGGTCCCTGACCATAAGCTGAAGAAACGGCGCTGAAATAGTTGCCTTTACCGTTACAACGGCATGTAGGGGTGAGAATTTGATGGCATTCGATAACAGGTTCTCTATTATCCTGCTAACGATACCAGCATCACACAAGACGCGATGCGAATCCACTGCCTCAACGTCAATGCGAATCATCTTGGTACCTGCTATCGGCCGGAAAGATGAGGCCATTTCCTGAAGTAAGTCAGCCGGAGAAAATACGATCACTTCCAGGGCATCTTCCTGATGACCCCACGCATGGACGTCCAGCAAGTCTGTAATCAGGCTCAAGCCCCCTTGGGTGCTTTCCTGGATCAGTCGTACATACTCCTTTTGATTTTTATTAAGTTCCCCTTCACGCTCCAGTATAGCCACCAACCCAGCAATGCGATTGATTGGGGCCTTGAGATCGTGTGCAACAATATTCATCAAATTGTCTTTCTGGCTATTCAGTTCATCAAGTTTGCGGTTATTTCGTTCCAACACTTCATTCTGCTTGGTAATTTCTTCACGCTGTTCGAGGATGCGCTGATTTTGCTCTTCCAACTTGAGGTTAATCATTCTCCTCCGCCGGCTTACTCGCCAGATCAGCAACGCCAATCCCGCTGTTGCAAGGGCCGCCAATCCCAACAAAACATTTTGAAACTGCTGCCGGGCAATGAGTGATTCATCCTGCACCCTTCGCGCGCGCAGGGACTCATTCTCCCGTTCGGCTTGCTCAATACGTAACTGAAATTGCAATCGTTCAATTTCCCTGTTCAGGTCAGCATTTTGGATCCGGCCATCCAGGATGTGGTATACCGCTCCAAACTTGTTGGATAATGCCTCATTACCCTGCCGTTGATATATTTTACCCAATAGCAGTGCGGCATCCCGTTGAAAAACCTGATTACCCGATCGCTCGGCAGAAGTATAGGTCTTATTCAGCAGTCGTAAGGCATCCTGCGGCTTTTGGTCTACCAAACACCTGGCTTCCGCCAACATCGATCTCCAATACACTTTTTGGTTAGTGCGCTCCGACACCATCCGGGAAACTTGTCGGGCCAGCCTGATCGCCTCATCAATTTGCTGCACGTCCAACAGAATCTCCGCCATACCCACCATCAGTTCGGCTTTTGTGATACGATCATTGGCCAGGGTAGCCACCGAATCAGCGGACCTGAAGTGACGCAGCGCCTGTGGTGTGCTGTCCATCTCCTGATAGACAAGCCCCAACTCCATAAATGCAGAAGTAATGGCCCTTGGATCGCCACTGGCCTTCCGGTAGCCAAGGGCTTGTGATGCATGACGAATGGCTGTCTGAAAGTCCTTTTTTGATTTGAACACATCTGCCAGGCTGCGATGGACATAAGCGATTCCCTGTATATCGCCAGAAACGGTAAAGAGATCAAGCGCCCTTAAGAAATTACTGTAGGCACGACCCAAATCACCTTCGTCAAAAAACAATCTTCCAATATTATTATAACTGTGGGCCAGTTGGAGGGTATCCTGCTGTTCAATGGCAATGGCCAGCGATCGGTTGTGAAAGTCAAGTGCTGTCGTGTAGTTACCCTGATTGCCATACGCCAGACCAATAAAACTCAAGGGGCGCGACAACATCTTTTGCAGTTTTAATTGCTTTCCCAATTCGTAGGCCTTCGTACAATAGTAGATCGTACTATCAGGGAATGAATACCTAAATTCAAATCCCAGGGAATTCAAAGGTTCAAACTGACGATTGGATGGTACCACCCGAAGGGTAGCATGTAAACTATCAATCACACGCAGGTTCTGGCAAAATGCCGTGTTCTGCAACAGCACCTGTCCCAGGGTAATAACAAGCACACATCGGAATTTAACCGAAGAGATCATCCCCAAAAGTACCTTATCGGCATGCGACGAAAGGGCCGATGTAAGGTAAGTTCGTGAAATTGAGAATTCGAGGCTATTTCTCCTCCAGAAAATTCATGTCACGCCCAAATGTCTCCTGAATAGCCGTTAAAGCCACCAAAGCAACGCCAATTGTAAACAGGCCCACAATCAAAGCCCCATAGACTACCGCCATATCAGTGCCTCCTAGTTCTTCGCGGAGAAACCGGAATGCAATGGACAAGGGTACTACGGTACCCCGGATAAAATTGGGCACTGTGGTGGCCACCGTTGAACGAAGATTGGTGCCAAATTGCTCGGCAGCGATCGTGACAAACAAGGCCCAATAGCCAACACCAACACCCAACAAAAAGCAGGTAACATAAAAGTAGTTGGCCGAGCGTCCCGGCGTAAACAAATAAAGCAAGATGACAGCAAGGGTCAGGAAAATATAGGCCAGCACAACTTTCTTTCGCGAGCGTACATATTGACTGATGAATCCACTGGATAAATCTCCAACAGCCAGACCAATGTAGCTGTACATCACTGCGTCCCCGGCAGCCACCAGTCCATCAATGTGCAGCGCTTTCGCAAATTCCGGTGAGAAGGTGATCAGGATACCAATCACAAACCAGATCGGAAGTCCGATAAAAATACAGCCCATGAATTTTCTGAATCGTTCCCGGTTGGTGAAGAGTTGAAGAAAATTACCTCGATCGACTGCCTTGTCTTTGACTTCCAGAAATATGCCGGATTCAAATACACTGATTCGGGCAATGAGGAGCAAAAGGCCAAGTCCCCCACCGATAAAGTAAGCCACATGCCAATCAAACGTCTTGGCAACAAAGTTGGCAAGCACCGCTCCCATCAAGCCCACGCTGGCCACGAGCGTAGTACCATAACCCCGCAGGTTTGTAGGTAGCACTTCTGCTACGAGGGTAATTCCAGCACCCAGTTCGCCGGCAAGACCAATGCCTGCTATAAACCGAAGAACCGCATATTGATTCACCGTCTCTGCAAATCCATTGGCGATATTGGCGAGTGAATACAACAAGATAGAACCAAACAAAACGGACAACCGTCCGCGCTTGTCGCCCATAATGCCCCAGATGAGACCTCCAACCAACAAGCCAGTCATTTGAACCTGGAGGAGAAATTCTCCCTGGGTGAACAGTTGATCGTCGGGTACTCCCATCGAACTCAGGCTGGGCCGTCGCACGATGCTGAACAACAGGAGGTCGTAGATATCAACAAAGTATCCAAGGGCAGCGACGATGACCGGTACACTGAATAGCCCTTTCGAATTTTGATCGTTCATAGCAGGCAAAATAACAATAATTGATCAATCACCCCTGTCCCTCTGGTACGGATTTCGACCATTAGTCAAAAACGTGGAGAGTTCTGATTCAATTTTACTAAACTCGTAATTCAAATAACCTATCCATGAATCCAAAATACCTCGTTGCCCTGGTGGTCTTGCTGTTCGCGGCCGCCGCAGTTGGTCAGAAGAAGCCTGCATCAACCAAAACATCGGTCACCTACGATGAAAAACTCTACAACGCCCTCGAGTGGCGCAATATAGGTCCCTTCCGTGGAGGTCGCTCCGCAGCCGTAACTGGCGTACCAGGAAAGCCCAATCTGTTCTATATGGGTGCTACTGGTGGTGGTGTGTGGCGCACGACGGATGCAGGAAATTCCTGGGAAAACATTTCAGACGGATTCTTCGGCGGCTCTATTGGCTCCGTTGCCGTAAGTGAATGGGACAATAACGTGATCTATGTGGGAGGCGGCGAAGAGTGCGTTCGTGGTAACGTGTCCTATGGATACGGTATGTTCAAATCCACAGATGCCGGCAAAACCTGGGCTTCCATAGGGTTAAAGGAATCAAGACATATCCCCCGGGTACGAATCCATCCGAAAAATCCGGATATCGTATATGCCGGGGTACTGGGAGACCTGTTCAAGCCTACGGAAGAGCGTGGTGTGTACCGATCAGAAGATGGCGGTAAGAATTGGAAGCGTGTGTTATTTGTAAACAACAGTGCCGGTGTTGTAGACCTGGCCATGGATCCCAACAATCCCCGCATATTAATCGCTTCCACCTGGCGCGTAAAACGAACACCCTATAGCCTCGAGAGTGGCGGTGAAGGATCAGGCATGTGGCTGACCAAAGATGGAGGTGATACCTGGACTGAAATTACCAGGAACGAAGGGCTACCACGCGGCACATGGGGAATCGTGGGTGTAACCATCTCGCCTGTGAACTCTAATCGTATCTATGCCATTATCGAAAACGACAATGGCGGCGTATACCGTTCCGACGATGGCGGTAAGACCTGGAGGCGAATGAATGAAGACCGGAATCTGCGTCAGCGAGCATGGTATTATTCGCGCATCTACGCCGACACCAAAGATGTCGACATGGTATATGTGATGAACGTGTCGTACCACCGGTCCAAGGACGGCGGAAAAACATTTACGGCATACAATGCACAGCATGGCGATCACCACGACCTGTGGATTGCTCCAGAAGACAACCAGCGAATGATTATTGCTGATGATGGTGGTGGTCAGGTATCATTTGACGCCGGCGAAAACTGGAGTACCTACAACAACCAACCCACGGCACAACATTACCGAGTCACGACCGACAATAATTTCCCATATCGTATTTATGGTGCCCAGCAGGACAACTCAACACAACGGATCCTGCACCGTACTGATGGAGGATCTATTGGCGAACGCGACTGGGATGTGTCCGCCGGTGGTGAAAGCGGCTGGCTGGCCGTAGATCCTACCAACAACGACATCGTTTATGGTGGCAGCTACGACGGTTTGCTCGAGCGGAAGAACCACGCTACAGGTGAAAGCCGGAATATTAATGCATGGCCTGATAATCCCATGGGGCATGGTGCCGAGGGCGCCAAATACCGCTTCCAGTGGAACTTCCCCATTTTCTTCTCACCCCATGATCCAACAAAAATGTATGCCGGTTCAAACGTCCTTCACGTAACCTACAATGGCGGCGAAAAATGGGAAATCATCAGTCCTGACCTTACCCGAAACGATCCTGCCAAGCTGGGACCCTCGGGCGGTCCGATTACCAAGGACAACACAGGGGTTGAATACTATTGCACCATCTTCACCGCTGGTGAATCCCCGTATGAAAAAGACTTCATCGTCACCGGATCTGACGATGGTTTAGTGCACCTCACCCGCGATGGCGGAAAGAAATGGGAAAAACTTACCATCCCCGGTTTGCCCGAATGGACCATGCTCAATAGCGTTGACTTTGATCCTTTTGTGAAAGGTGGATTTTATATTGCGGCTACCAGCTACAAGTCCGGTGACTATCACCCGTACCTGTTCAAGACCAAGGATTATGGTAAGACCTGGACCAAAATTACGGATGGCATCGACCCCGGGCACTTCACCCGTGTTCTCAGGGCTGACCCCAAACGCGCCGGATTGCTCTATGCGGGAACTGAAACCGGAATGTATATCTCCTTTGATGATGGTACCAGCTGGAAACCATTCCAGCTTAATTTGCCGATTGTACCAATCACCGACCTGACCATTAAGAATGATAACCTGATTGCAGCGACCCAGGGCCGCAGCTTCTGGTTGATCGACGACCTCACCCCCTTACATCAGCTTAACGATGCGGTGGCCAGCAGTGATGTTACCCTGTTCAAGCCTATGCCAAGTTACCGAATGGCCGGAGGCTTCTCCTTCCGGGTACCCAAGAACGAAGGAAAGAATCATCCCGGCGGGGTTATGATTCATTATTATCTCAAGGATACCACCAAAGCACAGGTTTCTTTGGAAATTATGGAACATAATGGAAAGCTCATTAAGAAGTACGCCACCAAACCTGATAAGAAAGCCAAAGAAGAAATGTTGCGTGTGAAGCCGGGCGCCAACCGGTTTGTATGGAACATGCGCTATCCCGATGCCGAGAGTTTTGATGGGTTGATTATGTGGGCCGGATCGGTGGTGGGTCCCAAGGCTGTCCCGGGCACCTACAAAGCCAAACTCACCGTGAATGGAAAATCACAGGAAACCGAATTTGAAATTCTGAAGGACCCAAGAACCAGCGGAACTTTGGCTGACATTCAACAGCAGTTTCAGTTCCTGATTGAGGTCCGCGATAAACTTAGTGAAACAAACCTGGCGGTCAAACGAATCCGCACTTCGCGTGAACAGATCAATCGGGTGATTGATCCCATGAAGGGCAAGGAAGACATGAAAGATGTCACTGATCTTGCCAAGAGCATTCTCGACGATATGAAGAAGATTGAAGAAGCCTTGTATCAAACCAAGAATCGAAGTGGGCAGGATCCGTTGAACTACCCGGTAAGGTTGAACAATAAGCTGGCCGCATTAGCCGGTGAAGCTGACGGCGGCGATTACCGACCCACCCAGCAAGTAAAGGCCGTTCAGCAGGAAATTACTGGCAAAATTGACGACCAACTGCAACAACTCAATGCAATCTTCAAGAATCAGTTACCCAAACTGAATGAATTGGTGAAACAAAAACAGATCAATCCGGTGACCCTTCCAGAACCATTCTGATCAGTTCCAAGGCTAAAAAGGCTGTCCCGATCACCAGGACAGCCCTTTTTATTTTCGGCCTATCACAAAATAGAGCACTGGTCCAAGAACCGGAAGAAATACGACCAGTATGATCCAGAGAAGTTTCTTCTCATTGTCCTTGTTGCTGCGGAGGATCTCCATAACAATGATGACATCAACAACGAATACCAGAATAGATAGCAGCCTGAACATAAGGGTACAAGTTAGTTGGTTCCCAAAATCTTGAACAACTCATCCAGGTTTGGCGTGATGATAATTTCCGTTCTGCGATTCATCCGCTTATTTTGGTCCGATGTATTGGCCATCAGGGGGGCATACTCTCCTTTACCTGCAGCCGTAATCTGATTGGATGACACACCTGCCTTGGTAAGAATTTTGGTGATGGCTGTGGCCCTCATGACACTAAGGTCCCAGTTATCCTGCATGTACGTAGATTTTTTTCCAATCGGAACATTGTCCGTATGCCCTTCGACCATGATTTGAATGTCTTTTTGATCCTTGACGGCCTTGGCTAATTGCTGCAATGCAGAAACCCCTTTGGCATCTACATCAATACTACCTGATCCGAACAGCAATTGTTCAGCCAGCGAAACATACACCTTTCCATTTTTTACATTCACCGTCAGGTCATTTTCCTTAAAATTTAACAGAGCTGCGCTCACCCGATTTTTCAAGTCCTGCACAGCTTTGTCCTTGCTGGCCATCACTTCCTCCAGCTCCTTGACTTTGCGTTCCCGCTCCACCAGGCTGGCCCCTAATGAATCATTCATTTTACGTGTGCGTTCAAGGTTTTCCTGAATCGCAAACAATTGTTCCTTTTGCTGGGCAAAATCGCGATTGAGTTTACCGCTGTTGTTCAGCAGGTTTTTATAATAATTATTCAACTGATCATACTCCTTATTCAGGTCCGTCAGCTGCTGGGCAGTGGCCCGTTTACGCTCTCCCAACTGGGTCGTATCTTCTTTCAACTTCGTTAGTTTGGTGTCCAGATCGGTTATCTGAGCATTCGCCTTTTCGAGTTGTGATGACTTTTCCGCCAAGTCACCCTCAGCTTTCACCTTTTGGGCGAGCATATCATCAAATTTCTTCTTGGCTACAATACATCCCTGGAGGCTGACAAGCACAGTCCCCATCAGCAATAGTTTAAAAAATTGGTTCATACGAACGGGGTTAAAATACGCTACGAAAGTAGAGTTTTGAAATTGATCATGCAAAGACGGTTCAAATTGAAAAGTGTTTAGCTTTGTCAGGTAACGAAAAAGCCGAATCCTTAAATAAATTCACTACTATGGAAGGTATGCTTAAACCCGATTCATTTAGAGGAAAGACAATCCTGATTACTGGCGGCGGTACCGGACTTGGGCGCAGCATGGGTAAGTACCTGTTGGAATTGGGCGCAAACCTGGTGATCACCAGCCGAAAGAAAGATGTAATTGACAAGACCGCTGCTGAACTCACGACCCAGACCGGCGGTCGTGTTTTGGCCGTACCGTGCGACATCCGTAAGTACGACGAGATTGAAAAACTTCTTGCCGCGATTGATCAGGAGTTTGGCGCATTACATGGTGTTCTTAATAACGCAGCAGGCAATTTCATCAGCCCCACTGAGCGGCTGTCGCACCGGGCCTTCGATATTGTGGTTGACATCGTTTTGCGAGGCACCTATTACATGACCCTCGCGGTAGGCAAGCAATGGATTGCTCGCAAGCAGGCCGGAACTTTTCTCAATATTATCACGACTTACGCATGGACAGGCTCAGGCTACGTAGTGCCATCCGCCTGCGGCAAAGCGGGTGTTTTGGCACTGACGCGTTCCCTTGCCGTAGAGTGGGCAAAGTACAATATCCGGTGCAACGCAATTGCTCCGGGTCCGTTCCCAACCGAAGGGGCGTGGAGCAGGCTCATGCCAGGTGACCTGGTGACAAAATTTGATCCAGCTGCGCGGATACCTCTCAAGCGCGTTGGGGATCATCAGGAGTTGGCCAACCTGGCTGCCTATCTGTTGTCCGATTATTCAGGATACATCACCGGAGAGGCCATCACCATTGATGGTGGGGAGTGGCTCAGGAATGGTGGTGAATTCAGTTACCTGGAAGAGATTACGCCCGACCAATGGGACGCACTGGAAAAAATGCGCAAGTAGTTTAGAATCGCACGGCTAAAAATCCGCTGACCCAATCGTGGGTGGCACCATTTCTTAAATCAGCGGCGCGATGGTAGAAGTTAAGTCCAAATGAAATGCTTTGCGTGGATATCATTAATCCATAGCGCGCCTGGGTCACCCAAGGTTTGATGGTAGCTGGAATCGGACTCGGTGTACCCGTTACCAAACTTCCCTGAATAAACATGTCGTTCATGACATAGTGTATGCCAAGTCCACACAGCAGAAAAAATTCGATGGGCCTTCGAAGACCCTGAGCACGGTTGTCCCAGGAGAGTCTGCTATTGGCAAATACAGAATTATTCAGCGGTTTGAAGTCGCCCATGCGAATGATCAGTTCATCGGATATCTGGTTGGTCACTGTTCCGGCATCCACCCGGGCAGTATTGACGATGTCCAGTTCCTTAAAGATTGAAATTCCCTGCATACGTTGATACCCGACATTCACGGCCAATTCATCCGGAAGTTGGTATTTCCAACCAGCGGGTTGGTCGAAACCGGTAATGTGGTGCATCCATTTCTGGACCTTTTCCATGCCGGAAGACGGACCGGTGAGGCCCACTTCAATCTGGTAGGTATTGCTGGCCGATGCTTTGGGGAAATTGGTCAGTTCCATGTCGATGTAAGACCAGCCGGCATAGGCACGGTCCATGTCCTTTGGATCTGTCTTGAGGATATCAAACGGTGTGTAAATCTTTGCTCCTGCTCTTACGGAGAAGATGACTTTAATGGAATCCGTTTGACTTTTGGAATGGGGTTTCCCATGTTTGAACAAGAAGGATCCGGGGTTTAGGATCTGGCGGTAGGTAATGTCCATCCCCGCTGTGTAGTAATAGTCTTCAAAGAAAATAATGTCATTATCGAGGCCAACACTTACCTCCCGGGTGTAGTATGGTTTTCGATCCTGGGCACTGCCAGATGCTGTGGCTGCCAGCGAAAGGATTATGATATGCAGGTGACGTACCAAAGGCATGAATTGCTACATCAAAGAAACCAAAAAGAAGGGTGACTTCATTGTTATGATTTGGAATCGGGATCGTCATAAAACAAAAAGGCCTCGTTCCCGATTTTCATCAGGACGAGGCCTTGTGTTGAAGTCAGGCGACGGCTTACTCTCCCGTCCCGATGGTGATCGGGATTACCCCGGTACCTATGATGAACTTTCCTGGTCGCGGGCGCATGGAATGGTTGAATGTCATAAAACAAAAAGGCCTCGTTCCCGATTTTCATCAGGACGAGGCCTTGTGTTGAAGTCAGGCGACGACTTACTCTCCCGTCCCGATGGTGATCGGGATTACCCCGGTACCTATGATGAACTTTCCTGATCGCGGGCGCATGGAATGGTTGAATGTCATAAAACAAAAAGGCCTCGTTCCCGATTTTCATCAGGACGAGGCCTTGTGTTGAAGTCAGGCGACGAC
>JBGAMI010000105.1:0-4196 GCA_044223085.1 Cyclobacteriaceae bacterium
ATCCTCATCGGGCAACAGGCGCCCCTCGGCATCGCGTCGTTCGTTCATGGTTTTGAATTTCACTACCCTAAAGATACGTTTTCCCTTTCCCACACGCTCTTGCGTAAAAAAAGCACTACCGCTATTCGCCAACATCAGCAGAAAGGTGATCACCACCATAACCGGAAACAGGATCACCAGGGCAAGCACCGCCACCAATACATCAAATAAAGGTTTCACGATCCGGGAGTACACGACGTGGATGGCTAATTACGCGGGAAAAATTTCCCGCACATAAAGAAATGCATTATCCGGAGAAAAAAGAAGAGCGGCAACTCGCGCAGCAGATTGGTATTTAGCCAGTCGTTCGGTGTCGGCAAATAACGTTTCGATCGCCGCCGCAAGTCGCTCTGGTTGTCCAGGCTCTACTGCTATACCTGCTTCGTGGTCCTCAACGAGCCGAGTTAACTCTGATTCTTGTGGGGCAATGACCAACAGGCAGGAACCGGCAGCCATGGTGGAGTAGGTTTTACTGGGAACTGAAATTCCCTCACCTCCGCTTCCCAGCGTAACGACACCGATATCTGATGCAGCCAATGCAAAAGGGAATTGATCAGGCGTTTGATAGCCTAAGAAGTGAACATGTTCGAGAGCGTATTGGTGAACCAGGTCTTCCAGCTTTTGCTTCTTACCCCCCTCACCAATAAACAGAAACAAAAGATCAGAGCGATTTCGAAGGATTCTTGCCGCTTCAATCAATGATTCCAGGTCGTGGGTAAGGCCCATGTTGCCCGAATACATGATGATGTGCTTTTGATGCCATTGACGGGTGTTAAGGAAAGGATTTTCGTGACGGGGAACCGGCCGGATATATGATGTGTCCACCCAATTATGGATCACCCTGATACCGGAAACAGGAACATAAGGTTGAAGTGCCTTGCGCATGGATGCACTCAGGGTAAAAATCAACCGGGCTGCCGGGAAAATTCGCTTGTTAGAAGACTGCCACCACTTGTACAGTCCACTTCCTGGTTTAATAAATCCTGCCTGTGTAAGTGCTTCCGGGTAGAGGTCGTACACCTGAATGTAAAATTCAAAGGAGCGAATCCGGGAGACCCAGTACGTGATGAGCGGGGCCAGCGGCGGGTTGGTCACCACCAGCACCGGACCAGAACGTTTTGTGAATAATAAGTATAGGAAGTAGTGTGCAGAAAAGGCCAACCAGGTAAACAACCGACTGAAGGTCGAGCCTCGCCGATAGGTAACGCTGGTCACCAAACGCACCGAAGGATGCAAGTGCTTACCACCCGTCTCCACGTAGCCGGTAAATAAAGTTACTTTCTTACCAGCGGCTGCAAACGCGTTAACGACATCAACTGCAATTGGCACCGCATGTTGATTGACGATAAGCATATCCTGAATTTATCGTTCGATCAGACAGTTTTCCAGCACGAGCATATCCATCTGGGTGCGCAGGAAACAATCCAGGGCCTCAGCCGGACTATTGACAATGGGCTCATTCTCGTTAAATGACGTGTTGAGAAGAATAGGAACGCCTGTCTTTATTCGGAATGCATCAATCAATGCGTAGTACCTGGGTGAAACAGTTTTCATTACGGTTTGCAGCCTGCCGGTACCATCCACATGTGTCACGGCGGGTATCTCTTCGCGCTTTTCAGCACGGATGGGGAATACCTTCTCCATAAAAGGAACAGGCTCCGTTTTCTCAAAGTAGGCACTGGTATATTCTTCCAGGATGGAGGGCGCAAAAGGGCGGAAACTCTCCCGTCGTTTGATCTTCAGGTTGAGCAGGTCTTTTGCCCTGGGGTTACGCGGGTCGGCAAGAATGGAACGGGCACCCAGCGCGCGGGGTCCAAACTCGGCCCTGCCGGAAAACCAACCCACCACACCGGGTTCGATCAACTTCTCTACCACTTTCTGATACAGGATTTCATCCGGCAACCTGGTATAAGTCAATCCCCGTTCTTTAAGAAAAGCTTCAATCTCTTCATTGGAAAACTTCGAACCGGTGTAGGCAGAATAAACCGGGGCCACCCGGGGGTTGCCCTGTACATGATGATGTTGATACATCGCCGACCCCATGGAGAGTCCGGCATCATGTCCGGCAGATGGGATGTACAATTCCTCAAATCCAGTATTGCCAATGAATTTTCCATTGGCGACTGAATTCTGGGCCACTCCACCAGCGACGCAGACCTTCCTTAATCCGGTGCGTTTTTGCAGGTGAGTCAAAACATGGATAAGCAGTTCCTCAGTTACGCGTTGCACGGAAGCCGCCAGGTCTTTGTGGGCCTGGGTGAGTTCATCTTCCTTTTGACGAGGCGGGCCGAATTGTTCGACAAAGTAGTCACTGAACAAATTGCCAACCACCGGAATATGTTGCTCATTGTACGTCACCACCACCTCCCGGGCTGATCGAAAGTAACGGGTATCCCAATCAAACAATCCATTGTTGGTATAACGCAAGACCTGTCGCACCTTGTCGGCAAACCGGGGTGTACCGTATGGTGCCAGGCCCATCACCTTGTATTCGTCCCCATAATGCGGAAATCCAAGGAACTGAGTGAACGCAGTATAAAACGTGCCACAGGACACAGGAAAATCCACTGAGTCCAACACATCCAGCTTATTGCCCTTACCCACCCCAATCATGGTTGTGGTAAAATCACCAGCTCCATCAATGGAAAGCACAGCAGCCTCTTCAAAAGGGCTGGCAAAAAACGCCGAAGCCATATGGCTTCGGTGATGTTCGATATTCTGAATTTTGGATCTAATCACCGCCGGGTCAGCGCCAAAGTGTTGCTTGAACTCCATCTCCAGTGACATCACCTTCTTGCGGTTGGCGAGTCGTTCACGCACGGTCCCCACGCTGCCAAAAGGATCTTGAAGAAGGAACATGACCTTGCGGTGCCATTTGGCTTTTGGGTCCCTGCCCATGGTGATGTGATCCACCTGATCCAGTGTTACGCCAGCTTCTTTAAGGCAAAAAGCGATTGCCTGGGAGGGGAAGCCGGCCCAGTGTTTTACCCGTCGAAAACGTTCTTCTTCAGTAGCCGCTATCAATTTGCCGTCGACCAGAATTGCTGCCGAAGAGTCGGCGTGATAGGCGTTAAGTCCGAGGATGATCATGCGGGGCGGCGGTCAACAGAGCGGTATATTGGTTCTTTAATTGCTCAAAATTAAACTTCTCCGCGTAATAATCACGGGCGGCACTACAACCTTGATGAAATTGCTCATCCGTCCAATCCAACAGCTCCCTGATTTTAACTTTCCAAATATCATCCTCCAGTGGAAGGCTGCATCCCGCACCTTTTTTCATCACATCCGACCAAGGTGTCTTGTCCGAAATTAAAACAGGTCTACCGGCCGCCAATGCCTCTACAATAGCATGGCCAAAATTCTCACCAAGGGTTGGAAGCACAAAAACTTCGTTTCTGCATATGGTTTCCATGCCCTTCTCGGGAGGAACAGAACCGACCACCTCAACGGTGCCATCCGGCAATCGCGCGATTACTGCTTGGCATGCTTCCCAATATTTTGAATCCTTTATCGGTCCTACGATTTGCAAATGCACTCCTTTGAGTTTGGGATCCAGCAACAGGTTCAATAAGAACAGCAGGTTTTTTTTTGCTGAGACAAGGGAATAATAAACCAGCCGAAGGGTACCAGACGCTTTGATTATTCTCGTACTCTCCTGTGCAGGAATAACAGGTACGTTCGGAACGACGGTACAGGAAATGGTGCCGAACATTTTTTGAATATCCAGCTTTTCCTGCTCATCAGTTGCATGCCAACCAGCATGGCTTAGCCATCCCAATTGTCTAAGGAATGACAAGTAAATCAACTTCTTGAATCTGCCACCCTTCAATGCTCCCGCCTGTAACATGCCTCTCGGGCTAACGATGAACCGGAACTTGCCATGCGCCGCTACACGAAGGGGTCTAAGAAAATAGTGAATAGAAAAAAGTCCGTTGAACCAAATCAAAGGGTCTCGGTCGGCCAGGGAACGAATGGCCTCCAACACACGGGATGGCTCAGAAGCATACCAGACCATGGCCGTGTCCGAGGGTATCCAGGAGTCAGCAGTTACCTGGAGCGGTTCACTCGTTTGGTATATCCGGTTGCTGGTGATGATTCGAATATCAAAATCGTCACCACATAACTTACTTATGTGGTGAATGGATGTCACCGGCCCG
>JBGAMI010000040.1:0-31234 GCA_044223085.1 Cyclobacteriaceae bacterium
CAAGGAGGTATTTTCTCATGACAAGGCAAAGATGCAGAATTGCTTCAGAAGGTTGCATCAAATAAAAACGGTGACCGGCCTGCGCTGATCACCGTTTAGGTTACATGATTTTCAAGGACCTACATGCGGTCTCCGAGGTTCACGCCCTTCATTTCTTCCTGCTTCACAAATGGCTGGTTGTACAACCTTTTTCCTGTTGCCTTGAAGATTGCGTTTGCTACGGCACCGCCGGTGGGTGGCAACGCCGGTTCACCCAGGCCTGTTGGTTCAATACCGTTATTGACAAAGTGAACATCTACCTCCGGTACTTCCTTCATGCGGATAAGGCGATAAGCATTGAAGTTCTTTTGCTCGGTGGCTCCGTCTTTGAAGGTCAGGTTCCCAAAGAAAGCGTGTCCGATACCATCCACAACTCCTCCGCGCACCTGTTGCATGGCTCCGAGGGTGTTCACTACGATCCCACAGTCTGCTGCGGCATGAATCTTCTGCAGGACCGGCCTGCCATTGATCATCTTGACTTCAGCGACCTGGGCCACATAGCTTCGGTGGGAGAAATAGACGGCAAAACCTTGTGATACATCCTTCTTGGTACCCCATCCGGATTTCGAGGCCGCCAGTTCGATCACGGCCTTCATGCGGTCAATGTCATACTTGATGGCACCTGTTGGTGTTTTTTTGGCTTTGTCCAGAAGGTCAAGCCTGAACTTCACCGGATCTTGTCCACCTGCCAATGCTACTTCATCCAGGAATGCCTGTTCAGCGAAAGCCAGAAAATTAGTGATCGGCGCTCGCCAGGCACCGGTGGTGATCGGCGACTTATATTCCAACGAATCGATAAGCAGGTTATCTACTGCACCCGATGGGAAGTTGTCTTCCCGGGTACTGTTGGCGACGTTGATACCAACACCCCGGAGTTTATATCCAATCAGTTTTCCTTCATTGTTCAATGCAGCGGAGAAGCGGTACCGCACCGCCGGACGGTAACTGCCGCCCGTCATATCATCTTCACGGGTCCAAAGAACTTTAACCGGTTGCTTGATCAGGCTGGAGAGTTCAGCAGCTTCCACGACATAGTCCGTCTTAAGGCGACGGCCAAAGCCACCGCCAAGTCGTGTAATTTCCACGGTCACTTTATCCGGTGACACGCCGAGCAACTTGGCTGTCTCCTGACGGGCTGCTTCGGGTGTTTGGGTTGGACCAATCAACTCAACACGGTCAGCCGTCACATGCGCAAAGAAGTTCATAGGCTCCAGCGGACTATGTGGCAGGAACGGGCATTGGTAGTCGCGTGTAATCACTTTTGCTGCACTCTTAAAGGCAGCTTCGACATCACCATCTTTGCGCCGGACTTCAGCGGTAGCGCTATCGAGCATTTCTTTGAACTTGCGGTCATGATCCGATGAACTTTCGATCAATCCGTCAGCTTCATACTCCACTTTCAGCAGTTTCCTGGCCTTGATTATTTGCCAGGTCGACTTACCTACAACGGCTACATTGTTCTTAAAGGTGACTACATCAATAATACCGGGCATGGCTTTCGCCGCCGCAGCGTCTACGGACTTGATCTTCATGCCAAATGCTGCCGGGCGCTGGATCATAGCATGCACCATGCCTTCTCTGTAAAAGTCAATGCCATAGAGCGGCTTGCCGGTGTACATCGCGTTGCTGTCAACGTTCTTTACGCCTGTGCCAATGATCTTGAAAGTTTTCGGATCCTTCAGCTTCACTTCTGTTGGTACCGGTATAGCGGATGCTTCCGTAGCGAGTTCACCATAGGTGAGCGTCCGGCCATCGGGATGGATTACTTTGCCCGTATCTGTTTTTAATGAAGCTGCAGCAATGCCCCAACGTTTGCCGGCTGCTTCCACCAGCATTTGCCGTGCAGTAGCACCTGCTTTACGCAAGCGTTCCCAGGAATGCGGTATCGCCCCGCTACCACCGGTTAGCTGGCGCTCGTACTTTTTGGAGTCGAGCGCAGCCTGAACCACCACTACTTTGGTCCAGTCCGCATCCAGCTCTTCCGCCACAATCATGGGGAATGAAGTCTTGATGTTCTGTCCCAGCTCCGGATTAGGTGATATTAAGGTGACAGTTCCGTCTGTAGCGATGGATAAGTAGTTGTTAAAATCAATGGATCCGGCGAGTGGCTCCTCCAGGAGGCATTCACTGGTTGAAGCCTGGGAGGACATCGAGAATCCCAACATGAGTCCGCCGCTGGCCGTGGCAACCAGCTTGATAAAATCGCGTCGGTTTGTGGTAATGGTCATGGCGATGAATTAAAGTTTGGAGGCTGCGACTACTACGGCTTCGTGAATGCGGTGGTAACTTCCACAACGACAGATGTTGCCATTCATGGCGGTGTCGATCTGGTCGTCGGTAGGCTTAGGGTTCTTGGCCAGCAGGGCTGCAGCTGTCATGATCTGACCAGCCTGGCAATATCCACACTGGGCAACGTCCACTTCATTCCAGGCTTGTTGCACCGGGTGGTCGCCGTTGGCGGACAGGCCTTCGATGGTAGTGATTTTATTGGTCCCCACCGCCGAAATCGGGAATGAACAGGATTTGACGGCGGCACCATTTACGTGAATGGTGCACGCCCCGCACTGGGCGATGCCACAACCGAATTTGGTACCTACCAGTCCCAAATTATCGCGCAACACCCAAAGCAAAGGGGTGTCTGCATCCACATCGGCCTCATAGCTGCGGCCATTGATCTGTAAGGAGTATTTTGCCATAACAGGATGGTATTTTTATAGAGAGTCAATATAGGCAAAAATGCCGGCGAAGACCACGGCCATGTGACCGGCGGCGACTCGGAGGGCCCGGTGTGTTAATCCCAAATTATTTCTCGCGGATTACTTCATCTCTCCGGTAGGTCCGTCGCAGTATCTGCTTCCCGTTTTCATCGTACAGCCTCCAGGTGCCATCGCGCTGCTCGTCCTTGAAACTCCCTTTCATCTTGATCTTGCCTCCGGGGTAATACTCGACGTAGTCTCCGTTCTTGAACCCATTGCGGACTTCTACGATCAATTGAACGGAGCCATCATCAAAATAGCCGGTAAAGGATTTGGCATTCACATCCTTGACAAAGATGGGTGGCAACGCCATTGGATCGACTTTTGGGGTAATGGCAGCCTGAAACTCGGCAGAATCCAGCCGCAACTCATCCATAACGGAGTCGCTGGTAACGGTTTCCTCTGCGGGTTTCGCCAGCGGGACATCGGCAGGATCAACAAAGGCTTCCGCAAATTTTGTGCGGAAGTGTCCGTTGTCGGGTATGAGTTGAAAACCGATTTTCTCAAAGCAAACGATGTATTCTTTGTTGGTGACCATGGATGCCCGCGTCTTCACGTCAGCCAGTGACTTTAATGCATTAAAGAGAATGGGTGTATTTGCATAAAAAAATACAGCGTTCTCGCTTTCGAATCGGTTGCGAAACGTCATGAAATCATCCTGACGACGGAGTGTGTTGTGGTCGAGATAGTCATCAATCATGCTCTCCAGGGTACCGGGATGGTTGCTGAAGATTACGTAGTTATCGATGATGGTGTAATAGGGTTTGTCGTATCGTGCAAAGAACTTGCCCAGCAGCAATTTGAACAATCCTTTCATGTGCAGGTATCGGATCGGGTAAGAACGGTGCTCTACCGATTTGAATTTTACCGGCGTCCGCTTACGCACCATCTTCTCCACATAGGCAAGTTCTTTTTTTGCTTGCTCGATATTGGATGACTTGATGGCTAGGGCAACTTCTGCTTCTACCCCATTGCCTCCGGATTGTAATTGGATCAACGCAATCTCTTCGCCGACCCAGGAAACGAAATTCTTTTCCAGGCTGATCGACAGGTAGTCTTCCACCTGCTTCAGGTTTTCCTGGTAGGATTTGTAGGCAGTTACATCGCGTTGAAGATTGGTCTGCAGGTTTTCGAAAAAAGTAGCAAAGGAGGTGAAGCCCAGGGCGAGTGCAAATCCGGTGCGTTTAGGTGCAATACCCTCAAAGCCGGTGGCCGCCTTTCCCGACACGGCCAAGGTACGGAGATATGATTCTTCCTCTTCGTTGATGTACATGAACCCTTCTGCGGACAGTGATTCATCCGCAAAATGAAAGTCGAGGCTTGCATTGCGGATTAACTTACTCAGCGGATCTACATACTCGTTGGTAGCTGTGGCATAGCATGCCATGAATGCAGGAAGTCGACTCGCATTGACGTACAATTGAATTAACCCGTTGTCATCCAGTTGGATTTCGGCCAGCGAAGATGCAGAGCCGGCGGGACTGGCTTTCTCTTTACGAACATCCAGTGCTTTCTTTAAAAGTGATTTGGAGAATGAGGCGATGAGATTCTTTCCGGGAATACTGAGATAGGTAACACTGTGATTGACGGTATTGGTGATGGTATAAAGTTCTTCTCCGTTGTACGTCTCTTGGATATTGAAATATCACTGATGTATTTGTGTATAAATTTTAGCTTCACACCGGCCACCTCACCGAGGTCGGCGAGAAATAGAAAATCATAGGTCTTTTCGCCCGTCATGTGCGCTGACACCAAAAGCCGATGTGCGCCAACGAGGCTTAGCAAGATGTCATTCTGGCGAACCATGCTATCAAGGTGATCGGTAGATGCAGTCAGTTTTGCGAAGTAGGCATTGGTCCGGAGGTGCGTCCACATTTTGGATCCGGAAATGTCCTTCCATCCCTTGATCGGATCGGGCGTAGTAATCACATAGATGGCGTCCTCAGGTACGAGGCCCAGGGCATTTTCGGCCGTCGCCCTTGTCGTGTACCATTGATAGGCGAACCAGCCAGCTCCTCCCAGGAATCCCAGAATCAGTGTCCATTTGATGAATTTTCCCATAGTGCAAATGACTTCGAAAGTAAGAACAATTCTACTTCATTCCATTCATCCCCGGCGAAGTCCGGCGTCAACAGAGGCGGAGATACTCTTTGCTGAGAAATGTATATTGCACCATGGGCAAAGAACAACATACGTACGATGCCATCGTCATCGGATCGGGAATCAGTGGCGGGTGGGCAGCCAAAGAGTTGTGTGAACATGGGTTGAAAACCCTGGTGCTCGAACGCGGGCGGAATGTTGAACACCTCAAGGACTACCCTACCATGACCAAAGAACCCTGGGAATTCAAGCACCGGGGTCAGATGACACGTGAATTTCTTCAGGAAAATCCATTGATCAGCAAGGCCGCCGGATTTGGTGAAGACACAGCCCATTTCTTCGTGAAAGATGCAGACCATCCCTATGTTCAGGAAAAACCTTTCGACTGGATCCGGGGATATCAGGTAGGTGGCAAATCACTTACCTGGGGTCGCGCCTGCCAGCGGTGGAGCGATTTTGAGTTTAGTTCGCCGGCGCGACTGGGATATGGTCATGATTGGCCAATCCGTTACAAGGATGTTGCTCCGTGGTATTCCCATGTAGAAAGCTTTATTGGTGTTTGCGGCAACGCCGATGGAATCGAAGCCATGCCTGATGGGGAGTTCCTCCCGCCTTTTGATCTGAACTGTGTGGAGCAACATGTCTCGAAAGTCTTCCGCGAGCAGTATGGTCGACACCTCGTGCAAGGGCGATGGGCTCACTTGTCGGTACCCAATCCGCTGCATGAAAGTCAGGGCCGGGGCCGGTGCCAGTCGCGGAACCTGTGTATGCGTGGATGCCCGTATGGAGGTTACTTTAGTTCCAATGCCTGCACATTGCCGTGGGCGGCTAAGTCAGGGAACCTTACCATCCGACCTTTTTCCGTAGTGCATAGCATAATCTATGATGAAGCCAAGGGCAAAGCTACCGGTGTGCGTGTGATTGACACCAACACCCATGAGTCCATAGAATATCATGCCCGCATCATTTTTGTCAATGCTTCAACCATCAACAGCAATCTTATCCTGTTGAACTCCAGGAGCAACCGTTTTCCCCAAGGCCTGGGCAATGACAGCGGAGCATTAGGCAAGTATGTTGGCTTTCACCTGTATCGCGGCGGCGTCGGCGGTGAAATAGATGGCTTTGAAGACAAATACTACTATGTGCGCAACCCGACCGAGCCCATTCTCGCCAATTTCCGCAACCTGCATAAGCAGGATACTGATTTTGTCGGCGGGTATACAACGTTCATGAGTGCTTACCGCACCCGCGGAAGTCAGCCTGAAGATGGATCGGGTATTGGCGCCGATTTCAAAACCGCAGCTTCACAGCCGGGCCAATGGAAGATCTATGGATATATGCAGGGTGAAACAATTCTGAAAGAAACGAACACCGTTTCGCTAAGTCCGGATAAAACCGATCAGTGGGGTATTCCACTCATAGTAACGAATGTGGGCTATGATGAGAATGATGAAAAGATGATCCGTGATTTCCTAACAGAAACCAGTAAGATGCTGGCGACAGCAGGTTTCAAGAACATTGAAGCCCATGATAACAAACAGGCGCCGGGCCTCGATATTCACGAGATGGGTGGAGCGCGCATGGGTAAAGACCCCAAATCCTCCGTGCTCAATGAATGGAACCAGGTACACGCATGCAAAAATGTTTTTGTTACCGATGGGGCATGCATGACCAGCACGGGCAACCAAAGTCCATCGATTTTATACATGGCACTAACAGCGCGTGCCGCGAATCATGCCGTGGAAGAAATGAAAAAAGGTAATCTTTAATATATGAAAAGACGTCAGGCCATTACGACATCAGCTGCCTTGTTGGGTGGTATGTACCTGGGCACGCGTTGGCTCACAGGTTGTTCGCCGGGAAAGCGCCCGGACCTCTTCGCACCGGAAACTACGGCCCTGCTCAATCAAGTTGGAGAAACAATCATACCAGCTACTCCTGGGTCGCCCGGGGCTTCTGCCGCGCATATAGGAGAATTCATGCAAGTGATGGTGGCTGATTGTTATGATGAGGCGCATCGGAATGTATTTGCCGATGGTGTGCACGAACTGACAAGTAAAAATTTTATGGATTTGAATCAGGCGGCACAAATTGATTTTCTCGTGCAGCTGGAGAAAGAAGCTTTGAATTATAACGAGCGCCGCGCTGAACATAGTCCTAAACATTACTTCAGTCTGATGAAAGACCTGACCATGCAGGGTTATTTTAGTTCGGAAGTTGGTGCCACTACCGCCCTCAGACACGTGCCCATACCCGGACGTTATGATGGCTGTATCGACTACGTGGCCGGGACACCCGCTTGGGCCAATCAAGGATAAGGTGATACTTAACAAGCTCCCTATGAAATACCTCCCATTTTTAATTGCCGCTCTCCTTTTCATGGCCGCCATGCCGGTTGACAATCCCCAGGACGGCTGGATTTCACTACATGATGGTAAGACCACGAAAGGATGGCATTCCTATGGCAAGAGCAGCGCCGGCGAGGCCTGGGATGTTCAGGACGGCGCGCTGCACCTGAAGCCTGCCCGGATGAATGGATATCAAACACAGGGAGGTGGCGATCTCGTAACGGATGCGGCGTATGAGAACTTTGAGCTGAAACTGGAATGGAAAATTTCGAAAGACGGCAACAGCGGCATTATCTTTTATGTACAGGACGACAAAGCCAAATACCAGGAAACCTGGATGACAGGTATTGAAACCCAGGTGCTGGACATTGTGGGCAATGAGGACAGCAAGAGCTTCAAGCACGATGTGGCTGATTTATATGACCTGGTGCCCTGTACATCACATCCGGCGAAGCCCTTTGGGGAGTGGAACCACGTTAGGATGAAGAGCCTGAATGGCAAACTCGATATCCATCTCAACGACACGCTGGTGCTGAGCACGACCCTTTGGGATGATGCCTGGAAGAAGCTGGTGCGGGAAAGCAAGTTCAAGGATATGTCCGGGTTCGGAAATTTCAGGAAAGGGCATATTGCGTTACAGGACCACGGTGCAGAGGTATGGTACAGAAACATCATGATTAAACCACTATAAAATCAGAACGATAAATACCTATGAAGCAAGTCAACGTTGTCATTCTCGGCGCTGGATTCATCAGCGATATTCATGTTGAAAGTTATCAGCGCTTTGTGCCTGAGGCGCGGTTAGTAGGTGTATTTGCCCGTGACTTAAATAAAGCCAGTGCGTTTGCATCCAAACATCACATTCCCAATGCGTATGATTCCGTTGACAAGGCAATCACCGAATCGGGTGCGGACATCGTCGATATTTGTCTTCCCAACTTTCTGCACGCCGAGGCTACCTTGAAGGCAGCGGCTGCGGGCAAACACATCATCATCGAGAAACCTTTGGCAGTAACCCTGGAAGAAGCCGATGCCATGCTGGAAGCCTGCCGCAAAGCGAAGGTGAAACTGATGTATGCTGAAGAACTGTGCTTTGCGCCCAAGTACGAGCGTGTGCGCAGCCTGGTCAAAGAAGGTGCCGTTGACAAGGTGTACATGTTAAAGCAATCAGAGAAGCACTCGGGCCCCCACTCCGATTGGTTCTATGATGTGGACCGCGCAGGTGGCGGTGTGTTGATGGATATGGGCTGTCATGCCGTGGGCTGGTTTCGGTGGATGCTGAACAATGCGAAAGTGAAAAGTGTGTATGCGAGCATGTCTACCGTGCTGCATGGTGGCCGCACGAAGGGTGAAGACAATTCCGTCATGATTATCGAGTTTGAGAATGGCGTCACCTGCGTGGCTGAAAATAGTTGGGCCAAACACGGTGGCATGGACGACCGCAGTGAAGTGCATGGCACGGGCGGAGTAATCTACGCCGATTTATTCATGGGCAACGCCGCCGTAGCCTACAGCAAGAATGGATTTGGTTACGCCATGGAGAAGGCCGACACTACCCAGGGTTGGAGTTTCCCGATATTTGAAGAAGCCTTCAATCAGGGTTATCCACATGAACTTAAACACTTCGTAGACTGTGTGATAAACGATAAGCAACCCCTCGTAACAGGCGACGATGGACGCGCCGTATTGGAGGTACTCTATGCAGCCTATGCGTCGGCCCGTGAGGGAAAGAAAATCAATTTGCCCTACGCACCCAAAGTGAAGAAAGCCGTCGACTTATGGCTTTCGGACAAGCGTTAATTTCTTAATGACAGTGCCAACTCACCAGCAGCCTCTTCGTCCAGCATGATGAGGCTGTTTTTATGTTGCCGAAGAAGTGTTGAAGGAATGGCAATACCTACCGGAGCCTCCGCCGTCTGACGGATGATGGAGGCTTTCTTTTTGCCATGGGCAAGCAGCATCAAGGTCCTGGCGGCAAACACCTGTTGAAATCCCTGCGTGATTCCCTTGGACAAGGGTGTCGCTGATTGGAAGTACTTCTGCCCTACCGTTTTCGTGATCTCGTCCAATTCGATGGCATGCGCCCATAAATTAACATCCACTCCGGGCTCATTAAACCCAATATGCCCATTCATGCCAATGCCTACAATCATGATGTCGATACCCCCTGCTTGGCGAATGGCTTCAGTCATCCGACTGCATTCACTGCTCAGGTCTTTGCTCAACCCGTCAAACAGGTGCACCCGGTCATCTCCTATGGCTAATGGGTGTATGAAATTCTCATGCAAGTAGTAATGACAGCTGCCGGTGTTGTCTGGCGGAATGCCGACCCATTCATCAAGACCAAAGACACGAAGTCGTGAGCAGTCGATGTGGGAATCCTTAACCATCCGGACAAGGTCCCGGTAAGTGCCAAATGGGCTGTCACCGGTAGCGAGGCAAACAACAGTGTCTGGCTTGGTCCTGATTTGATCGGCAATTACCTGGGCAGCCGCCTTCGACTGCAACGCACTGGTGGGATAGACTTTAATTTTCATGTAGCGTCAATTCAAGAGGTCATTCAATGTACAGCTCTCCCCCTTTCGCATATAGGCAGCTGCGACGGCATGCCCGAGGGTTAACGATTGCTCTAGGTTAAATTCCATCAACAATCCTGCTGCCAATCCTGCATTAAAATTATCTCCGGCGCCGGTTGATATTTTGGGATGGGTAACCTGCTCTGAGGGTACTACAACAGATCCTTCACTATTCCAGCCCAACGCTTCTTTGGCATGATGAATCACCAGACAATCGATCTGGAGCGTCCTGAACAATTCTTCACCCAGGTGATGCAAGTCAGTGCTAGTCTGTTGGGTCATGGCCTGGTAGAGAATATGGGCTTCGTTCTTATTCACACCCAGCACCACCTTCCAATACTTCCCAAACTGTCGGAGAAGCATGACGACTTCACGGATCGCGGCCGGATCGCGACGCGTGCAGTCTGCCAGGTCAAAAAAACCGATGGACTTTTTCACAATAGACTTTTCAATCACCTCTTCCAAAATTCCCTTCCACATGCTCGTGGTGTGATCAGGTTCACTCCAGTTCACCAGGGCATACAAAGATTGGTTGTTGAAGTGTTGCCGCAGTGCCTCGAGTCCCACCCGATCGCGAAGGATTGTCCAGTCAGCCTGGTTGAGCTCACTCATTTGTGCGAGCAGAATTTTTCCATCACCAAATTCCATGGCTGTGCTCAAACCTGGATTGGCATAGCTGGTCAGAGACAGTTCATGTTGTAAAGGCTGAAAAACCGGATGTAAGTTCGGATAGCCAAGTGCACCGATTACCTGAACGGGTGTTCCCAACCGGGCGAGTGCCTGGCCCATGATGGGTGCATTGCCACCGGACTTGGTGATCTGTTCTTCCAACTCCAGGGAGAAATTCATCCCTCCCTTCTCCCGGGTAAATTCGCCAAACTCAGCGATGGTATTGAAATAGCTCGACGTACTTTGCTTGCTTCGAACAACCTTCACGACGGTGTCAACAAACCCATCCAAACCGATGGTACTACGGGAAGCTGTCAATTTGGATGACCGATCGCGAATGAGCTGACGTAACTTGGCAGTAATCATCAATTGGTTTCCAGCGGAACAAACTTAAATGTGGCTCCATCAAACAAGCCCTTGTCGCTCAGTTTAAGGGCTGGGATAACCAGCAGCGCCATGAATGAAAGGGTCATGAATGGTGCACCCAGTTTGCTGCCCAGGGCCTTCGCAAATTGGTCGATGGCCTGGTATTGTTTGCTGATGACGTAGCCATCCTGATCGGACATGATGCCAGCCACGGGCAATGGCAATATTTGAAGATTAGTGCCATCAGTCGCAGCAACACCTCCTTGATGTCTGATGATTTCATTGACGACAGCAGCGATGGCGTCGTCGTCGGCGCCTACAGCAATGATGTTGTGTGAATCATGTCCTACGGAAGAAGCGATGGCACCTTGCCGGAGACCGAAGTTCGTGATGAGGCCTACAGCAGGTGTGGCATCGTGGTATCGGTTCACCACCGCAATCTTCAGGATATCGCGCGCAGGGTCTGAGACTATTTTACCATTCACCACCTTGGGATCCACCACCCGCTCGTCGGTAATCAGTTGACCATCGTGGGGCACCATCACACGAACGGGCTTGCCGCCTCCGGCAATTTCAAAATCCCTGGCCTGTTTGGGAAGTGTTGAAAACCGGTTGATTACATCGTGTCGGGTCCGTGCAATCCGGGTTTGTCCGTGATGGGCTACCAATGTCCCATTGACGTATGTTTCCAACACATCAAATTGTTGCAGGTCTTTGACCACAATGCAATCGGCCGGATCACCCGGACGCAATTGCCCAACTTCCAGATTATAATGTTTAATCGGGTTGAGACACGCAACCTGCAACACCTGGTATAGGTCAATGCCCCTGGCCACCGCCCGTCGTGCCAACAGATTGATGTGTCCAGCCTCGAGGCTGTCCGGATGCTTGTCATCAGAGCAGAACATCATGTCAGATGAGTAGTCGCGGATCAGGTCAACGAGGGCTTCAAAATTTCTGGCAGCGCTACCTTCACGGATGAGTATCTTCATCCCGCAACGCAGTTTGTCGAGAGCTTCTTCACGGGTGAAGCACTCATGGTCGGTACTGATACCGGCAGCGATATACTTCTCTGCCATTTGACCGCGTAGCCCCGGGGCATGCCCATCAACGATTTTATGGTATTTGTGTGCGAGGGCAATTTTAGCTTTCACGATGGGATCGCCATGCAATACACCAGGCCAGTTCATCATCTCGGCGAGGTACTTGATTTCCGGGCGCTGCAAGAGTTGGTCAACGTCGTCCACGCCAATCTCGGCCCCTGCCGTTTCGAATGTCGTGGCAGGCACACAACTGGGGGCGCCAAAGTAAAATTTGAAGGGCACCTTCTTTCCATTCTCAATCATGTAGTTGACGCCGGCCACGCCAAGCACATTGCCAATTTCATGTGGATCAGATATGGTAGCCACCGTGCCATGAACGACGGCCATGCGGGCAAATTCAGCAGGAACAATCATCGAACTCTCCACATGCACATGGGCATCAATGAATCCCGGCAAAATATATTGCGCAGGCGCATCAGGCACTTCGTGGATGGAGGCAATCCGTCCATCGGCTATTTCTACTTCGGCAGGGAACGTACGGCGATTGGGAATATCAACCAGTTGGCCAGCTATCTTCATGGATACAGGAGCTATTCCGGGGCGACCGTTAATGCAATTTTCATCATGTCCATAAACTTCTTCTCGCGGTCTTCCGCAGTTGCATATTCGTGTGTGATCACATTATCGCTTACAGTAAGGATGGTGAGGGCATCGACACGATGTCGGGCGGCGAGGGTATACAGGATGGATGTTTCCATTTCGCAAGCCAGGATGCCATGCTCGGCCCATTGTTTCCATCGACTGGCCGGTTCCATGCCATAAAAAGTGTCTGTGCTGAACACCGGGCCTACCAACGGGGCTATCCCTAACTTCATGGATGCTTCATAGGCAGCTTTTACCAACTCAAAACTCACGGTAGGTGCAAAATCCTGTCCGCCAAAATGTATGCGGTTGGTGGCAGAGTCCGACGAGGCACTCATGGCCAGTATGACTTGCCCCAAGGAGATATTTTTGTGAATGGCGCCACAGGTTCCGACCCGGATAATGCTCTTCACCTTGAATTCGTCGATCAGTTCGTGCACATAAATGGCCGTAGACGGGATGCCCATGCCGGTTCCCTGGATAGAAACACGCTTGCCGTTAAAGTATCCGGTAAAACCCAGCATGCCACGTACCTGGTTGTAGCATACGGCCCTCTCGAGGAATTGCTCGGCGGCGTATCGTGCGCGCAATGGATCCCCTGCGATCAGTACTGTATTGGCGATGTCGCCCGGCCTGGCTCCAATATGTACACTCATCAGCTTTGCATTTGAATGAACGGTCAAATTAGAATAGATTTGATTCTGTAACAAGTACCTATGGAAGACAATCGCCTGGCTGAGTCAGAATTCGTTCTCAATGCGGATGGCAGTGTATATCACCTGCACCTGCGTGCTGAACACATTGCTGATACCGTGTTGTTGGTCGGTGATCAGGGCCGTGTAGCCGAAATCAGCAAGCACTTTGACGTCATTGACCACCAATCACACAACCGGGAATTTGTTACCCACACCGGAACGTATCATGGAAAGCGGATAACTGCCCTCTCTACAGGCATCGGCACCGATAATATTGACATCGTAGTGAATGAACTGGACGCGGCGGTGAATATCAACCCCGCCACACGCAGGCCCAATCCGGTGCGCCGCAAACTTACCCTCGTACGACTGGGCACGTCGGGAGCCTTGCAACCAGATATCCCCGTCGGTACTTTCCTTCTGTCTGAGTTTGGCATGGGCCTCGATGGACTGATTTACTATTACAACTATCAACCATCTCAGATTGAAAAGCTGCTAACCGAAAAGTTAAATGCGCACTTGCGCTGGAACCCCGACTTGTCGACGCCGTATGTGGTGGCCGGCGCACCAGCACTGATCAAACGTCTGGAGGCGGGAACCGTTAAAGGAATTACAGCCACAGCTACCGGATTTTACGGACCGCAGGGCAGACGAATGTCGTTGGTGCCGCGTGACCCCGGAATTAATGACCGCCTGCAGGCATTTGCCTACGAGCGTTACCGGGTGACTAATTTCGAAATGGAGACATCAGCGTTGTATGCACTGGGATCTTTGCTCGGCCATGATTGTTGCACGATCTGTGTGATTATCGCCAACCGGATCCGCAAAGAATTTGGTGGTGATCACAGCAAGCATATTGAATCACTCATCACCACCACCCTCGATAAACTGAATGTTTAGCCATTATTCCCCATAGGGAATCCAGATGTTCTTGATCTGGGTGGCATGGCGCAAGAACACTTCACCCTGACCCTGTTGTGGGTCAGTCCAGTCGCGGAACTTGCCATAATTGACCCAGGTGCGCTTCATGTTTTCAGCGGCTGCATGCTCTATGGCTTTGCAGCCTGCCTGAGAGCCTGTATACCAGACTCCATCCACATCATCGTGATTGGCCAATACTGCAGCCAGTTCTTCTTTGTTTCCGGTAATGATGTTAACAACTCCGGCCGACACGTCAGAGGTCTCCAGCACCTGATACAGGTCCGTGGCTGACAGTGGCGCTGTTGAGGAAGGAATAACAATAACACGGTTGCCCATACTCAGGGGCGGCAATATATTGGACAACAATCCCAGCAGGGGAAATTCATCCGGGCAAATGATGCCCATCACACCTAAGGCCTCGGGCATCGCCAGAGTGACATTGCGGGTAATCGTATGATGGACAGCGCCGTCATATTTGTCTGCCTGCGCAGCATAATAGAATATCCTTTCAATCGACAGGTCCACCTCCTGCCGGGCTGCCGCTGGTGTGACGCCGGTTTGTAAGATGATTCGCGCCGCAAATTCACTGGCCCTGGCAGATAGATTTTCAGCGAGGTAGAAAAGTACTTGAGCCCTGGCATGCCCCGTCATCGCCGTCCAGTTTTCTGCTGCCTGAGCGGCTTCCACAGCATTGCGCACGTCCTTGCGGTTACCCGCGCCCACTTCAGCAATGGTTTGTCCGGCCCGGTTGATAACTTTAAGGCTATAGCCACTATCAGGTCTGGCCTGCTTGCCACCAATGAAGAGCTTGGCCGTTCTGTCAATAACAGGCAAGATGCTTCCGCTCTTCTTTTGAACTTTGGTTGCCTTGGGTGCGATAGACGACAACAACGCCTCTGACTTCGGCTTCAGATATTCATACAGCCCCTCCTTGCCCCCTTCACGCCCGAATCCTGATTCGCGATAGCCGCCAAAACCGGATGCTGCGTCAAACTGGTTGGTGCAGTTGATCCACACCGACCCTGCCTTCACCTTGGGTGCCACATCAAGGGCAAGGTTGATATTCTCTGTCCAGATGCTGGCTGCAAGCCCATAGCGTGTATTGTTTGCCAACTTAATGGCCTCACCATGTGAGCGGAATGTCATCGCCACCAGGACTGGTCCAAATATCTCTACCTGTGCCAACGTCGCGGAAGGTGCAATGCCGGTGAACAACGTAGGCGGATAGAAGTAACCGTCTTTTGGGCAGGCCCATGAGGGTTGCCATAACTGACCACCTTCAGACACTCCCTGGGCTACTAACTTCTCAATTTGTGCCAGCTGAACGGGTGCTACGATGGCACCAATATCAATTCCCTTGTCCAGGGCATTGCCCACCACAAGTTTCTCCATGCGTGCGCGGATCTTTTTGTAGAGCTTTTCTGCAATACTTTCCTGCACAAGCAAGCGCGATCCCGCGCAGCATACCTGTCCCTGATTAAACCAGATAGCATCCACGACTCCTTCCACCACACTATCGAGGTCTGCATCTTCAAATACAATAAATGGCGACTTGCCACCCAACTCCAGTGAGACTTTTTTACCAGTGCCTGCGATGGCCCGACGAATAATCTTTCCAACTTCAGTTGACCCGGTGAAAGCAATCTTGTTTACATCGGGATGTTCCACCAGCGCAGCACCGGTAGCTCCGGCTCCGGTTACAATGTTGACGACACCCTTAGGCAGACCCACTTCCTGACAAATCTCTGCAAAGAGTAAAGCCGTCAATGAAGTGAACTCCGCGGGCTTCAGCACAACGGTATTTCCCATGGCCAACGCCGGCGCGATCTTCCACGAAAGCATCAGCATCGGAAAATTCCAGGGTATGATCTGACCAATCACCCCCACTTCCTGAAAATCCTTCAATTCGCTGTCGCGCAATTGTGCCCAACCAGCATGGTGATAGAAATGTCTGGCCGACAACGGAATATCAATATCCCGGGTCTCGCGGATTGGCTTTCCATTGTCCAGCGATTCGAGCACGGCAAAAAGGCGGGCGTTCTTTTGAATCTGGCGGGCCAGGGCATACAAGTATTTCGCACGCGCGTGCGCACCGATCTTAACCCAACCGGACAAGGCTTTGCGTGCAGACTTTACTGCCAGATCAACATCTTTTTTGGAACCTTCGGCAATGGAGGCCAGCACACTTTTGTTGGACGGGTTGATGGAATTGAAATACTTGCCACCTCCGGGCTTATGCCAACCACCATCCATGAAAAGATTGAATTGCTTGTTATGTTGAGCCAACCAATCCAGCGCGGGGGCTGCACTTTCCGGTGCGGGACCGTACTCCATTTTCTCGTAAATGCTTTTGACCTTCATGATCGTTGAGGGTTGAATCAAATTTAGGACATGGGATGTCGGTACGCGGCGGAATAGCGTCCGGTGAGGTAGTGTTCCAATTGGCGTTCGATGTCGCCCAGCAGACTGCTTGCGCCAAAGCGGAACAAGTGAGGTTGTAACCATTCATCGCCGAGTTCTTCCTTCATGAGGATTAGCCATTCCAAAGCTTGCTTGGCTTTTTGAATGCCACCGGCAGGTTTGAAGCCGACTTTGAATCCCGTCGTCTCCTGATACTCACGTATGGCTCGCACCATCACCAGGCTTACAGGCAATGTCGCATTGGTTGGCGCTTTGCCGGTGCTGGTCTTAATGAAGTCCGAACCTGCCATCATACACACCTGGCTTGCCTTAGCGACGTGGGTTAGTGTAGGCAACTCGCCGGTTTCCAAAATGGCTTTCATGTGCGCGTCGCCACAACTCTTGCGGAATTGACTTACTTCTTCGTAGAGGGCTTTCCAATTGCCGGTGATCGCGTTGGCGCGGCTGATGACGATGTCGATTTCCTTCGCGCCGGCACGAACGGATGCTTCAATTTCTTTTAATTTTTGGGCCTGGGTAATCTGACCTGCCGGAAAACCGGTGGACACAGCGGCCACGGGTATGCCCGATCCTTGCAACGCTTCAACGGCAGGCTTTATCAGCTGATGGTACACACAAACCGCACCGACCGTGAGGTGTACATCGTTCATGCCCAGTTGACTCAGGATATCTTCCCGAACGGGATTGCGCGCCTTGGCGCACAGCCGGAATACATTGCCAGGAGTGTCATCACCCGAGAGTGTTGTCAGGTCCATGCAGGCAATTGCCCGCAACAGCCAGGCGGCCTGCCATTCCTTTTTAACCGTACGTCGGGTACCCAGGCTGGCGGCCCTGCGTTCAACTGCGCTTTTGTTGACCCGGATGCCTTTTAGCAAACTGGCATCAAATGGCATCCCTTCATTGCGGGGAACGGAATTGGTTGTTGTGCTCATGTGGCTTTCGGCTATGAGTATGCCGGTAACCGGTTACCCGAATAGCTCAGGCAAGTTACACGATTGACAGGAGTGAATGAAATGAGGTCAGGCCTTCTTCTTCACATCAAAGGCACTGAGTCCTTTGGGGCCCTGCTCCACTTTGAAGGTCACTTTGTCACCTTCGTCGATGGTATCGGCGTGGCCGTTGATGTGCGTGAAAATGCGCTCGCGGGTTGTTTCATCTTCAATGAAACCAAAGCCTTTGGCATGGTTGAAATAGGTTACGCTGCCGCTGCGCACATTACTTGCCGTTTCTTCGTGGGTACGACGGGGTACGCCAACCTGAATCTGTTCGGCATTGATAACGGTCTTCTTCTTATTGGGATCGGGAGGTGTAGAGGTGATATTCCCGTATTCATCTACATAGGCCAGCATGCTATCGAGGTCACCGCTGGAGGCACTCGACTTGCGCTCTTCTTTGCGCTGTGCCTTCTCTTCTTGCTTCTTCTTTCTTTTCTTTTCGAGTTCTTTCTTGTTCCAGGTTTCCTGAGATTTAGCCATAGTATGTTGTTTGGTGTACCGTCGGCGGCGTTATGAATTGCAAGGTAGTCAAATAAAATGAAGGCCCGAGCCGGAATACCTGATCACCTTTCTCAAAGGGCATGATCGTTTTCCTGTTCCCAAAGTCTTACGCCACCTTTTATGCCATCAACATTGGCTACCAGGGTGATGTTGTCCGCCAATTTGAAGGTGATTCGCTTTGAATTTCCACCTCCGATATAAAGCCGGTCATAATTAAACACGGTCTTCAGGATACCGATTACACGCTCCACGCGCTTGTTCCACGCTTCCAGACCAATGGCATCCAGGGCACGCTCGCCTATGTAATCGTCGTAGTCCCCCTCCTTTCCGATGGGATGATGAGCAAATTCGAGGTGTGGCAACAGGTTGCCGTCCAGCAGGATGGCGGTGCCAAATCCGGTGCCCAGCGTAACAACCATTTCTAACCCATCCCCTTTGGCGACGCCCAGGCCCTGAAGGTCTGCGTCGTTAACCACGCGGACAGGTTTTTTCAGCAACTCGGTGAGCCTGTCGCGAAGGGCAAATCCTCTCCACTTTTCGGTGCTCAGGTTGGGTGCTGTATGCACGATGCCCCGTCTTACATAGCCGGGAAATCCTACGGATACCTTGGTGTAAGTCGCTAACCGGGAAGCCAGCGACAGAATTGTATTCAATATATCTTCCGGTGCGCCGGACGAAGGCGTATCAATCTTCGTATAGTCTGTGAGCATTTTTCCATCGCGATCAAGGATAGCACCCTTTACACGTGAACCACCAATGTCTACTGAAAGAATGCGTTCGGAACTATCGAGATGCGCCATGCCTTAGTTTACGAGCGGGCAACATTCCACAGCATTACCTGCTCGAGGCCCTTGAGTTTAATGATACGGATTTTGGAACTTGAAATATCAATCAAACCCTCACTGCGGAAGTCTGACAATACGCGAATAACAGATTCTGTGGCGGTACCCACCAGACGGGCCAACTCTTCCCGGGGCGACACAATCGTATCACTCTCATTGCGGAGTTGGTGCAACTTCAGCAAGGCTTCCGCCGTGCGCTGGCGAACAGAGTTATAGGCCAACTGCAATAACTGAGATTCCTTCTCAGCTACCTTTTGGCAAAGCAATCCAATAAACGCACGCGATACATCGGGCTGTGCATGCAGCAACGTAACGAAATCATATCTCGGAATCTGAATCACATCCACCGCTTCCATCGCCACGGCCGATTCATGGTAAGAGCTGTTGTCAAGGATCGGTTCGTATCCAAAAAAGTCGCCTGACTTGTACAGGTTCAGGATAAGTTCTTTGCCGTCCGGATTGGTGCGATAGGTCTTTACATTGCCTGCCTGGATAAAGTACAACCACTGGGGGGAATCTCCTTCGGAATAAATCTCCGTCTTCTTCTTGAGAGACTTCACCTTCTTGTCCTTGCAAAGGTCCTGCAGGTTGAGAATCTGCCGGGCATCCTGGATAAATTGGTCCAGTCCTTCGGTGCTGGTTTCATACCGTGTGCTCTGCAGGGCCATTTTGCGCAAGCGTGCTTCCACGGCGTTGAGCAAATCGGTGTCATCAAAAGGTTTCGTGAGGTAATCGTCAGCTCCGAGGGCCATCCCTTTGCGGATATCCGATTTTTCAGTCTTGGCTGTAAGGAAAATGAATGGAATGCGGGCCGTCTCCACCTTCTTGCTAAGGACGTGCAACACCCCATAGCCATCCAGTTCAGGCATCATGATATCGCAGATAATCAAATCAGGCAGTTCGCGCATAGCCATCTCTGCTCCGACCTTGCCGTTTTCGGCGGTGAGTACGGTATAGTTGGCGAGGCTGAGTATCTCGCTGGTGTTTTCCCTTACTTCCGGGTTGTCTTCGATCAAAAGAATCTTCTTCATGGCGGTCAAAGTTAAGGACGCAGGGGCAAACTAACACTAAATGTAGACCCTTTTCCATATTTGCTCACAAACCTGATATCACCATCCAGCAGCTCGACATAGCGCCTTACGATGTTAAGGCCAAGACCGGTGCCCTGCACATTACCGGCATTGCTCGCCCGGAAGAACCGGGTGAAAATGTGCTTTTTGTCCTCGTCTGGAATACCCATGCCCTCGTCCCTTACATGAAAGGTAAACTCTTCACTGTTGCACTCGTACGAAAGGTGTATGGGCTTGCTTTCAGAGTACTTGCTGGCGTTGCTGATCAGGTTAAACAGGATGTTTCTGAGTATTCTCGGGTCTGTCTCCAGGGTTGTAAGGGTACATGATCCGGTGCAGTCGATATGCTGACCTTCTTTCAGGGTTGGAATCATGTCTTCAGCAACTTCGTTGAAGAAGTCTTCCATGATCACCGGCTCCCGAACGACATACAATTTGCCTTCCTCGAGTTTGCTCAGTGAAAGGAAGTCATTCAGGATGCCCGTGAGGTGATTGACCGAAGACCGGATCCGTTGGGTATGCTTGGTGATTTTGTCCAGGTCTCCCCGATCCTTATACTGATTGACCAAAGATGCAGAACTTAGGATCGTGCTGAGCGGGGTCCGGAATTCATGTGAAGCAATAGATACAAACTTCGACTTTAACTCATTGAGTTCCCGCTCCTTCTCTAACAATTTACGCACCTCTTCCTCCGCTTTCTTGCGTTCGATAACTTCGTTTTCGAGGCTGACCACGGACTGGTTGAGGGCTTCCGTGCGGGATTGAACTTTCTTTTCGAGCTCAGAGGCATACAACAACAGTTGCTCTTCGCTTCGCTTCAACTCGTCCTCGTAGCGCTTGCGGGCCGATATATCACTGATAAATGCCATGACCAGCAACTGGTCTTTCTTGCGGGTAAAACTCAGGCTGATTTCAACTGGGAATTCCATACCGTCGCGACGCATGGCCCGAAGGTCTCTCCCCACGCCCATGCGGCGGGGATGCGGATTTGTACTGAATTGATGTCGAAAATCCATGTGCTTGGACCGGTACCGTTCCGGCAGCAGCATCTCCATGGCCAGACCGGCCATCCCCTTCGGTGCGTATCCAAACATTTCCTCAGCTACGTGGTTGGCCAGCAAAATGGTGCCGGATTGGTCAACCATAAGCACTCCTTCAGCCATGCTGGAGAATAATTCTCCGAACGTATCACTCGCTACAAACGATAATTCTATAGGCTTATTCATCCCCTCGAAAGATATGACAAAAATCACATTTTTCTTTGATCAAAATCCTCATGGAAAGGAAGTTAACCCGGTTATTTCGAACCATGAATACTGAATCCAAAGGCACCCAAGAAACTGTTCCCTGTGTGCTTTGTGCATTCAACCTGGGCGAGTCAGCAGACAGTGTGGTCAAGAGTGCCGTTGCGCATAGCGTGCGTCTCAACCTGCCGCTCATGATACTCTGCTCGTACCGGCTTATTCAAACCAATGCGAGTGAAGAAGTAGTTGCCGTGAAGAAGCGCTTCGAGCGTATGGCCTTTAAGCAAATCAAGAGTATCAGTACGCCTGACACTGGAATTCAACCTTCTTTCCGGACAGAAATCGGCTTTCTCTCCGACCGCGTAGAATCCTTCATCAAAGCAGGAAAAGTAAACTTGTTGGTAGTTGGCAACGCAACAGCCGCTACGATTTACGAGCACAAAGGACTTACCCTGAAGGAGTTTGTAAAGAAGATTAATGTTCCGGTGCTGGTAATTCCGGAATAGCCCCCTGCAGATCAGCTGGTGATATAGCTCTCGAGGTGCTCGATGATGGATTTTTGCTCCTGCATGATCTGCTTGACTACGTCTCCAATAGAGATAACCCCCACAATGTGTTCCTTGTCGGTAACCGGCAGGTGACGGATGTGCTTCTTGGTCATAATATCCATGCAGTCTTCGATCGTGCTTTCCGGAGAAACCGTAAATGGATCTCGGGTCATCAGCTCACTGATGGGCGTATCCTTGGATGACTTGCCCCTGAGAATAAGTTTACGGGCATAGTCACGTTCGGTAAAGATGCCCACCAATTTTCCACCCTCTACAATCAACAACCCGCCGATGTTACGCTCGCACATCAGTTCGACGGCGGTGTAAACCATGACAGATGGTTCCACGGAGAAGATGGCGTGACCTTTGGTCTTGAGGATGTCTCTTACTTTACCCATTGGGATGGCAGGTTATCTTAGATGGAAGGTAAAATAAAGCGAAAGAAAATCCAACAAAAGTAGTACGGATGGCCAATCAAAAATGGACTGACAGCACGCTCAACAGCGAATCGGGTAGTAATCCAGTCATCAGGATGAGCGCAGCCAGTATTGCGAGCAGCACAACCCGATTGGGCGATACGATAAGCCTGTCTTTTTGCTGGGCATTATTGCTGAAGACCAGCACAATTATCCTCAGGTAATAGAATACGCCTATCAGCGATGACAGAACGGCAACCAGGGTGAGTCCTATATGGTCTGCCTGAATGGCACTTACCAGCACCTGGTATTTGGCCATAAATCCGGCAAGCGGTGGTATCCCTGCCAGTGAAAGCAATGATAGCGTTAGCAACACACCAAATCCGGTATGGCGTTTAAGAAGCCCATTTACACCCGCACCAGGTCCGTCTGCTTTCTCCACTTCAACAACAACGGCAAAAGCAATCAGGGATGCCATACCATAGGCCAACAAGTAATACACAGGCAACGCTGTACCGGAAGGCTGCGAAATAAATGCGAGTAAGAGGTATCCGATTTGTCCCACGCTCGACCATGCCATCATGCGCTTGAGGGATGTTTGGTAGACGGCAATAACCGATGGAATGACCAGGGTGAGAACTGTTATAACTTCTATCGGATGAATCCAGGTGGATTTGCTGGCTCCCAAACCGATTGCAAACATTCTCCAGAATGCAGCAACTGCAGCTGTCTTCACCACCGTGGCCATGTAGGCCGTAATAGGAACCGGGGCGCCATCGTAGACATCCGGCGCCCAAAAATGAAATGGTACTGCCGAAATCTTGAACAGCATCCCCACCAGAATCAGCAAGATGCCCGGGTACACAAATTCGGGAACATGACCCTCCCCTAACTTCATGGCAAGTACACTGATATCAAAGGTTCCGGTGGCACCATACACCAGGGCAATTCCCATCAACAGGAATCCGGTGGCAAACGAACCCATGATAAAGTACTTGAATGCGGACTCATTCGAGAGCAGACTCTCCTTGCGGCTGCCGGCCAGCACATACAATGAAATGGAAAGCACTTCGATACCCAGAAAGAGCATCGCCATGTTGTGATAGGCTGACATCATCACGCCCCCGCTGAGGGAGAACAGGATCAGTGCCGATCGGTCGGTTTGGTGGAGCTGGTCTTCAAAATAATCGCGGTTGATCCAGAACCAACAGGCGGTGATAAAGATCAGTAACAGTGTAAATGACAAGGCACCCTGATCAAAGAGTACCATATTGTTGAAGTACGCTTTCGCTGTATGCCAATCCATGGCTGCGGCGATAAATGCTGCAACCAGCCCGGTCAGGATGATACCCTGCAATGCCTTGCGGAAGGAGAAAATCTCCGTGAGCAACGCGGCAAAACCCAATCCACAAATGATGTATAGCGCGTTCATATCAGGGAGTCAGGTTGATCAGGTTACCAGACAGCACAACGATTTGGTTCGCGACAGATTCTGTGATCGTCAACAAGGGTGCGGGAAAAATTCCCAACAACAGTATCAGTCCGATGACCGGATACAAGATGAACTTTTCACTTGTCGTCAGATCGGAGAAGTGTTGGGCCGCTGGACTCACGTCGCCCGACATGGTAATCTGAAAGGTGCGCAGCATATAGACGGCTCCGAGAATGATCGATAGTCCGGCCGCTGACCCAATCCAGAAATTATGGGTCACCAAAGCGCTGATGAGAAGATACTCGCCAACAAAGCCGCTGGTCAATGGCAAAGCGATAGATCCAAGCAGGAGCAGCAGAAAGGCGGTCGCGAGTTGCGGCGCGGTGTTGCGAAGTCCACCGAGGTCCTGAAGTGTTTTAAATGATGTGCGCTTGGAAATCAGGTGTACCACATAAAACAACCCAAAGACAATAAGACCATGGCTGAACATCTGAAAGACCGCCCCTTGAATTCCCATTACCGATACCGTCAGGCTGCCCGCTGCGATCAAGCCCACGTGCGACATGGATGAGTAGGCCAGCAGCCGTTTGAATTCCTTTTGCGTGAGGGCAAGGCCTGCGGCGTATAATATTCCGATAACCGCCATCACCATGGCTACATCACCCCACATTTTAACTCCAACAGGGACAAGTGGTAACAGCCATCGTATCAAACCGTATGTTCCCATCTTCAGCATCAGCGACGACAACATCATCGTACCGGTAGTGGGTGCGTTGGTATAGGTATCAGGCTGCCAGCTGTGGAAAGGAAAGATGGGGATCTTGATGGCAAAGGCAAGGAAGAGTGCCCAGAATACAAGGCCCTGTTCTACTTCGCCCAGGTTGGCACCAGCGTTAATCAGATCTGCCAGTTGAAAACTATGATTACCGGGTGTTTTCAAATAGACGTCAATCAGGGCCACAAGCATCAACAGGCTGCCCGAGAGTGTGTACAAAAAGAACTTCAGGGTAATCTGGGCCCGGTTCTCTCCACCCCAAATCAGGCAGATGAACCAGATGGGAATCAGCGCCAGTTCCCAGAAAACATAGAAGAGAAATCCATCCTGTGCGGTGAATACACCGAGTAAGGCCATTTGCATGAATAGCAGCAGGCTGTAAAACGATGATGGGTAATTCTTATCAGTATCGATAGAACCGATGATGAAAGGCATCATCAGGTTGGTAAGCAATACCATCAGAAAACTGATGCCATCCATGGCCAGGGAGAAGTGAATACCCAGGGACGGAATCCACGGGAGGTCCACGGTAATGGATGCTCCGTTCAGTCCCATCATGCCCAAAGTCAGTACGAGGTTAACTACGGATGATACGAGCGCTATGGTCCTTGCCTTTTCACGAGATAGCAGCAACGCAAGGAGGCAAGTCAGCAACGGTATGATGAGCAGCAGTATAATCATATCAGTTGATGATCGTCCAGTAATGTGCAGCGAGAATAGCCAGAATGCCTCCCACCATAATAAACAGATAATAACCAATGCTTCCGGATTGCAGCCAGCGGAAGAGTTTACCAGCTCCGACAACACCTTCACCAACGCCATTCACCATCGTATCTATGCCACCCACTTCGATCCACCGGTTTGTCGTTGATGAGAACCAGAACAGCGGCCTCACCACAATCGTCTCGTACAATTCATCGACATAATATTTCTGGTAGGACATTTCGTGCAAAAGTCCCCTGATTTGTCCATCGTTGGCCGGAATATTTTTCCCGGTGATGTACCGCTGGTATGCGATCAGGATTAAACCGATGCTGCCCACCAAAACCACGGCCATCAGGATAAATTCTTCCATGCCATCCCCATGGGCATGTGGGCTCATTCGGGAAGCCAGCTCAAAGACAGGAGCCAATTGATGTGCCAGCCAGGGTGAACCGCCTAACAATTCCGGCAAATTGAAGAAGCCGGCCACAGCCGAAAAGAAGGCGAGCATGATCAATGGCACCGCCATGGTTCGTGGTGCATCGTGCAGGTGGCTGATGCGTGTGACGCCTTGCCTGGGTTCGCCATAGAAAACCAGAAACAAGAGGCGGAACATATAAAATACCGTCATCCACGAAGCAAGTAAAGCACCTGCCCAAATCCACGGACTAAAATTGAACGCTGCTGCGAGGATTTCATCTTTAGAGAAAAACCCGGCGAAGGGAGGAATACCCGCGATGGCCAAAACGCCAATAAGGAAGGTGGCATGCGTAAGTTTCAGACTGCTTTTCAATCCACCCATTTTTCGGATGTCTTGTTCGCCATGAAGGGAATGGATCACACTGCCTGCGGCCAGGAAGAGCAAGGCTTTGAAGAAAGCATGGGTGCCCATGTGAAAAATGCCCGCATCAAATGCGCCCACCCCAAGGGCAACAAACATCAACCCCAATTGACTAACGGTGGAATAGGCCAGCACTTTCTTGATATCATTCTGAGTTATAGCAATGGATGCTGCAAAAATCGAAGTAGCTAATCCAACAATGACCACCAGCATCATAGTGACCGGCGACAAGGAATAGAGCACGTTATTTCGGGCGATCATATAAATACCGGCCGTTACCATGGTGGCCGCGTGGATCAAAGCAGACACCGGCGTTGGGCCTGCCATCGCATCGGGGAGCCAGGTAAACAAGGGTATCTGTGCGCTTTTGCCCATGGCGCCAATGAAAAGCAGAAAGGTGATGATCGTTAAAGTCGGTGTGTCTATGGAAGCAGCCTTGTTGGCAACAGTGGCCATGTCCAGCGTGCCGAAATTGATTGCGATGAGCATGACACCGAGAATGAGTCCAAGGTCCCCGATCCGGTTCATAATGAAAGCCTTGTTGGCAGCCTGGTTATAGGAAGGGTGCTTGAACCAGAATCCAATCAACAAATAAGAACACAGCCCCACCCCTTCCCAACCGGCAAACATGACGAGATAGTTGGATCCAAGCACCAGGAGCAACATGAAAAAGATGAAGAGATTCAGATAGGCAAAGAACTTGTTGTAGCCTTCATCACCATGCATGTAACCGACAGAGTAGATATGAATGAGTAATCCGACGCCCGTGATGATCAGCAACATAACGGCCGTCAACGGATCAGCTGTAAAAGCAAATTCAAGGCTGAAATGGCCGGATTGAATCCAGGTGTACAGATTTTGTTGGATGGGTGCCCCACCCGTAAACTGCCCAACTGCAACGATAACTGACAAGATAAAAGACAGCCCTACACTACCACAGGCAATCCAGGTGGCCTGGGCATGGGACAATCGCTTTACCAGGAAGCCAACGACGGCAAAGCCCAGCAAAGGCCAAAGCGGTATCCATGCAAGCAGCGCGTTTCCGATCACCATTTCAAGCGGTTAAGTACATCAATATCTGTTGTGCGGGTGTTTCTATACATTATAATCAGGATGGCCAGGCCCACCGCCACTTCGGCAGCAGCTACCGCCATGATAAAAAATACAAATATCTGACCTGCCGCATCCTGGAGGTAGTTAGAAAAGGCCACCATCAATAGGTTCACTGCATTGAGCATAAGTTCGATGCACATGAAGATGACAATGGCATTGCGACGAAATAATACGCCCAGTACGCCAATACTGAACAGCGTCAGCGAAAGCCAGATATAGTAGGTAACTGGCATCATGGCATATTGGATTTAGGAGTCTCAGAGGTCGGATCGGACTTGCCCAGCATGACGGCACCAATCATCGCTGCGAGCAATAACAGCGAGGCCACCTCGAACGGCAACAGAAAATCACGAAATAGCACAATACCGAGGCTCCTCACTGTACCGATTGGCTCCGCGCCGGAAGCCATCGGTGTCATCTGTTCTACACCGCGCAGGCTTCCCACGAGGATGACCAGCAGCAAACCAGCAGCAACCGTGGCCGTAATCTTCAGGGTATTGCTCTTGTGCTGTTCAGCTTCGGTGTTCAGGTTGAGCATCATGATCACATACAGGAACAATACCATGATGGCACCCGCATAAACGATCACGTGCACTGCCGCCAGAAACTGGGCATCGAGCAGCACGTAATGACCAGCAATGGCAAAGAAGGTAACAATAAGATACAATACACTATAAACCGGATTCCGCGACGAAACGACCAGCAATGCCGAGATCACGGCAACAAACGAAAGAAAATAGAACAGGTATTCGGTCACGGGTTAAGCTGGTTATGACTGAACTGTTTATGCTGTTTGAATTCAAGCACGGCACTGGTTTGCCGGGCAGAAATATCTATGCGTTCGTTGACAGGCTCTACCAACTTATCTTTCCCGAAAACAAAACCTTCGCGGGAATAATCGGTAGGAAGAATACGCGGCGTTAGGAAAATGGCTTCTTTGGGACAGGCCTCTTCACATAATCCGCAGAAAATGCATCGCAGCATGTTGATCTCATATACGGCTGCATATTTCTCTTCCCGGTACAGATGTTCTTCGCCCGGCTTTCGCTCTCCAGCGGTCATGGTAATCGCTTCTGCCGGACAAGACACGGCACATAAGCCACAAGCGGTGCAGCGTTCAGCACCCTGGTCATCGCGTTTCAGTACGTGCTGACCACGCCATACCGGACTGATCTCCCGTGTGACTTCGGGATAGCGGATCGTTGCTCCCTTTCGGAAGAGGTGTTTGACCGTGATCATGATGCCACTGAGGATAGCCGGCAGATACATTCGTTCGAGGAATGTCATCTGTTTCTTCACTACCACCTTGGATCGATTCGTCAGCATCGTTAATAGTTCATTTGATTAAAATCCCCGGGTGAGCACCAGGCCGCCGGCTGTAAGGAAAATATTTACGAGGGCCAAAGGCAGGAGAATTTTCCAACCCAGGTTCATCAATTGATCATAGCGGAACCTGGGCAATGTCCAGCGAACCCACATGAAGAAAAAGATGAAGAAGACAATCTTGCCAAAGAGCACCGCGGTACCGATGAGGGTAATGGCATTGTGCGAAAGGCCAAGGTCATGCATGAAGGGGAAGTTGAATCCTCCAAAATACAAGGTAGAAATCACGGCCGATGACACAAACATATTGATATACTCGGCAAACAAATAGAAGCCCAGCTTCATACTGCTGTATTCCGTATGGTAGCCTCCTACCAGTTCTGTTTCACATTCAGGTAAATCGAACGGAGTGCGGTTGCATTCCGCGAAGGCGCAAATAATGAAAATAAGAAAGCCAACCGGTTGGTACACCACGTACCAGAAGTTCCACGCTCCATTTTGTCCACCCGCCTGCAGTGCAGTAATGTCCCTCAGGCTCAGGGTACCCGTGATCATAATCAGGGCAATGATAGAAAGCCCCATGGCAATTTCATAGCTGATCATTTGCGCCGATGCCCGGATCGCACCCAGCAACGAAAACTTGTTATTGGAGGCCCAGCCACCAATCATGATGCCATAAACTCCAATGCTCACTACCCCAAAGACATAGAGAATGCCAATATTGAGGTCAGCTATTTGAAGATCATACGTTACGCCACCGATGATGAGCGAATCGCCCCAGGGAATCACGGCGCCTGCCATGAGCGCCGTCAACATGGCGATACTTGGACCCAGGATGAATAATGTTTTGTTGGAAACCTGCGGAATGATCTCCTCTTTCATAATGAACTTGAGCCCATCCGCGAGGGGTTGAAGTAAACCAAATGGGCCTGCGCGGTCTGGTCCTATCCTGTCCTGCAGGAAAGCTGCCACCTTGCGTTCGGCATAGGTGGAATAAGCCGCCACTGCCAACGTCAGCACGAAGATGATGCCTGCCATAATAGCTTTATAGATCAGCAGATCAATCATGCTGGCAATTCATTTTTAGGTTCTGGCAACGCTTTGCCCTTTTCAAATTCAATCTGGCGCTCAATTTCCTTCTTGAGCTTAATCAAGTCGACATGCTCATAATGGTTTTGAGCAATGACCGAGTGCCGGTTGATATGGCGGGGTCCTTCTACCGTCCATTCCGACAACTGCTTGTGCTCAAAACGACATTCGTTACATATAAACTCCTTCACTTCATTATACTCGTCCGTGCGGGCCGATACCCGAAGTACTTCTTCACCTTTGGTCCACAAAACGACCTTTCCTGAACACTTCGGACATGACCGATGTGCATCGAGCGGCTTGGTAAACCACACCCGGCTCTTAAACCGGAAGGTCTTGTCCGTAAGGGCTCCGACCGGGCACACATCAATCATGTTGCCTGAGAAGTCATTGTCGATGGCTTTGGTAATGTAGGTGCTGATCTCCGACGCATCGCCGCGGCCGATAATACCATGAACCCGGTTATCGGTAAGCTGGTTGGCGACGAAGGTACACCGGTAACACAAGATGCAGCGTGTCATATGCAGCTTGATCTTGTCGCCGATGTCAATTTTCTCAAAGGTCCGTTTCTCTTCTTCGTACCGGGTTTGGGCCACACCATGCTTGTAGGCGAGGTTTTGCAGATCGCATTCTCCGGCCTGATCACAAATGGGGCAATCCAATGGATGGTTGAGCAACAGAAACTCCACCACACTCTTGCGTGCATCCAATACTTCGGGTGACGTAATGCTCTGCACCACCATTCCGTCCATCACGGTGGTCCGGCACGACGCCATGAGTTTAGGCATGGGTCGCGGATCTTTGGCGGAACCCTGAGCCACCTTCACCAGGCAGACCCTGCATTTACCACCACTGTCTTTCAGGGTAGAATAATAGCACATGGCGGGCGGCACGAGATCCCCTCCAATCTTGCGCGCAGCATTGAGGATCGTTGTACCATCAGGTACTTCTACTGTCACACCATCTATCGTTACCGTTGCCATCTTATGCTATCGCGTGTTGTTTTTCGGAGTGAAATGGTTCTTTCTCAAAATGATTGGGATCCATCACTTTCTCCGGATATTTCACATGGTACTCGAATTCTTCCCTGAAATGGCGGATGGCACTCGCCACCGGCCAAGAGGCTGCATCGCCTAACGGGCAAATGGTATTGCCTTCTATTTTACGTGCTATGTCGGCGAGTAAATCAATATCTTTTATGGTGCCATGGCCGTGTTCGATGCGGTGAAGCACCTTCTCCATCCAACCGGTGCCCTCGCGGCATGGACTGCACTGACCGCAGGACTCATGGTGATAGAACCTGGCAAACGTCCATGTATTTCGTACGATGCAAGTACTGTCGTCCATCACAACGAACCCGCCAGAACCCAGCATGGTGCCGGTAGCAAAGCCTCCGTCAGCCAGGGATTCATACGTCATCAGACGCGGTTCTCCTTTAGCAGTCTTTAGAACCAAATTCGCAGGCAAAATGGGTACCGAAGAACCTCCGGCCACCACGGCCTTTAACTTGCGTCCTTTCCAGATACCGCCGCAATATTCATCGGAGTAAATGAATTCCTCAACGGGAATACCCAACTCAATTTCATAAACGCCCGGCTTATTGATGTGCCCGCTGGCTGAAATGAGTTTCGTTCCAGTGCTTTTGCCGATGCCCACATCATTATACAGGTCAGCGGATATGTTTACAATGCACGGTACCGAGGCAATCGTTTCAACATTATTCACCACCGTAGGGCTTGCATACAAACCAGCGATGGCCGGAAACGG
>JBGAMI010000041.1:0-30669 GCA_044223085.1 Cyclobacteriaceae bacterium
CCAACCCAATAGCGGTGGCAATGCACCCGGAAAGGCACCAACAAAAACCGCAATCGGACCTACGCGTTTCAGCGGGGTGTACACCCAACAATACAATACCATGGATAGCACGGACAATGCCACCGTAAGCCAATTAGTATAAACAGACAGGAGCACGAGGGCCGCACCGGTACACGCTGCTGCAAAATAGGTTGCCTCCTGGACCGTTAATCGACCAGTGGGTAAAGGGCGCGTTTTGGTCCGCTCCATCAACTTATCCAAATCGCGCTCCATGATCTGATTAATCGTGACTGAAGCCCCGGACAACAAAAATCCTGCTATTGTGAGTACGGTCAATACAAGCCAATTGACATCTCCACGGGTAGCCAGGCCATAGCCAAATGCGCAAGAAAATGCCACCAGCATACTGAGACGTGGCTTTAGCAATTGCACGAATGCGCGGGTCTTGACGGCCGTGGAAATGGATAAATTCTCTTTGTGGGCTACCATACAATCATTTAACAACTTCTCCCCTGCTCTTGTTTGCCATCAGGAATGCCTGAAAAAACCAACCGAACGAAATAACGGCCAGGGCCAGGTGAACTGGCTGCAACACGGCTGGCACAGCAAAATATGCCATTACCACACCTGACAACAAGGAGCACAAAATTAGCAGGAAAGGGATGACGGATAAAGTCTTTTCGACGGGCATTTTGCGCCATTTGAGCCACAGCATCACCATAACGCCCAATACCACCCAAGAGAAGGTCCGGTGAATAATAAACTCTGTTCCGGTATTCGCGATCCAGTCTTTTCTGTCCAGGGTACCTGAGATGGTATCGATTACCTCGCGCACCTGTGTGCCAAGTAGCGTTTGAATCAAGATAGCAGCCATGCCCGCCAATAACAGGTATTTCGACGGGCTCAGATCGGTTGATGAGGGTTTCCCTGTCCGATCCATAAGCCACACCAGCAAGGCCACGACCACAAAAGCAAACAACATATGAACTGTTATCGTCCATGTTGTGAGGTTGGTTGAAACGACAATCGATCCAAACCAGCCCTGGATAATGACTATCACCAGCGCAGCAACTGCTCCTTGGAGCACACGGGGATCCGTCTTCCGAAGTCTCCAGGACAATCCAACCAGGGCCATAAACATGAATCCGACGATCACGCCGGCGACCCGATTGATGTATTCTGTCCAGGTCTTCCGGGCATTGAAATCCTGCTCAACCATCACAGCCGGGTCAGCCAACAGCTGATCTGCGGTTGACTTCATTCCGATAGCCGTAAGAAACCGCGCAAACTTTTGGTTCTTCTTATCCCGGTACTGCGCGTACTTTTCCTTGTAGTCGGTTGGAAGTTGTTCTACGCGTGTTGGAGGAGCCCAACCGCCAAAGCACTTTGGCCAATCGGGGCAGCCCATACCAGAACCAGTGCTGCGCACCAGGCTGCCAATCAGGACCAAAACGTAAACAGCGACCAGGGTTGACAGGCAAAACCTGTGAAACCGCCGGGTCGCTGTTGTATCCAATTAGTAAGTCCGGAATCAGTGGTGACCACCCGGTGCGACAGCACCTGATCCACCCATCTCCAGTTTGATTTGATCGTTTTCGTTCGGAAGGTTCGACTCCGGTGTTTCAGAGAAAGGAACCGTCTGAGGAATAAAATCTTCCTTAGCACCAGGCTTGCTATAGTCATAGGGCCAACGATACACCGTCGGGATAGCACCGGGCCAGTTTCCATGGCCAGGCTGACGTGGTGTTGTCCACTCCAGGGTGTTGGAATCCCAGGGGTTTGCCGGGGCCAAACGACCACGGAACATGCTGTAGAAGAAGTTGAAGATAAAGAGCAGCTGAGCGGCCAATGTGATGATAGCGGCAACTGATACCAACATGTTCAGGTCAGCAAACGAGTTGAAGGCTTCAAAGTTGGTCCATGAGTAGTATCGGCGAGGGAAACCAGCGATACCGATATAGTGCATCGGGAAGAACACCAGGTACACTCCGATAAAGGTAAGCCAGAAGTGAATTGAGCCCAGGCGCTCATCCATCATGCGGCCAAACATTTTCGGGAACCAGTGATAGATACCAGCAATCATTCCAAAGAAAGACGCTGAACCCATCACCAGGTGGAAGTGGGCCACGACGAAATAGGTGTCATGCAATTGGATATCTACTGCGGAGTTACCCAGGAACAGGCCGGTGATACCTCCTGTAAGGAAGAACGACACCAGACCGATTGAGAACAGCATAGCTGAAGTAAACTTGATGTTACCACCCCACAGGGTAGTGACATAGTTAAATATCTTCACGGCCGAAGGCACCGCAATAATCAGTGTCAATACAGTGAACACTGTTCCGAGGAACGGATTCATACCTGTAACAAACATGTGATGTGCCCAAACGATAAATGAAAGGATGGCGATGAAAAGCATGGAACCCACCATGGCCTTGTATCCAAAGATCGGCTTACGTGAATTGGTAGCTATGATTTCAGATGTGATGCCGAGTGCAGGCAACAAAACGATATATACCTCCGGATGGCCAAGGAACCAGAACAGGTGCTGGAACAAAATCGGACTTCCGCCAACGTGGGGCAGTGCCTCACCAGCGATGTAGATGTCAGACAGATAAAAGCTGGTTCCAAAACTGCGGTCAAAAATCAACAACAGGGCTGCACCAAAGAGAACCGGGAATGACAACAAACCAATAATGGCGGTGAAAAAGAATGCCCATATCGTAAGTGGCAAACGGGTAAAGGACATCCCCTGTGTACGCAGGTTGATAACCGTCGTGATATAATTGATACCACCCAACAATGTGCTCACAATAAACAATGCCATTGACACCAGCCACAAAGTCATACCAAGGCCAGAACCCTGCACAGCCTGAGGAAGGGCAGACAAGGGAGGATAAATGGTCCATCCACCACCGGCAGGGCCAGTTGAGATGAATAAAGAGGTGAACATGACGGCGCTGGACAGGAAGAAGAACCAGTACGACAGCATGTTCATAAAGCCCGATGCCATATCGCGCGCACCTACCTGCAACGGAATGAGGAAGTTGGAGAACGTACCGCTCAAGCCGGCTGTCAATACAAAAAACACCATGATGGTGCCGTGCATCGTTACCAGTGCCAGATAGAATTCAGGATCAATTTTGCCTTCAGCCGTCAACCAACCGCCGAGTACCGGGCGTAACCACTCGAGGTTAGCTTCGGGAAAACCCAACTGGAGGCGGAAGATGACCGACAGGATACCCCCAATCAATGCCCAGGCCATCCCGGTAATCAGGAATTGCTTGGCAATGACCTTATGGTCCTGACAAAAGATGTAGTTCGTCCAGAAGTTGCCGTGATGACCGTGATCGTCGTGGTCGTCGTGGTGGTTAACTTCGGTGTGTGCGTGTATATCTACCGTTGCCATTTGAATTGGTTGTCTTTCGTATTAGTTAGCGGATACCGTCTTCAGTTCAATCTGCTGTAATGATCCATTGTCAGGAGCCAGACCCGATTTAATGTCGGCCTGCTCGCGCATATTCTCAGGGATAAATTTGCGCTGATCCGGATTCTGCTTGAGCCAGGTTTCCTGAGAAGCTTTCCAGGCCGCAAAAGTAGCCTCGTCGTCTACCACGACTACAAAACGCATGGAGAAGTGACCCTTACCACAGATTTCAGTGCAGGCCATTTCATAGTTAAAGTTCGGGTTTCCGGTTTTCTCACGCATCTGTGCGGTGGTGAGTGTCGGTGTAAACTTGAAGACTGTTTGCATGCCGGGCACTGCATCCATTTTCACACGGAAGTGCGGAAGGAATACACTGTGCAAAACATCCTTGGCACGGATCTTCAACAGCACTTCCCGGTTTACCGGAAGGTGAAGTTCCTGTGCCTTGAAATCATCCCAGGTTAGCTTGTCTGACAGGTCTAAACCAAATTCATTTACATCATTTATCAACTGGAAGTTGGTTTTGCCCAGTTCACCGTCTTTACCCGGATAGCGGGCAGTCCAGAAGAACTGCTGTCCCACCAGTTCCACCACCTCTGCATCTTTAGAAGCAGGTGCTGTGATGTCACTCCAGGTTTCCAATCCACCGAATACGAGCGCGATCATCACCACGGCCGGAATTACGGTCCATAGGATTTCAAGTTTGGTATTGTCTGCGAGGAACGTTGCTTTGCGATCCGGATTGTAGCGATACTTGTACGTGAACCAGAACATCACCACAAAAATGATCGAGAATGCGAAAACGCATATAGCCATGGTTACCCAGAACAGCAGATCGGTGACAACACCGTGTTCGGAGGCCACCTCCATGGTGTAAGCGTCGAAGTGCACATAGGAATACCAATAGAAACCCACCAGACTCAAGATCATAAATACAAGGAAGAGCGCGGCATGCGTGCTGTTGCCAGATCCTACTTTGCCCGGCTCACCCTTTACCACGCCTACCAGATTTCCGATACGGAAGATCATGTAGAGGATTACCAGGATCAGTACGACTCCCAAACCAATAATTACGTTCATCATATTATCGCGCGTTAACGTTCGGTCTTAACTCAAATTAAATGTGGTGTCCGAGGCTCTCTTCGAGCATCGGATCATGTTTAGGCAACAGCGGGAATTTGGTCAGGCTGCTAAGGGTAACAAAGAGGAACGCTGCCAGGAACATCATGGCTACGCCAATCTCCAACAGGCCAAGCCCGCCATCTCCTTTCACCACGCCGGGTGTAATCATATTGAAAAAGTCCAACCAGTGACCCACAATAATAATCGGGCACACCACCTGCAGTGTTGCGATCTGACGCTTGGCGTCCCTTGTCATTAATAACAGGAATGGGAGCACAAAGTTTAAGATCAGGTTTGCAAAGAAAATCCAGCTATAGGGTGCGACTGTGCGGCGCTGGATGAAATAAACGGTCTCTTCCGGAATGTTGGCATAGTAAATCAGCATGAACTGACTGAACCAGATGTAGGTCCAGAAGATGCTAAATGCAAATACGAACTTACCCAGGTCATGAAGGTGATTTTCATTGACAATGCTCAGGTACCCTGCACCCTTCAAAGAAATTACGATGAAGGTAATCATGGCCAGGCCCGTTACCCACCAGCTTGCGAACACGTACCAACCCATCATGGTGCTGAACCAATGCGGATCAATGCTCATCACCCAGTCCCAGGCGGCTACAGACGATGTAACACCAAATATGACCAGGAAAATAGCAGAAAGTTTGCGTGCGCTATACCAGTGCTGCACAGATCCATCCAAATCTTCCTGCAGCATTTCTTTCTTGATGTACTGGAAGAAAACAAACCAGAGGCCAAAGAACACCACCAGGCGAATGATGTAGAAAAGCGGGAATGAACCAGCCCCGAGTGGCCAGAAGAAATATCCACTCTTGCCCACGAGCGCCTCATCATAGTCCTTGCTGTTGGCATCGTATAGACTGGAATGTGTCCAATGGAATACATCACCTCCTACCACGAACCAAAGAACAAGCATGAGTACACCGGCAATGGGTATCCAGTGACCCATCGCGAGTGGAATGCGGCGCACCCCAACGGACCAACCGGCCTGGGCTGCATATTGAATGGCAATGAAGAAAAGACCGATAATACCCAATCCGGTGAAGAACACGTTGTTCATCCAGAGGGTGGAGTAGATTCGTTTTAACCAGGGCGCTGTTTCATGATGTTCGGCGGCAGCCTCTGTAGCATGCGCTTCCTGAACATCCACGCTGGCTACCAGGTTCTGCGAAACAGCGGCCGAAGCATGTTCTGCTGCCCCATGACTTTCGCCGGACATAGCCATATAAACGCCCAGTCCGAACAACAGCAGGCCGGCCACAAACAGAATCATCAGTTTGGAGCGGGTACCTGACTTGAAGTCGTATTTTTCTTCAGCGATAGTATGCGATGCGTTCATTCGTACGGTCGTTTATCAATTATTTCTGCTTCTGTAATGCTTTCACATATTTGGCAATCTTCCAGCGCTCTTCAGGCAATACCTGAGAACCGTGCGCTGCCATGAGGCCGGCGCCATTTGTGATTACCTGGAAAATGTGGGCCTCGGAAATGTTTACATAGGCATCTCCCTTGAGGTTGGCAACACCGGCATATTTATCCGACACCTTTCCATCAGCCTCACCTTTGGCGCCATGGCAATGCTTGCAGTATGATTCATACAGCACCTTGCCTTGCTCCAGTACTTCCTTGGTAGAATCAAGCGGGTTCCTGAGACCAGCCACCACGATATCGATGCTGTCTTTGGAAACACGGCCGATGCGATAGGGCAACCATCCCATGGCATTGCGCTTCACCGTATGGGGTGCAGGCATACGCATATTCATGCGATGCGGGTTATATCCGTTGGAGTTGTAATATTCGCCTTCGCGGGCGTCGAGGGAATTAACCCACGCACCAGCTGACTTGTCCGTAATCTGCGACATGGGTTCATACGCCACCGAGTGGTACATGTTGGCCGCGTACTCGCGACCGGGGTTATCTCCACCCGCTTTGCATCCGCCGAGCAACAAGGCGGCAATCGCATAGACTCCCAGATTTTTTATTTGCATAGTCGTCATTTCTCTTAAAAGCTTTTCTCGTTCACTTCAGAAGCGCCGTTGTCTTTTAGGATGCGCTGAATTTCCTCTTTGCTGATCTTGTTGGCACCGAGGTCAATGGCCATCACATGCTTATCGTTGGTGCTGCGAAGGTCATATTGACGGGGCCACTTGTAAGGCTTCATGTCAGATACAATCAGGAAAGTTCCCACCATACCAAATGCCGACAGCAGTACGGTAAACTCAAAGGTAACCGGAATGAAAGGGGGCAATGATGCATGATTCTTTCCACCGATGATCATCGGCCAGTCGTAACCCAGCATCCAGACCTGTGTAAACAGGGCCAGCATGGTGCCGGTCATACCAAAGAGAAATGCGGCTATGGGGAGACGGGAACGGCGATATCCGAGTGCATCATCCAATCCGTGAACCGGAAAGGGAGAGAACACTTCTTTAATCCGAACGCCTTTCTCACGGATGTTTTCAACTGCGTGGAGCAATACATCCTCATCGTCGAAAATGCCTACTAAAAAGTTTTCCTGGTGCGCCATGATGAACTATTTCTATAGTGAGTTAGTGAACAGCTTTCTTATTTTCTGATGTAGACTTAATGATACTCTTCACCTCAGCCATGTTGATTACCGGGAAGAATTTGGCAAACAACAGGAACGCCGTGAAGAAGATACCGAACGTAAACAGATACTCTCCAATGTCATACATAGTCGGGTGGAACATGGTCCAGCTTGAGGGCAGGTAATCACGGTGCAAGGAAGTCACAATGATTACAAAGCGCTCAAACCACATACCGATGTTCACGATGATGGACAAGACAAACGTAGCCACCAGACTGGTCCTGATCTTCTTGAACCAGAACAACTGGGGTGACACTACGTTGCAGGCCATCATAGAGGCATACGCCCACCAATACGGTCCCAACGCGCGGTTATAGAAGGCATATTGTTCAGCGGGTACCTGGCCATACCAGGCGATGAACAATTCAGTGATATAGGCCACACCTACGATTGATCCCGTGATGATAATAATGATGTTCATCAACTCGATGTGGTAAATGGTAATGTAGTCTTCCAGTTTAAACACCTTGCGGGTGATCAACAGCAGTGTCAATACCATCGCAAAGCCAGAGAAAATAGCACCCGCAACGAAATAAGGCGGGAAGATGGTCGTGTGCCAACCGGGCACCACCGAAGTAGCGAAGTCCATGGATACAATGGTGTGAACCGAAAGCACCAGCGGTGTGGAGAGACCGGCCAGGATAAGGGCTACAGACTCGTAGCGACTCCAGGTGCGGGCTGCGCCATCCCAGCCAAAGCTGAGGGCGTTGTAAATGCTTGCCCGAGTCTTGTTTCCAGCCACAACCGCACGATCGCGGATAACGGCGAAGTCAGGAATAAGGCCCATGTACCAAAACACCAGCGAAACGGAGAAGTATGTTGAGATCGCGAATACGTCCCACAACAGTGGAGAGTTAAAGTTCACCCACAGGGAACCGAATGCGTTAGGAAGTGGCAGCGCCCAATAAAATCCGAGCCACAGGCGACCCATGTGGAATGCCGGGAAGCTGGCTGCGCAGATAACGGCGAAGATCGTCATGGCCTCCGCTGCGCGGTTGATGGACATTCTCCAACGCTGGCGGAACAAAAGCAAGATGGCTGAAATCAGGGTACCGGCGTGACCAATACCGACCCACCAAACGAAGTTGGTGATATCCCAGGCCCAACCTACAGTCTTGTTCAGACCCCACACCCCTACTCCATTCCACAACAGCATCCAGCAGCAGTAGGCGCCATACACCAACAAGGCCAGGGATACGCCAAAGGCCATCCACCATAAGCGGGTGGGTGCTCCTTCTACCTGGCGGCTGATGTCATGTGATACATCGGCGACTGTCTTTCCACCGGTTACTAATGATTCTCGTACTGCGGATGATGCTTGCATAAATATCGTTCCGGGTTTCTTGTATTCGTTAACTAATTACGCTTTCTCTGAAGTGGCTTCCTTGTTGCGGATCTTCGTGAGGTAGAAGATGTTGGGCTTCACGCCTATTTCTTCCAATACGCGATACGCACGCGGGTTGCCTATTTTCTTATCGATTCCATTAGGACGTTTTTCGTCTTTGCTAACCTTCAACAACTTGCTGATGGCGCTATCGGCATTATTGATATCACCGAATACAATAGCTCCGGTGGCACAAGCTGCCTGACATGCGGTAACCACTTCACCATCCTTCATGGGACGGCGTTCCTTCTTCGCGTTGAGTTTGCCAGACTGAATGCGCTGCACACAGAATGAGCACTTCTCCATCACACCTCGTGAACGAACGGTCACATCGGGATTCAACACCATACGACCCAGGTCGGTGTTCATAGCCGGGTTGGACTGATAGAATTGCTGGTTATCGTGGTACTTAAACCAGTTGAACCGGCGTACTTTATACGGACAGTTGTTTGCACAATAGCGGGTACCAATACAACGGTTGTAGGTCATTTGGTTCAAACCTTCCGAGCTATGGGTAGTAGCCGCAACCGGACACACCGTTTCGCAAGGCGCATTGTTGCAATGCTGACACATCATCGGCTGGAAAACAACTTCCGGATTCTCGGAAGCTACCTCCATCGAGTCGTAATTATGGTGGTTGGTTTCAGCGCTGGAGTAGTAACGATCGATGCGCAACCAGTGCATTTCGCGGCGACGGATCACTTCGTCTTTGCCTACGAGTGCTACGTTGTTTTCTACGTTACAAGCCACGATGCAACTTCCGCAGCCCGTACAGCTGTTGAGGTCAATGGACATTGCCCAATGGTGGTCGTTGTAATCATGACCTTTCCACAGCGACAATGTTGAAGCGTCAACTTTCTCATCCCATTTGGTAATCTTAGGAATCTCACGGCCGGCCCATGCATCTTTCTTAAATTCGCTCAACACCGACTCCTGGATAACGCTTTCACGGCCCATGTATGTCTGGTGTGTCTGGGTTTGTGCCAACTGGAATGCTTCATCCGTCTTCACCAGGGTAACGCCAGCGGCAGCAATACCAACAATTCCGTTGTTAACCGGCAGGAAAGGATATGCGTTCTTACCCAGACCTTCGGATACCTTGCCGACTTTGGTGCGTCCATATCCCAATGAAATTCCAATGGTACCAGGTGTCTGGCCCGGCTGGATCAACACGGGTACTGCTACCGATTGTCCATTTACCGTCAGCGTTCCGATTTGCGTATTGCTCTCACCATCATTGGTGAAGCCTAATGCTTTCGCATCTTTTTGAGAAATCGTAACCGGGTGATCCCAAACTACTTTGGTGATAGGATCTGGTAATTCATGCAACAGCGGGTTATTGGCCTGAGAGCCATTGCCCACACCGTAGCTTTCATAGATAACCAGTTCAAGTCCGTTGGCTTTGCTACCTGCGGCCACTGATGCTGCTGCAGCGCTGAGGTCAGCGGAGAAAGTCATTGCCTTGGCATCCTCTGCAGGGAGCTCAAGAACGCCATCATAGAGGCATTTGTCCCACCATGACTGGAAATCCATTCCATTGCCAGTCTTGCCATAGAACCAGTTTTTCCAGTTTGCCTGCAGGATGCTGAAATAATCAGGAGCCGACTGTCCAGCCCAGATCAGGAAGCTCTCCTGGGTCTGACGTGACTTGAATATCGGCGTGATGGCGGGTTGTGAAAGGCTGTAAGAGTTCTTCCTGGGTTCGAAGTCATTCCATGATTCCAGGTAATGATGATCGGGTGCCTTATACGTAACGGCTGATCCTGTTTCATCCTCGGTATAACCAGTGGAGACCGTAAGCTTCATGTTCTTCAAAGCTGCTTCCAGTTTGGCACCCATCGGGTGGTTGTACACGGGGTTGCAGTTATAGAAGATTACGCCATCAATTTTTCCAGCTTCGGCATCAGCGATGAATTGGCTCATGGCCTCATCATTTCCATTTCTGAAGTTGGAAGGTTTGTTGGTCAGGATGGTAGTGCCATAATTGCCCAACAAATCGTTGATGGCATTGATGATCACCTGCACTGAAGGGTCATTGGAACGACAAACCACGAGGGAGTTACCGCGGGCTGCCCACAAGTCTTCGGCAGCTTTCTCCAGGTTGGCAACGTTCTCGAAGCCAGCGCTCAGCGCTGCTTTTCCTGCCTTGGCAGCGAGGAGGTTATATAATTGGGCAATGATCAAACCTCCTTCAGAAGGTTTCATCATGGTGCGATAGTCAGCATTGGCACCCGTCAGAGACAAGTTGGCCTCAAACTGGTAGTGACGTGACATCTCGCGGTGATCTTCATCAATTTTGCGCGTCAGCGAGTATTGCTTGGCAAACTCGATTGGCGAAATCCAGGTGCCCAGGAAGTCGGCACCAAAGCTTACGATCACTTTTGCCTTGCTGAAGTCATAAGAAGGGATCATTCCCTTACCAAATGAAATCTCGTTGGATTTATAGATACCATACGCTGAAACCGCGTCATATTGAATATGTTGCGCAGTTGGATACTTGGCTTTGAAAGCTTCAATGGTTGCCAGCGTGCTCGGGCTGAGGATCGTGTGGCTGACGATACGGATTTGTCCGCCGCTACCAGCAATTTCACCGAGTTTGGCAATGACTTCCGCATCTACAGAAGCCCAATCCGTGTCTTTGTCTCCGATTTTAGGGAATCGCAGGCGGTAAGAATCATACAAAGACAGTACAGAAGCTTCAACCTGGGCGTTGGTACCGCCCATGCTCACCGAAGAAAGTGAATTCCCTTCGATCTTGATCGGCCGACCATCGCGGGTCTTCACCACCACACTGCAATAATCTCCGCCGTTGACATAGGAAGAGGCATAATAATTAGGAATGCCAGGGTCGGCGTCAACCGGCTTGTTGACAAAAGGAATGGCATGACGGACCGGTGTTTCACACGCTGCAAGGGATACGGCAGCCACGCTGAAACCCATCATTTTGAGGAAGTCCCGGCGGGAGTGCCCGGGGTCTTCTTCCATACCCACGTTTACAAATTCCTTGTCGGCATTCTTGACGTAGGCAGGATCGTTCTTGAGTTGCTCCAGACCTTTCCAATATGTCTTTTTCGTGATACCCATAGCGTGTGGTCGTTCCTTTATTTGCTGATTAAACTCTTTATTATCAATCGGTTAGTAGTGACACTTGGAGCACTCGAGGCCACCAATGTCTTCTACTTTCATTGCCTTCTTGCTGTTGTGGATTTCCACCAACTTATCATAGTAGGCATTGCCTTTGGTGTTGACGTCCGTCTTGCGGTGGCAATCGATACACCAGCCCATGGTAAGCAGTGAGTACTGTTTCACCACATCCATCTCCTGGATGGGGCCGTGGCAGGTTTGACAGGCGATTCCACCCACGTTGACGTGTTGAGCGTGGTTGAAATAGGCCAAATCAGGCAAATTGTGAATGCGAACCCACTCTACTGGTTTGGTCACACCTGAATAAGTAGCGGTGTTGGGGTCAAAACCGGCTGCCTGATAGATTTTAGCAATCTCCGCTTCTCCTGTATTGGTGCCTTTCTTAATCTGAGAGTGGCAGTTCATACATATATTAATAGAGGGGATGGTCGCCTGCTTGTTCTTGGCGGCGCCTGTGTGGCAATACTTACATTCAATTTCGTACTGTCCAGCATGGATCTTATGGGAGAAGGCAATAGGCTGCTTAGGTTGGTAACCCTGCTGAACACCAATGGTATACAATCCATCGATCACTGTCTTAAAGCCGAGGGTAGCTACAATAAAGACCACCAGGAACACAAATCCCGGGCTGCTGGTGATCGTACCAAAAGTGATGGGCGATGTAACAACCTCCCGCTCTTCGCTGCTGAGGTCCTTTGACTCAAGGAACTTGCGCAACGCATTGACAATCAGAACCAATATAATGACCAGCAGGATCAGGATGATAATCATACCTGCCAGGATCGTATCCAGGTAGGCAGTCGGGATGGCTGATCCTGAACTTGCACCGCCATCAGCGGCAGTAGCGGTTACCGGAGCCGCATCGGGCTTGGCGGCCTCAGCTTTGATATAGGCCAGAATGCTGAGGATCTGCTCATCTTTATAAGAGGTAAAAGCCGTCATCTGGCTTTTGTTGTTCTCGAGGTAGATTTTGTTGGCGTACTCGTCGCCACTGGCGATGACTTTGGCAGGGTTCTTCACCCAGTTCAGGATCCATCCGATAGACGGTACCCTGTTCTCAACACCAGCCAGCGCGGGGCCGGTATATTTCTCCTTGATCTTGTGGCAGGTTTTGCAGTTTCCTTTGAACAAAGCCTCTCCTGCCGCAATAGCAGCCGGGTCAGTTGGAATAACCTGGGCTTGAACGGAATAGGAAAGAATGAGGAAAACTAGAAACGGCAAAAAACTACTGGAGAAAACGGAGGTCAGTCGCTTCATCATGTGGTTTAGGATTCCGCCTTTTATACGGAGTTGCACAAATCTACACCCCGATGTCGTTTTTTCAAATAAATTTTTTGGGTGACGACTTCACGCAGAACCATCAGTCGGATGAAGTTATCTATCTTGACGAGTGGTGCGGTTCCGTATAACCGAGTACCAAATGCACAATCAGTTTAGAACGGTTTTAAACGGCCATAATCTTTGAAATTGAGCGCAAATGACGGCATTTGAATATGTGATCGTGCTAATTTCCATAATCCTTGGATTGGGAATTACACAAATCATGACGGGGCTGGCAGACCTGGTGCATCAATGGGACAAAGTGAAATTTTATTGGCCGCACCTGATCTGGATGGTACTTGTCTTTGTACTTCACATCCAGGATTGGTGGGATACATACAACCTGCGAGAGTTCGAGCCCTGGAGACTGCCTACCTTTCTGTTCTTCAGCTTGTATCCCGTCAACCTCTTTGTACTGGCACGCATTCTCTTTCCGTTTCAGCCACCTGATGGCACGATCGATCTCCGGGATTTTTATTTTAGAAACTACCGCAAATTTTTCCTAAGCACCATGATGCTCAATGTGTTGTCCATTGCAGAAAACGTCATGGTCCGGGGTGTGGAATTGAGTCTCCTGGTGCCGGCAGGTCTTTTTTTGCTGCTGGGATGGTTTGTCTTTCGCCCGGTAGAATCCGAGCGATGGCATCAGCTACTCACCGTGCTCCTGCTCGTTCTGCTGCTGGCGAGCGTTGTTATCAACTGGAATACCTGGTTGATAGACTAAAGGGAGAATGACCAGCATAAGCAACCCATTATCTTTGGAGACGTTACATTCCGAAAATTGATGTGCACCCATGTCTGCTAGGTCACGGTTACTGATACTCTCCTTCTTGCTGGCAGGCCATTCCCTCCTTCTGGCTCAGCACCATCCGCTGATCAAGAATTACCCGTTAAAGTTTGCCAGCAAAGACACATCGAGCCTTCACCGGAAGCAGTTGACCTTCTTTCCGGTCGTATATCGGTCTCCTGAAACGGGCATGGCCTACGGCGTTCTGGCACTTGGACTATTCAAGATGATTGGCGTACGGGATTCACTTACCCGTACTTCTAACCTGGAGGTTCCCATCATTGTCACTTCCCAAAAGCAATTTGTGGCAGACATTATCTACAACCTGATTACCAACAAGGAGCGGTTCTTTATCCGGGGTTTGAATCAATACAACAACTTCAGCGAATTTTATTATGGCATTGGCAACAATACCACAGCCTCGGACCGCACGTTTGTGAAGTATCTGTCGATACGGACCAACCACCGGGTGGTGGCCAGGCTCACGCACCGTCATTTTGCCGGGCTTCAATATCAATATTATAATGTGTCGCACACTTCCTTCAGCGATACCGTTCATATCCAACCCATGCATGAGCGGTTGGGGTACTCCGGATTTATCACCTCGGGTCTTGGGCTGGTGTATCTGTATGACTCCCGCAACAATGTGATTAATTCCAGCCGTGGCTCCTACCTGGAGGTGTCAAGCCTTGTGAGTGACCCTTCGTTGGGCAGTCAGTACCAGTTTAATAATATCACCGTGGATGCACGCAAGTTCATACCCTTGCAGCATGGCCATGTCCTGGCATTCCAGGCATTGCTCAACCACAACCAGGGAGATGTGCCGTGGCGGCAAATGGCTGCGATGGGAGGATTCAGCATGATGCGCGGCTATTACCTGGGTCGCCACCGTGACAAAAATTACCTGGCATTCCAGGCCGAATACCGGGTACCGATCTACAAGTTTTTTGGCATGGCGTTCTTTGGTTCAACTGGCATGGTCGCACCTCAACTCGAATTAATCACGCCGTCACAGTTTAAACTGGCAGGCGGAGCAGGCCTTCGATTCCAGGTCGATAAGAAAGAGCGGGTGAATATTCGTTTCGACATGGGCTTCGGTTCCGGTCAAACCGGATATTATCTTACCATCGGAGAAGCTTTCTGATGTCATTGCCAACTTTTAGTCCGGTAGAACACGCTGCGTGGGGTGTAAGGCTTCCGGTGCTTTCGCGGCAGGCGCATGTTGCGGTGATCGGTGCAGGTGCATTCGGAGCCTGGACGGCGCTCTTTCTCAGGAAGAAAGGATTGCGCGTTACCTTACTTGATGGGAATGGTGTTGGCAACCACCTGGCGAGCTCCGGCGATGAATCCAGGATTCTCAGAGCCAGTTATGGCAGCAACAAATTGTATTTCGAACTATGTCTGCGTGCCAAAGAACTTTGGCTGGCATATGAACAAGCCTGGAGTACACCCTTGTTCATTCCAGGTGGTGTGTTGTGGTTATGCCCCGAACAACGCATATCATTATTAGATGACGCAATGCCCTTATACCAGACAAGGGGTCTCGCCTGTGAGTACCTCAGCCTTCATGAGATGGCTGTCCGTTACCCCATGATCAACACCGCAGGTCTTCATCATGGTGTACTGGATCCATCGGCGGGATATCTGATGGCGCAGTCATCCATCAGGCATGTAGTAGAAGATTTTGTAAAAATGGGCGGTTCGTTCTCTCAACATTTTGCAATGCCCGGATATGAAGGTAATCGGATTCAGTATCTGGAGTTATCAGATGGCAGCAAACTGAACGCTGATTTGTATCTCTTTGCCACCGGACCGTGGTTGGGAAAACAATTTCCTCAAGTATTGGGTGATCGACTCACTTGCTCACAGCAAGAAGTATTTTACTTTGATATCCCAAAAGGTCACGGTGTTGAACATCTGCCTGCCTGGCTTGATGCCGATGGCAGAGTTTTCTTCTACGGCATTCCCGGAAGTCCAAGCGGTTTTAAGATTGGTGTAGACCGACGTGGACCTGTACTGGATCCTGATTTACGCGAGCGCAAAGGCTCGGCTGCTTTGTTGGAAGAAATTCGCAGTTACATGGCCATCCGTTTTCCAGCTTTGGCGCATGCGCGGCTTCACCATCATCGCATTTGTCCCTATGAGAATTCATCCGATGGCAACTTTATTGCCGAAGGTCATCCGGAACAACCCAACGTGGTGTTTCTGGGTGGTGGATCAGGACATGGATTTAAGCATGGTCCTGCACTTGGAGAGTGGATGGCGAATCAAATGACCAACTAGCGAGTAGAGAAGCGATATACGGTCTTCTGCTGGTATTTTTCTCCCGGATTCAATACCGTTGAAGGAAACTCCTGCCGGTTGGGTGAATCCGGGAAGTGTTCTGCCTCGAGACAGAATGCTGTACGGTAATTGTAGGCCTTACCACCTTTTCCGATGTCTTTGCCGGTCAAAAAGTTACCGGAGTAGAATTGCATGCCGGGTTCGGTCGTCCACACTTCCATTACACGGCCCGACACGGGTTCTGTAACGCGCGCTGCAAGTTCAAATGCCCCCGCATTCTTTTTGAGTACCCAACAATGGTCATAACCTTTTCCGGCAACCAATTGTCCATCGTTCTGTCCGATGCGTTCGCCAATAGCATGGGGTTGTCTAAAATCAAATGGTGTTTTGTCCACCAGAGTAAGTGTACCTGTAGGGATCAACCCTTCATCAACGGGCAAGAATTGTTCTGCCATTAGCTCCAATTGATGGCCCAGGATATCACCGTTTCCCGCTCCGGCCAGGTTAAAAAAGGAATGATGGGTGGGGTTCAACACAGTCGTTTGATCTGTTACTGCCTGGTAATTGATCTCCAATTCATTCTGTTCGGTGAGCGTATAGGTAACCGTTAGTGTCAATTTTCCCGGATAACCCTCCTCACCGTCGGCACTTACATAGCTCATCATCAATTTACCCGGACCTTGCGGTTGTACAGACCAAACGCGGTTATGAAATCCGGTAGGGCCACCGTGCAAAGCATTTTTGCCATTGTTGGTTGCGAGTTGATACGACTTACCGTTCAAGGTGAATTGACCTGCAGCGATGCGGTTTCCAAAGCGACCGATCATGGCGCCGAAGTACGGATTGCCTGCGGGGTATTGGTTTGCTGAATCATAGCCCAATACCACATCTTCGAATTTTCCATGGCGGTCCGGTACCAGGAGGGTCATGATCTTGCCACCGAAGTTGGTCACCGTCATGCGCATACCCTTGCTGTTCTGCAGGGTATAGACTTTCAATCCGGTGGAAACGGAATCCGCGACAGCAGCCATAGAAGATTCTTTTTTAGCGGGATTACAACTGACCAGGAGACCCAGGGCCAGAAGAAAGATTACACGGTTCATAGGAAGAAATATAGAGAAATAATCAATCCCGGAAAATGAATGGATGATGAACGGAGACTTAGGCTCTGGGAGTCTTCGAATTATTTCACCTGGCGGGAAATCTTTTTGGAAGAGAAACTGATCAGGTTCCGGTCTTTCAGGGTCGCTTTACTTACCCTTCTTCTCTTTCCACTTCTTAGAGATACGGCTGTCAGGTTTAAGTACTTCTTTCAGTCCCGACAAAATTGACTTCCACCAATAACTTGGCAATCCACTCTGTGGGTCGCGTTCCCAATGAATATAACCTGTTCGGCGAGCTCTGGAATGAGTATAATCATTATTTCGATCCATAATAATTCCTAACAACCACGAGGTCACTTTTCGCGTCGATTGTTTTTCATCGGCACGCAGCGACACAAACCGCAAATCATTGTAATTGATAGTCAGTTCACCATCTGAACGATACCCATTGTACCTGAAATAAAATTGTAATTCATTCAATGTGCCTGAGTTCACCTGCAGGTTGGCGGCGGACCGCGTTATCTGGTTGATGGCCGTTAACGGAAATTTACCCAATGAACCTTTCACATCATAAAGTCGCCCAACTGTCTGGGGAAAGGTAAAGTGAACATTTAAATCTCCCCTATTCATAAACTTGCATTGTGCATCCATGATCACCTCTCCGGTTGAATCATTGGATAAGTTCAGGATCGTCGCCTTCAACGCATTGAATGAAACCGAACCGGAGGGGGTATCGGATGCCGGTACTTCCTCGTAGGTTATATCGCCCGCCCTGAGGTTAATGGAATCTACATGGAATCGAAATGGCAGGCTGTGGAGGAGGGGGATTGGCATCATGTGCGGAGGGGCCTTTGCATTGGGGTAACGCAAGTCGCGATATATGTTCAACGTAAAACCCAGGTTGACCGAACGGGGATGCCATCCCATCACAGAATTGGGTGGATCAAAGCCCTCCAGCGTAAGCCATGGAATCCATCCCGAGATTTCGTCTGTCTGATGGCCCACCTTACGTACAAACTGATTGTGGGTACCCAGTGGTTGTAAGCCGATAGAATCAGCGCGAATGCGCCTGAAGCCTTGGTTGTATGCAATACTTTTGGCTGTGATCAGGTAAGTATCTCCCTGCTGTAAGAAAGCTCTGGTGAGTTGTACGTCTTCTAATTGTGTCCGTCCCCCGGATGACCCTGACCGACTCCAGACGAGATTTCGTCCTTCTATATTGGTGCCCGCATGCCATCGGGTTTCACCGGAAGTACTATCCAGACAAGTAATGGTTCCTGAAACGATTACCCATTTTTCGATAGTCAGTTTTTTCAGTGTTCCCTCTTCGGGTGAACCTCTAGTTGTCTGGCGAAGATTGGTGTATCGAATCGCTGGTGCTGTAACCAACACAGAATGGATCAAAAGCTCTCCTGATTTGAGCCATCTGATCAATTCATAACCTTGTAAAACGAGACGCGGTACATTCACATGTACGCCACGTGCCGAGTTCGAGTCCGGCACAAGCAAGTGCAGGTTTGTGATGTTGATGTTCGATGCCCAAAACGCAACGTCGACATCCTGAACATGAATCTGAGCGCCGCTCTTGCGGAATGTAATCATCCAGTCGAACAGGGCGGCCCGAATTTGCTGCACCACAAACCACCTCGCCATCAAAAAAATGGAAGCCACCAGTACCAGACTAACCCCAGCCCGGAGGATCCACTTTTTCATACGCTGCATACAGCATACATAGCTGTGTCTTTCTGACTAATAAGATCCTAGACCCTTCGGCCGCTGATGACCCGCAAGAGAACAGCAATCAGCGCAATGACCAACAGGATGTGGATAATACCGCCCGCCTGATAGCCGACAAATCCGACTGCCCAAATGATGACCAGTACAACAGCAAGAACATAAAGTAGGTTACCCATAATATTTTAGTGTTTAAAGTAGAATGATCAAAAGTATAATGATCAGCAGAAGGCCGCCGACTGAAATATATACACCCCCATTGGACGTGGCTTTACGAATTGACTTTACTTCTTCGCGGCGATCATGCCGCTGCTGTCTTGTCATGGTACGCCAGTCCATGGCTTTGAGTTCAACAAGGCGACTATCCAATCTGGTCAGTTCAGGCGATGAGACCGGGATTTTGTCCGCCATGGGGTGACCTGCCTGGACTACCGTTGAAACGGAAATGAAAGTTGCTACCGCAATGAATCGTAGAAAGGGTTTCATAGTGTTTTTTACTACCTCGTAAAATATCCATGCCAAGGACTGCGATCTTTAATTCATCCAGGATATTTATAAAGAAGACTTTGTGTGGAGAATTCTACACAGTCCGCTTATGAATTGAATACAATAGGCCCCATACCCGGTGGTCTTCAAATAAATCACTAACTGAATTTCAGATCTCGTGGCCAACTTATCCACAGCTCAACGCCAGGCGATTAATTGCCTATGGCATGGATATTTAACCATCAATTCCATAAACCAAAACGATTATGAAACACCTTATCGGCACATTTGCCATCGCGACCAGTCTTTTGCTCCTGCAGGGCTGCGGTCCGGCCACCAGCCAGGCGGACGATCAAAAAAGTAAAGTCGGAGTCGTCAAACCAAATGACGCTTCCCTGAACCCTGCCGAACGACACGCGAAGTTGCAGAACGAGCGCAGCCGCCAGGTTGAAATGCGTCGAGCAGAGCGTGAACAGGAAGCGAGCATCACTCCTTTCTATACCGACGCCGACGGGTTCATTGTATTCAACAAGGCCGAGGTTGATCCCAAGTTTATTGGCGGAGATCAGGCACTTAGCAAGTACTTTGCGGATCACCTCAATTACCCGGAGGTAGCAAAGACGGTGGGGCTGGAAGCCACTATTTTTGTTGACTTTGTAGTGGCGGCCAATGGCCAAATCCGGCAGGCCCATGTTGACGCTACTACAGATGGTGATGCAGGGCAAAGCTTGCGGACTGAAGCCGTTCGCGTAGTGACCGAGATGCCTGCCTGGACACCTGGCAGTCAGCGTGGGAAGCCCGTGGATGTAAAACTCAGCGTCCCTATTACTTTTCAGCTTGACTGATAGATTCAAAGTTTAGCCTGGGGTTGCCTTCTGGGCCAACCTCAGGCTTCTTTATCACCCCCTAGTTTTCCTCCCGCTCAAACGAGAATTTGATGCGGTCATACTTTAAGCGCGTTGTCCTGGTGAAGATTTTTGCCTGGTGCTGTACCATGACCGTCAGACGATCCTTTTCTTTATGGATTGGATACAACACGGTCTTGTGTTCGCGATAATTCACTCGCTTACTGGCCGCAATAGCAATGCGGTGATGCTGGCCAGCTAACTCCACAGGCATGTCAATCCAATCATAGTCCGGGTGGGAGAAATGAATAATCGCTTTGCGCGGTGCCTTTCCCACGCGGATTTCGGCGCGACCTGCATAATCGGTGACCGCCACGAAATCAGTACCCTCAATAGATACTTCAACATTGGCGAGCGGGCCCCGGTTTTGATCAAGTGCAATAATGGCAATGCGAATTTCTTGTCCGTATTCTGCCGGTGTAACCGCATCTTTGGGGATCTTAAACTGTCGCCTGGCTTTTTCAAAGATCATCATGAGGGTGTCATCAGCCACCACATACTGACCTCGCCCGATGGTCTCCTTGTCTCCGTCCAGCTCAAACCAGGAGAAGGTTTGATTTGGGTCAAAATTGTATCCTTCTGCATGGCCAGTCCAGCCACTGTGAAGAAACGCACCGTCCATGGTCTGGGACCACGATAATAATGGCAGGAGCACGAATACACTAGCAATAATCGCTTTCATAACTGATAAGTGAAGCCACAAAATTATCGCGCCGGGGCCGTTTGACCGTCCTAATTCGTCTAAGCCCTGACCGGATTCATCGAAATTAATCATGCGCCGGTGGCAGAAGAGGCCGTCTCCGGATGCTCTTTTTTTGTTAGGTTTCGATTCAAACCATATCCTATGAAACAACGTATTCTCCTCCTCTTTCTGCTGCTGACTGTATTATCAGGATTTCAAGTAATTGCCCAGGACAATAAGCCTACTGTTGTTGCGGTGAAGGCCGGACGATTGCTGGATCCAGCTGCCGGCACAGTACTAAACAACCAGATCATTCTGATTGAGAACGGCAAGTTCAAGGCTATTGGGCCTAATCTGCCCATTCCGGCCGGTGCGGAAGTCATTGATTTGTCCAACCTTACTGTTATGCCCGGACTGGTGGACGCCCACAACCACCTGGCATTGACCTATAAGGTGGTACCGGAAAGAAACATATATTATTATACCTACATCACGGAGAGCACTGCTTTGCGGGCGATTCAGGCTGCCTCCAACGGTATGCAAATGTTGTCATCTGGTTTTACCATCGTACGCGATATGGGCAACAATGGCAACTACGCAGACACCGCCCTGCGGCAAGCCATCGAGCAGGGTTGGATACCAGGTCCTAAGATTATCAACTCCGGCATCATCATTGGAAGCATTGGTGGTCAATTCTGGCCCACACCAGAAATGGGCGCGCCGGGTAAGAACATTACTTACCCCGAATACATTGATGCCGATACCCCCGATGAGTTGGTGAAAGCCATCCGGCAGAATGAATTGTTTGGTGCCAAGGTGATCAAGATTTGCGTTGATTGTAAGCCCTGGGGCTACAGCGTTGATGACATCAAGTTGTCCATTGCCGAAGCTGCCAAAGCCGGACTGAAAGTCGAAGGGCATGTGCAAACCGTTGATGGTGCGCGGCGCGCCATTGAAGCGGGTATCTGGTCCATTGCTCACGATACCGGGCTCAATGATGAGATGCACAAGCTGATGGCTAAAAAAGGAATCTTCCGGGCAGGCACAGAGACGCCGATGACCCTCGATGAGCACACCACCCCTGAGCGATACGCCCGCACCGTCGCCAGCTTGCGCAACGCGTGGGAGAACAAAGTTCCGCTCACCTACTCTACGGATGCTGACTATTATGTACCAGGAAAAACTCGGGGCGAAGTGTCGATTGAATTTATTGAAACCTGGAAGGCGGCGAATATCCCGAATGCGGACATTCTTCGGGCAATGACTGTAAATGGATACAAGGTAAGTGAGACAGAGAACACACGTGGTCCGATAAAAGTCGGGCTGGCTGCCGACTTCATCGCGGTAGAAGGCAACCCACTGGACCAAATTGATGCCCTGCGTAAAGTGATTTTTGTGATGAAAGACGGCATGGTCTTTAAGAAGGACGGAATCATGACGCCCGAAAAGTTCTTCCATGGCGGACCTGTGAATGGCTGGAATATCCGCTGACCAATGACTATCAGACCGCCCCGCGATAAATTTCGGGGCGGTTTTCTTTTCCAGGTAACCCGAATCATTGGTGTTCCGTTTCAACAAACAGAACCGGCAGGCCATGAAAAAGATCGATATCTTAAACTACATCACCGACTTTCGCAAAGCACCCAATGCACGGAAGTCCTTTGAGGATATTTCGCAACACCTGAACGTCACTGAAGTCAGTCGCCTGGAGGCTTTGCTGGCAGAACTCAAGCAACTGGGTACTGTTCGGGAAATTGACGTGGAGGGTACGCGCTACTTTCAGGTCGTGACCAAATAACTGTTATCACTCAGGGTTTTCCCTGAGATCCCGTCTTTCCCGCCCGGCGGGACGTAAAACTCTTTTGCCTTTTCAAGGCCCCTGCGCCACATTTTTGGCCCTTCTCCTGATTTTTGGCGAATCAGGAAACATCTGATCTTTTGTCGGGAGCGAGCGTCCAATTTTACATCATGGCGCGCCACAAATGGCGGCTAAAAAAATCACTACTAAATCACAGGACCATGAACTTGCCAGCCATTGCCCACAAGATTCACAGAGCATTCTTCAGTGCCGAAATGAAAAAGTTGCGGGAAGAGCAACACACCCTGGTGGGAATACTTAAGTCACCGTCATTTGCGCAACTTCCCATTCAGCAAAAAATAATTTCGCTGGCTGAATTAATCTCCCGCTCGCGCCAGCAATATGGCGTTGTGCCCCACGAACTGGAAGTTGCGCTGCTCCGGTTCAATAATGACCTGCAGCATCAAATTGTAAAAGGGTTTAGTTGAAATATGCCGGAGCTGTTGTCATGAACAGTTCCGGCTTTCCTATTACCTAACATTCGTTCTGTTTCGACCAATCAGCAAATTCTTCGGTTCAATTACCGACATGAATTCAAAATCTTCCATAGGTTTGCATCGTTGATTGCTTCAGGGACCTGTCCCCAAAACGGGTTTCGGAAATTTTCAACCCGCCATTTAGTAAACGAATCATTACACCCAAAATGAAAACGTTTAGCTCAACGGTGCTGGTATTGGTATTGTTGCTGATGGTTACCTGCGTTCACGAACCGGTTGACCCGGCCGCATCAACCACCACTACTACCACCCCCAGTACCCCGACAAGCCTCCCCTCGGTTCCGACGGGAAAGACATGCAGTGCTGATTCGGTTTACTTTACCAACGACATCCTTCCCCTCATCACGTCCAATTGTTCCATGACGACGTGCCATGGAGGACGATACAGCCCGACCCTGACAACCTATACGCAGATTTCCAGAAACCGGAGCAACATCAGTCAGGAGATCACCAAAGGCAGTATGCCGAGGCCTCCGGTCGGGCTCCTGACCGCGGCACAAATCAGTGCATTCAAAAAATGGGTAAGTCAGGGATACAAAAACAATAGCTGTACAGCAGGCTGTGACACTACCAAGTTCACCTTCACGGCGGTTATTGATCCCATGATGAAGAAATACTGTGTGGGTTGTCATACGGGTGGTACGGCCGCAAACAAAAACGTTGACCTGTCTACCTACCTCGGTGTAAAGACAGTAGGTCTCAATGGTTCGTTGTATAAGTCGGTGGCGCACCTCACTGGCGCATCCCCCATGCCGCCTTCGGGTACTGCCCTGTCCAAGTGCGAGGTTGCCCAAATCCGCAAGTGGGTGGCTGCGGGTGCACTTAACTGACCTGTTATGAAAAAGTCATCCATACTCCTGGTATTGCTTGTACTTGCACTCAACGCCTGTTACTATGACAAGGAAAGCGTAATGTATCCAAATAAGGCCGTGTGCAGTACGCCAGCCACTGTGTCATATGGGCAACATGTTTTACCTATTCTCCAGCAATACTGTTACGGTTGCCATAGCGGCAATGCACCTGGTGGCAATGTTGCCATGGGCACCTGGTCTGCTGATAACGCAATTGCACTCAACGGAAAATTATATGGTTCGATTTCCTGGGCCGGTGGGTTTTCCGCTATGCCCCAGGGTGGCAGCAAGTTGTCAGCCTGCAACCTCGAACTGATCAAAAAATGGGTCGATAGTGGTGCACCAAACAATTAACCATGAACAAGAAACTGATCTTTGGTTTCCTCATAGTTGCCGCTTTACTCGCAGTGGCCGTGTACGCATATCGCGAATATTACCGTCCACACGTCAATATGGTAGATGTGGCTGCTGCTTATGATCAGGATGCTATCGCATTGATCCGTGAGTTTGAATCGAACGAAGCACGGGCCAACCAGAAGTACCTGAGTCAGGTATTAACAGTACATGGTATCATCAAAGCCGTAGATTCCACCAGTGGCTGGGTCATTTCCCTGGGTGATCCCGATACGAATACTTCGGTCCGATGTCTGATGGACAGTACCTTCCGGGCACCATCACATGTGGTAAAGCCCGGACTTACGATCGATATCAAAGGATATTGCACCGGATTCAATGCTGATGAATTGCTTGGGTCCGATGTTCTCCTGGACCGGTGCGTGCTGTCCGCTGATAATTTGAAATGATATACCTAAAAACTTAACTCATGAAAACACCCATCGCTTCCCTTTTCCTGGTGCTGGTCGTACTGTCATCACCCGCTTCAGCCCAAAGGTTTTTCACCAAAGGCGGCACCATATACTTTAATGCATCAGGTCCGTCTGAAGTAATAGAGGCCACCAATAAGACCGCCACCTGCGTAATGGATGTTCAAAGCGGTGCCATTCAATTTGCCGTCATGATGAAAGGTTTCCTTTTCGAAAAGGCACTCATGGAAGAGCACTTCAACGAAAACTATGTGGAGAGTTCTAAGTTTCCCAAAGCAGAGTTCAAGGGGGAATTTACCAATAAGGCCGCCATCAACTTTGGCAAGGATGGTACCTATCCGGCCCATGTAAAAGGGAAACTCACCTTGCATGGGGTGACCCAGGAGATTGAGACCGACGGCAGTGTCACCATCAAAGATGGCAAGCCCCAAATCTCCGCGGAGTTCAAGTTGATCCTGATTGACTATGGTGTTGAAATTCCCAGTCTCGTTTCCGACAAGGTATCCAAAGAGGCGAAGATAAAAGTTAACTGCTCACTGGAACCCCTGAAAGGATAGTCATGAAACGCTCCGGATTACTGCTGTTGTTTTTTCTGTCTGGCACCGCACTGTATGCCCAAGAAGACTTACTGGCGCTGGTGGACGACGGACCGAAGAAAGAACGGGTCAAGAACGCGTTCAAATCTACCCGGGTAATCAACGGACACTCTATGGAGTTCCTTGCCAAAGGAACCCTGGATGTCCGTATCCTCCATCGCTTTGGCAAACTCAATTCAGGTCCTGAGAATTTCTTTGGCCTGGATCAAGCCTCCATGCGACTGGGATTTGATTACGGTATCACAAACTCCATAACCGTGGGTGTTGGACGCAGCACATTCCACAAAGAACTCGACGGATTTATTAAGGTGAGACCCGTATGGCAATCCACAGGACCTGGCGCATGGCCATTCTCGGTGGTCCTGGTTGGCGGAATGACCTATGATGGCATGCCCTGGGCGGATCCCACCCGGACCAACTTCATTACCTCCAAGATGGCTTACTACGGCCAGATGATTATCGGACGAAAATTCAGTGACGGTTTTTCACTTCAACTCACGCCCACCATCCTGCACCGCAATCTGGTGCCCACAGAAGCAGATCCCAATGACATCTACGCCCTTGGTTTCGGTGGTCGCATACGGCTTTCAAACCGGGTATCGTTGACATGGGATTACTTCTATGTCCACAACGGACTCAATCCAAACACAAACTATTTCCCGCTGTCTGTTGGGTTTGATATTGAAACCGGTGGTCACGTGTTCCAGTTGAACTTCACCAATGCTGTGGGAATGAATGAACGTGCCTTTCTGACAGACACGACACTCGACTGGGCTAAAGGAGATGTGATGTTTGGGTTTAACTTGTCCCGGGTGTTCACCATCGGCAAACGCTAACGCCTGAACTTCTCCTGCAAGGCGGCCATCTTCTCCTGCATGGATGATTCTTTGGAAGCGCGTGGGGCCTGTTGTTCCACGGGCGTTCCCTTGGCAAAGGGATCGGATTTCATAGATAATGCTATGCGCTTGCGCGAAACATCCACTTCCACGACAGTCACTTTCACACGATCCTGCACGGCTACCACTGTGTTGACATCTTTCACAAACCGATCACTCAGGTGACTGATGTGCACCAAGCCATCCTGGTGTACCCCAATATCAACGAAAGCACCAAAGTTGGTTACGTTGGTCACTATGCCCGGAAGCACCATGCCAACCTTCAGGTCCTTCATCTCCCTCACGCCTGCCTCAAAACTGAAGGCCTCAAATTGTTGACGGGGGTCGCGGCCCGGCTTTTCCAACTCCGTGAGAATATCCTGCAACGTTGGCAACCCAACCTGTTCGGAAACATACTTTTTCAAGTCCAGCTTCTTACGCAAATCTGATTGGGTCATCAGGTCTTGCACAGAACATCCCAGGTCTTTGGCAAAGCGCTCCACCAGGGTATAGCGCTCCGGGTGAACCGCGCTGCGATCCAGCGGATGACGGGAATCCCTTACCCTTAAAAAACCTGCACATTGTTCAAAGACTTTTTCACCCAGGCGCGGCACTTCATGCAGGGATTTGCGGTCTTTGAATGGCCCGTTCTTTTTGCGATACTCCACAATGTTCCTCGCCAACTGAGGCCCAAGCCCTGACACATACGACAATAGTTCCTTGCTTGCGGTATTTACCTCTACCCCTACCGAGTTAACACAACTCATCACCACGTCATCCAGTCCGGCTTTCAGTTTTGCCTGATCAACATCGTGCTGGTATTGGCCTACACCAATGGACTTCGGATCAATTTTAACCAGTTCGGCCAGCGGATCAGTTAATCGCCTTCCAATAGAGACAGCGCCCCTTACGGTAATGTCATGATCCGGAAACTCTTCCCGGGCGACTTCCGATGCGGAATAGACAGATGCACCGCTTTCATTCACCATCACAATAAGGATGGATGATGGCAATGGCAACGAACGAACAAAGGCTTCTGTTTCGCGACTGGCTGTTCCGTTGCCAATAGCGATGGCCTCAATATTAAACTTGTCGCACAGCCCAAGAATAATGGTACCGCTCTTGGCCGTCTCCCGCTGTGGTTCATGGGGATAAATGACCGTATTCAACAGGAGTTCTCCCTGCTCTCCGAGACATACCAATTTGGTGCCGGTACGAAAACCGGGGTCGAGGGCAAGGACTCTTTTTTGACCCAGCGGTGCGGCCAACAATAATTTACGGAGATTCGCACTAAATACATTGATTGCTTCGGCATCCGCGAGGCGCTTGCTTTCTACGCGCACTTCGCTTTCCAAAGATGGTTTGATCAACCGCTTATAGCTGTCCTTCACCGCCAACTTCACCTGCTCGGCTGCAGGCGAACTTGTTTTTACAAATTGTTGATTCAGTTTAGCCACTGCCACATCTTCTTCCGGCGCGAGGTCCAGCAACAGGATACCTTCCTTTTCTCCACGCAGCAAGGCAAGGAGACGGTGCGATGGCGTCTTGCGAATGGGTTCCTTCCAGTCGAAGTAGTCCTTGAACTTTTGACCATCTTCCGTTTCTGCTTTGGATTTTACTACCCTGGACTCCATTACTCCTTCCTTCCAGAACAAGTCCCTGAGTGACTTTCTGGCTCCGGCATCTTCACTTACCCATTCTGCCATAATATCACGTGCACCTTCCAATGCTTCATCGGGTGTGCCCACGCCCTTTTCGCTGCTCACAAATTCAGCTGCCTTTTTATTGATGTCGCCTGCTTCCTGACGGAAAAGCACCTGGGCCAAAGGCTCAAGACCTTTTTCGCGGGCAATACTGGCCCTGGTTTTGCGTTTCGGTTTGTAGGGCAGATATATATCTTCCAGCTCCGCCATGGTTTCAGCCGCCTCAATGGCAGCGGCCAATGCCGGAGTCAGTTTTTCCTGCTTCTCGATAGACCTTAATATCGCTTCTTTCCTCGCTTCAAGCTCTTTCAACTGCTCATGGCGATCGCGGATATTGGCCAGCACCACTTCGTCCAGGCTACCCGTTAATTCCTTCCTATATCGCGCAATGAAGGGGATGGTGGAACCAGCCTCAATCAACTCGAGGACCCTTGAAATTTGTTGCGTAGTTAGATTTAATTCGCCGGCCAGGCGGGAAATAAGTTTATCCATAACAGTTTAAAAAATAGATATGGAGCAAAACTATACGGAAGTACCTGAAAAGCAACCCAAAAATCGGTCAAATAGTTATCCACATAAAAAGCGACATTAAACAGGATAGCCCCTGACAAACGTCATGGGAAAAAGTCGGTCGACGCTGCAAATTCAATTCAACAAAACCACAACACTATGGGCACCCTGCACACCAAAAACACCCCTACCTACAAGGCAGTACCCTGGGAATCTTTGTATGCCATCACACGCCATTGGCAATCTGATCTGCAGTTTTATCGCGATGAGATCCGATTTCTCCGCAACCTGACTGATAAACGATTGGTATGGGTCTCTGATGATCAATTGATCGTGAAACTCCGTACACTAGGCAATACCCTCACCGAACTTACCCTCGAGAGGCAGGAGCTCGAAAAGAAACTAACCGAGCACTTCAAAAGGGTTTCTGCTGCTGACGCCGCACGCCTGGATCAGGCACTTAGTGATTTTCAGATTGAACATGCCTTACTGGAAGAAGACTTCGCCGCGTTCACACGCAAATTCAGAAATTTGAAAAAATCACTCTTTGTACTTGCTGAACAATCAGTTGAAGGATCCATACGTCATGAGGAGTTTCAAAATTAGTCTGCTGTTTTGCTTACTGTTCACAGCTGAATCCTTGTATGGGCAAACGGAAGTGACATCAAACTCCAGGGTCCGATGGGGCCTCGAGCAGGATGTACTGCCCTACCTGACCGGCGGATACTATGGTGGGGTTTGGGTGGGCAAGTCACACCTGCGCGGCAGGTTCCTCCTGGCGCGTGTACAAAAGCCTCACCTGATTATACCCGATGGATTTACCAACAATTGGGTAAGTGCCTATGCTTTGGTCGCCGACTATTATCACCGCGATGACTTGTCGGGTTGGTGGCTTAGTGGCGGACTGGTGTGGTGGCACAACACCATCCAAAGCAACCTTCAGATTCAAACTGCTACTTACGAAAGTTACATGCTCAATGGCAGCCTTGGTTATTCCTGGAGGTTCGGAAAACACTTTTACTTTACCCCGTGGGCGGGTATGCACATCCGCGTAGCCGGGGATAACCTGGTGACTGTGGATAGCAAAAGTTTTAAGCCTGCGATATTGAACCCGGAAGCTTCCCTCAAAGTCGGTTGGGTATTTTAGCGGCTACAACACCCGCTCAATGGTGATGGGGTTGCCTTGCCAGGAAAACTGATCACCGGCACGTTTTCCCACCAACAGTTTTCCGATAGGCGACATTCTGGAAATCACAAAAAACGTTTGTTCACCGATTTGTACGGCGCCGATGGGTATTGCGATGAAATAGCGGTGCTGGCTGGTGTAAACGATACTTCCTGTGGTGACTATTTCGCCAGGTGCCTGTGTGGGACATTGGTCCAGCAAATTCTTCAGGGCTATTGCCTCTCCCAGTTGCGACCGGCTGTGGTCGGCCTCTTGCTGTGCCATAGCCCGGGCTGTCTCATATTTGTCTCCCATGCTGCTCTTGGTTTCAGAGGCAGCCGATGCTTGTGCATGGGCAATCGCACGCTCCACGCTTGATATTCGCTCCGTGACAAAACGATTACATACCGCAAGTAGCTGCGATCGAATGTATTGGATCTCCATCAACTTAATCCTGCTGGACTTTTAGTTCCGCGCGCCGGTTCTTGGAGTGTTCCTCTTCAGGGCATTCAACACCATCACTACATCTATTTACGAGGAGGGTTTCACCAAAGCCGGTAGTTTGAATCCTGGAGGCGCGGATTCCCCTGGCCTCCAGCCAAAGCAGCACCGCGTGGGCCCTGTTGTCAGAAAGCCGTTGATTGTACTCGGTCGTTCCTTTGGAATCAGCGTAAGCGCCGATATGTATCCTCGAATTAGGACGGCGTTTCAGCACCTTCAGCACCTCATCCAATTCAGGAAGCTCATCATGACGTATGGCATACTGATCATAGTCAAATTGAATCAC
>JBGAMI010000042.1:0-30318 GCA_044223085.1 Cyclobacteriaceae bacterium
AGTGGCGAAGTCTGTTCCGGAAAGTGAGTTGCAGGAAGTGAACAACAAACTGGAGGCCTTGAAAAAAGCGCTGGTCATGGCCGAACGCATCTAATTGAAGTGCATATGAAAATCTTGTTGCTTGATAACTACGATTCATTTACCTACAACCTGGTACACCTCATCCGGAGTCTGGACCATCAGGTAGACGTGATCAGAAATGATAAAATCACCCTAGAAGGGGTAAAGGTCTATGATAAGATCCTGCTCTCTCCCGGACCGGGTGTTCCTGATGAAGCGGGAATCATGAAGTCGGTGGTGAAGGAATATGGACCGACCAAAAGCATCCTGGGCGTTTGCCTCGGTCATCAGGGTATTGCAGAAGTCTACGGAGCAAAGCTCTTCAACATGCCCCAGGTACGACATGGTGTTACGTGCTCGTTGCAGGTGTCGGATTCCAGAGAGGCTTTATACCATGGGGTGCCGGATACCTTTCAGGTGGCACAATATCATTCCTGGGCAGTGGAAGCAGGTAGTATCCCCGATAATTTGAAAGTGACTGCCGTGAATGAGGCCGGGTTGATTATGTCGATTGCCCATCGGCAGTTTGATGTGCGGGGCGTTCAGTATCATCCGGAATCAATCATGACTTCGCATGGAAAAGAAATTATGTTGAATTGGTTATCCCGATAGGTATGAAACAGATCTTAAATGAATTGATAGAACACCGTTCGCTGGATAAGGAGACTGCCCGGCAGGTGCTGATGGATCTGGCGGCGGGGAAATACAATCCCAGTCAGATGAGTGCATTCATGACAGTATACATGATGCGGGCCATCACCCTGGCTGAGTTGCAGGGTTTCCGAGATGCGATGTTGGAATTGTGTCTGCCGGTAAAGGTTGATCGTCCGGTTATGGATGTATGTGGCACGGGTGGCGATGGTAAGAATACCTTTAATATCTCTACGTTGTCTTCGTTTGTCGTGGCCGCGGCCGGACAGCCGGTAGCCAAGCATGGTAACTACGGTGTTTCCTCGGTCAGTGGATCATCCAACGTTCTCGAATATTTTGGATACAAATTCACCAATAATAAAGAGGTATTGGACCGAAGCCTGGATGAAGCCAATATATTTTTCATGCATGCACCGTTGTTTCACCCTGCGATGAAAAATATGGCACCGATCCGGAAGGAGCTTGGTGTTAAGACTTTCTTTAATATGCTTGGGCCCATGGTAAATCCCGCCTTTCCGTCGTTGCAGTTGGTGGGTGTTTTTAATTTGGAGCTGGCCCGGCTATACGGTTATTTATACCAGCAGACCGATAAAAAATTTATAGTGTTGCATGATGTTCAGGGCTATGATGAGGTTTCTCTCACCGGACCCGTAAAGGTTTTTGCGGACACCGGCGAACGGTTGTACACACCTGCGGATTTGCAGATGCCTGAGATTTCATCGCAGGACATTCTGGGTGGGAGAACGGTTGAGGAATCAGCCAGGCTATTCTTATCAATACTGGAAGGTCACGGTACCACCGCCCAGCAGCAAGTGGTGGTGGCAAATGCTGCTCTTGCGTTGTTTTGTGCCGACCGGAAGTCCGGATGGAGCGCTGCAGTGAACAAGGCAACGGAGAGCCTGCGATCGGGCAGGGCCTTGGGTACGTTTAAGAAGTTAATTGCCATTAGCCAGGAATCATGAACATTCTCGATACCATTGTAGCCAGGAAGCAGCAGGAGGTGGCGGAGCGAAAGAATCGCGTGCCGCTGAAAGTATTGGAGCAACGGCCCTTGTTTTCGAGGGAGGTGATCTCCATCCGCCAACACCTGCTCGATGCCAGCCGTACCGGGATCATAGCTGAGTTCAAAAGAAAATCTCCAAGCCGTGGCGTGATTAATGGTTCGGCCGTTGTTGAAGAAGTTACCCAGGGGTATTGTAAGGCAGGGGCCTCTGCATTGTCAGTACTGACGGATACATATTTTTTTGGTGGGAGTGACCAGGATCTCCTGTCTGCCAGGCGTGTCAATGCATGCCCGATTTTGCGCAAGGATTTTATCCTCGAAGAGTACCAGATTGTTGAGGCCAGGTCGTTGGGTGCTGATGTCATTTTGCTCATAGCTGCCATTCTTGAACCCGGACAGACGCGTGCGTTGGTTGAATTTGCGCATGGATTGGGATTAGAGGTGTTGCTGGAAGTGCATGATGAAGTGGAATTGCGAACTCACCTGGACGCCGGGATGGATCTGATGGGCGTTAACAACCGTAACCTGAAGACTTTTGAATTATCGGTTGATACCAGCCGAAAGCTGGTGGAATTGATTCCTCCTTCAGTGCTGCGGGTATCGGAGAGTGGTATCGAGTCCCCTGAGACCATTCATGAACTGCGAGGGCTTGGTTTCAATGGATTTTTGATTGGACAAACGTTTATGCAAGCCGCTGACCCTGCCCGGGCTGCCATGGAATTTATGAATCAGGTTCGTAAACATCCACGCTCATGATGACCCCATCGCAAATCAGGTTGAAAGTATGTGGCATGCGTGACAGCGCAAACATTGGTGCCGTGGCCGAGTTGGGTCCGGACTACATGGGATTCATTTTCTTTAAGGGCTCACGCCGGTATGTTGGCGACGACTTCGTGATGCCGGATATACAGGATCGCATCAAGCGGGTTGGTGTGTTTGTGGATCAATCAAGCGCGGAAATCAAACGCCTGGCCCAACAGCATCGGCTAGATCTTATTCAGCTCCATGGAAAGGAATCGCCTGCGCAGTGTGCGGAGCTTGTTCTAACGGGCGTGAAGTTGATGAAGGCTTTTTCCATTGGTTCACAGGTTGATTTTGCTGTTCTTGAACCTTATCGGCCCTATATTGAATATGTGCTTTTTGACACCGCCGGGCAGCAGGCAGGCGGAAATGGATTGGGTTTCGATTGGAAGTTGTTAAAGCAGTATGATCAGTCCATTCCTTTTTTTCTGGCTGGTGGGTTGTCACCGGGACGTAATGACTGGGGAATACTTCAGGGAATGAACATTCATGCGCTGGATGTCAATTCCGGAGTAGAGGTCGAGCCGGGAATGAAAAATGTGGCGCTGGTAAAAGAAATGTTGAACATTAGAAATCAATGGTTATGAAATACGATGTATCTGATCGGGGATATTATGGAAGGTTTGGTGGGGCCTACATTCCGGAGATGTTGTATCCCAACGTAGAGGAGTTGAGATCCAACTATCTGTCTATCATCTATGATCCAACATTTCAATCAGCGTTTCATCAGTTGCTCCACGACTTTGTTGGGCGACCAACGCCCTTGTACCACGCCCGTCGTTTGTCTGAAGCGGTGGGAGCCAAGGTGTACCTGAAACGCGAGGACCTGTGCCATACCGGTGCACACAAGATCAACAACACCATCGGTCAGATTCTGCTCGCACAGCGGTTGGGGAAGAAAAAGATTATTGCTGAGACCGGTGCAGGTCAACACGGAGTAGCGACGGCCACCGTATGTGCTTTGATGGGGATGGAGTGTATCGTTTATATGGGCAAACACGACATGGAGCGGCAACGGCCGAACGTGGAACGCATGCGTATTCTCGGAACCAAAGTTGTGCCTGCCTTGAGTGGCAGTATGACCCTCAAGGACGCTACCAATGAAGCCATGCGTCATTGGATCAATCACCCGTTAGATACCCACTATATTATTGGCTCCGTTGTGGGACCACATCCTTATCCGGATATGGTATCCCGGTTCCAGTCAGTGATCAGTGAAGAAATAAAGAAACAATTGATTGAGAAGGAGGGCAATGCCTGGCCTGATTACGTGGTAGCGTGTGTAGGTGGTGGGTCCAATGCAGCGAAGCTGCAGGTAAGGGAGTTCAAAGTGGCCAATCTGCCGCTACTACCGCCTTGGGGAAACCGGGGGTACTGCATGGAAGCAAGACCCTGTTGATGCAAACCGAAGATGGTCAGGTCGTAGAGCCATACTCCATCTCGGCCGGACTGGATTACCCCGGTATTGGCCCGCAGCATGCGCATCTTTTCGATGTGGGGCGCGTTCAATTTCTGAGTGCTACTGACGATGAAGCCATGGAGGCCGGAATTGAGCTGAGCAGACTTGAAGGGATCATACCTGCTATTGAATCAGCCCATGCGCTGGCGGCTTTGCGATCCCTCGGTGCAGAAAAGGATGACGTGGTAGTGGTGAACCTGTCCGGTCGGGGCGACAAAGACCTTGAAACCTATATGCGTTGGGGAAAATATTAACCTGATCAATATGAAAATGAAGACATACAATTTTGTTTGGCTGTTGGCACTGGTTATCGCATCCTGCCAGTCAGAGCAGCGTGGAGCCGTTAAAGATGTCGCTGCCTACACGACTACGATCAATGATTGGCACGCAAAGCGCATTGAAGAGCTGAAGGGGCCTTCCGGATGGCTGAATCTGGCCGGGTTGTTTTGGTTAAATGATGGCATCAATACGGTGGGGAGCAGTCCAACCAATTCGATTGTATTCCCGGAAGGAAAGGCACCCGGTCAACTGGGCTATTTCCTTTTGAAGGATGGTAAGGTGTTGTTTGAAGCCGGTCTGGGTATCGCAGTGACGGCTAATGACAAACCGGCAAACAGGATATTTGCATTTCAACCGGATTCAGTTCCACCCAAATTACGGCTTGGATCACTCGAGTGGTTTATCATCAAGCGGGACACAAAATATGGCATCCGGCTTCGTGATTTTGAAAGCCAGGCATTGGGTGAATTCAACGGCATTGAGCGATACCCCATTGACATTAATGTTCATCTGGATGCGGTTTTTGAACCCGCCTCAGGACGCACGATTCCGATTACCAATGTTTTGGGTCAAACTACGGATCAGCCTTCACCGGGTACGCTGGTTTTTGAACTGGGTGGAAAAGAGGTTCGGCTGGATGTATTGGACGAGGGCGGAGAGGATTATTTTGTGATTTTTGGAGATGCCACCAATGCGAAAGAGACCTATGGTGCAGGTCGGTATCTGTATGTCGACAAACCGGGCGAGGATGGACACACGATTATAGACTTCAACAAAGCTTACAATCCGCCGTGCGCATTCACAGCATTCGCAACATGCCCGTTGCCTCCGAAGCAAAACATCATCGACCTGGCGATTCGCGCTGGTGAGAAAAATTTTGGTCATCATTAATTCAGCTTCATGTCTCCTCAGAATAGACTTCAAAAATTGTTTTCTGCTTCGCCGCGCAACCTGCTGTCCGTGTTTTATACGGCCGGTTATCCGACCCTGAACGATACCGTGGTGATCGCCCAGGCGCTGGAGGCTGCGGGTGCTGATATTATTGAGATTGGCATTCCATTTTCAGACCCCGTTGCTGATGGCCCGGTGATTCAGGAGAGCAATCATATTGCGCTCGGCAATGGCATGAATCTTCCATTATTGCTGGACCAGGTGCGCGAAATCAGAAAGACAGTACAGCTCCCCATTGTACTGATGGGCTATTTAAATCCTGTCCTTCAGTACGGCGTTGAGAAATTCTGCCTGGATACCGCTGCCGCGGGAGTGGATGGCTTGATATTGCCAGACATGCCCCTCGAGGAATATGAAATGGAGTACAAAGCCATCGTTCAGCAAAATGGTTTGTGCAATACGTTTCTTATTTCTCCGACGACGTCCATCGACCGGATACGTCACATTGATGCCCTTACAAATGGTTTTATTTATGCCGTATCTTCATGCAGTACCACCGGTGCCAGGGGATCATTTAGTGAGGACCAGCTTGCCTACTTTGAACGCCTGAGGTCATCAAAACTCACCAATCCATTCCTTATTGGCTTTGGAATCTCCGACGCAGCGACTTTTTCGGTGGCGAGTTCTTACGGGGCAGGGGCCATCGTGGGTAGTGCATTTATTTCAATGTTGAAACAGGCAGGCGACCTGCCCGCCGGCATTCATCAGTTTGTGAGCCAGATCAGAAAGGGCAGCCCGCCAGTGGTATAAAATCCGGTTGTACGACCGGAATACTTGTTTCATCTTGCCTGGGTAGCGCATAACAATCTTATGATGACCAGGCCATTTCAACTCGTATGCATAGCCCTAGTCGTGTTGCTGATGCAGTGCACGTCTAAAAAGACCATTAGCCGTTCAGACATAGAAAGCAGTGAGCGACTGGTGAACCTGGAGTTTTCACAGGCCGAACTCGACACCATGATCGATTACCTGGAAGGCAATCGCAAGGGTTATGACAGCATGAGAAAGTGGCACCTGGCCAACAAGACCAATCCTGCTTTGTACTTTGACCCCAGGCCCGATCACTTTGTGTTGAAGACCCGTCCGGGGAATTCAAATTGGAGACTTCCGGATCAGGTAGGCCTGCCGGATACGGATGAAAAGATTGCATTCATGACCGTGGCGGAACTGGGTAACCTGATTCGCACCAGGAAACTCACATCGACACAACTCACTGAAATTTATCTGAATCGCCTGAAGAAATTCGGCGACACCTTGCAGGCTGTGGTTACCATTACGGAAGCAATGGCACGACAACAGGCCAAACAGGCTGATGAGGAAATTGCGGCGGGGAAATACCGGGGCCCATTGCACGGAATACCTTATGGTATCAAAGATTTGTTTGCGGTGCCCGGATACAAAACAACCTGGGGAGCAGAGCCATACAAGGATCAGGTCATTGAGGAGAAGGCCTATGTAGTTCAAAAGCTTGAGGCTGCCGGTGCTGTGCTGGTAGCCAAACTTGTCTCTGGGGCACTGGCCCGGGGAGATGTCTGGTTTGGCGGAAAGACCAAAAATCCATGGGACCTGAAGCAGGGAGCTATGGGTTCATCTGCCGGCTCTGCCTCAGCAACCAGTGCCGGGTTGGTGGCGTTCTCCATTGGTACAGAAACGTTGGGTTCTATTCTTGCGCCGTCTTCCCGATGTGGTGCAACCGGTTTGCGGCCTACGTTTGGCAGCGTGAGCCGTGATGGGGCCATGGTGTTGTCGTGGTCTATGGACAAGGCCGGGCCCATTTGTCGCACGGCCCAGGATTGTGCAATTGTGTTTGAAGCTATCCGTGGTGCGGACCCGGCGGTAAACCTTGACAGATCCGTTGTCAACTATCCGGTGGTCTTTAATCCACCTGCCGACCTGAAAGGTTACCGCATCGGATATTTCAAGAAGATGTTTGATAAGGACACCACCCGTACGCGGCCGATCAACGAGGAGAGTTTGAAATTACTGAAGAGCCTGGGTGCCGAACTGGTGGAAGTAAATATGCCTGACTCAATTCCTTGGGCTGCCTTTGATATTGTTCTTCGCGCCGAGTCAGGAGCATTCTTTGATGAGTTGGTGCGCGAGCACCGCGATCGCCTGCTGTCGGAGCAGACCCAGGAGTCACGGGCCAATTCACTGCGGCAAGCCCGGTTCATCACCGCGGTCGAGTATTTGCAAGCCAATCGCCACCGGAGCGTGCTGATCGAAAAATTCAACCGGATGATGGCTCCCTTTGATTTTGTTGTGGCGCCATCCAATGGCCGCAATTTGTCGATGGCCACCAACCTGACCGGGCATCCCGCCATGGCGCTGCCCAATGGTTTTGATAAGAAGGGCAGACCTACTTCGCTGACGCTGATTGGTAATTTGTACGACGAGGGCCCGATGCTGGAGGCGGCATACCTGATTCAGCAGGCTTCTGATTTTGAGGAGAAGCACCCGGCCCGCTTCGTCCGTACTCCGAAGTAGGTTCCTGAAAGGCAGACTCCGGACGTTTATGGATCATGGGGAGTTTCTCCATTTTTGAAACTTCAATCAGGTAGACGCCGAAGTCTTCCACCACCTTACCGGTGATTTCATAAAAGCCGCGGCCCCGGAACGGATAGGCGCGGGCTACATCCGGAAAGTGTACGGTGTCGAAGAAATTTCCATTCCGATCGTAGAAGGTTCCAAAGTGCATCAGCTCATTTTTCAGGGTGCTGGTATTCTTGGTGGTCACTACATATCCCACGATGGTCACGCGTTTGTTAATTCTATTTCCGAGATCACGTGCGGTCACAGTCCCTGTTTTGTCGCTGGCCAATAACTTAAACGGACTGCATACCGGAAAGCCCAGCAGTTCGAGTTCGTCGAAAGCATCTTCAAGTTCATGCCGTTGGAGGGGTGGCAACGGATAGTCGGTTGGTTCGGTGTCGAAGAGGTCTTCTGTGGTGGTCGGGCGCGATTTGGCATTGCTGAAATACAGCATGGCTTCCCAGAGCAGTTTTTGTTTTGTTTTGCCGGTGAACCGAAAAGCGCCGATGCGGATCAGGATACGGATTTGTTCGAGGCCGATGTCAGGGAGGCGGCGCAGAAAATTGTCCAGGCTTCTGTAGGGCCCCCGGTTGAGTCGCTCCCGTGGAATATTGTTGGCGAGGGTGGCTTCAAGACTTTTGATGTGGATGAAGCCGATAAAGATATCACGTCCGTGAAGGGTGGTGAGAAACTCACTCCGGTTGACACACGGCGCGAGGATTTCTCCGCCGTACATGCGGGCTTCATGAAAGTAGAATTCCGTGCGATAAAATCCGCCGAAGTTGTTGATCACACCCACCATAAACTCCAGCGGGTAGTGAGCTTTCAGGTACAGGCTCTGATAGCTTTCTACGGCGTAGCTGGCGGAGTGACCTTTGGCGAAGGAGTATCCGGAGAAACTTTCAATTTCATACCACACCCGGTCGATAACGGCTTTGTCATAGCCCCGTTCCTTGCAGTTTTCAAAGAACCGGTCTTCAACGCGTTTGAATTCAGCCCGCGACCGATACTTGCCCGACATACCGCGCCGGAGTACGTCGGCTTCGGTGAGGGTAAGCCCTGCAAAGTGGTGAGCTACCTTGATCACATCTTCCTGATAGACCATCACCCCGTATGTCTCTTTCATCAGCTCATCCATTTTCGGATGAATGGATTCATACGTGCCTCCGTTGCGCACCGCGTGGAACCTTTCGATGTAGGCGCGCATCATCCCCGAACGCGCCACGCCCGGACGGATGATGGAGCTGGCTGCCACCAGGGTGAGGTAATCTTCACAGCGCAGTTTACCAAGCAACATGCGCATGGCAGGTGACTCCACGTAGAAGCAACCCATCGCCTGACTGTTGCGCATGAGCTCACGGATCTTCGGGTCTTTTTTGAATTCCGCGAAGCGATGAATGTCTACATCTATCCCCTGGTTCTCTTGAACGAGGCGTACGGTTTCTTTCAGGTGCCCCAGGCCACGCTGGCTGAGGATATCAAACTTGAAGATGCCCATGTCTTCGGCGTTGTGCATTTCAAAGTGCGTCACCGGGTATCCTTTCGGAGGCATCTCTGTGGCCGTATAGGCGTAGATGGGTTTTTCGGTGATCAGCACACCGCCGGCATGGATGGAGATATTGGCGGGCAGGTCTTTTAATAGTTCAGCATAGCGGAAGATCAGTTCGGTGATATGATCCCGGTTGCGGTTTCGTTCCGGTTCCTCGACGATGGCATCGATTTCTTCTTTGGGGAGCCCGAATACTTTTCCCAGCTCGCGGAGCACCGAACGCTTCTGATACGTGACATGCGTGCCGAGCAGACATACGTGGTCGGTACCATAGCGGTTAAAGAAGTACGCATAGATTTCATCGCGGTTGTCCCACGAAAAATCAATATCGAAGTCAGGCGGGGAGGAGCGTTCTGAATTGAGGAACCGCTCGAAGTAGAGATCCAGTTCAATGGGATCGACATTGGTGATGCCAAGGCAATAAGCCACCACGCTGTTGGCGCCGCTTCCCCGGCCTACGTAGTCGAATCCTCTTTTTTGGGCATACCGGACGAGGTCGTAGGCGATGATGTAGTAGGCGCAGAATCCTTTTTGCCGGATGATGTTGAGTTCCCGTTGCAGTCGTTCCCGCAGATCGGGCTGACTGACGTCGTACCGGTTTTGAAAACCTTCCCAGGATTCGGTAACGAGATAGTCCCAGTCTGAGTCTTCACTGCCGGTGATGTGCTTTTTGTTTTTGTCGGTCTTGAGTTCAGCTGGAAATGAACAGGCTTTGAGCAGGGTATGCGTATTCTGAATCACTTCCGGGAAAGCTTTGAAGTAGGCCTGTAATTCCTCTTCGGGCATCATGATCTCGTCGGGCAAGGCTTGCTGGTGTGCAGGCAGTTTGCTGAGCAGCGTGTTGTTGTCGATGGCGCGCAGCAGCCGGTGAACATTGAAGTCTGTTTTGTTGGCGAAAGTCACCGGGTGCAGCACCACAAATTTTTCCGGAAAGGTGAAGCGGTCCGGGGTCAGCGTGAAGGCATTGATCTGGTGCTTGCGGATACCGATGAATTCATGGGCATGCAGTAATTCAGCTTCAATGGTTTCGAAGGGATAGATGACAAACGTCGATGCCATTTCCGGTGCGCGGGCCGGGAGCGGTTTCTCTTCCCGGTTGTGCCGGGATAAAAACCGGTTGATGGTTTCAAAGCCATCAAGGTCCCGGGCGATGATGAGGTACAGTAATTCATTGTCTCTCCGGAATTCAATGCCAACCACGATGTCCAGGTCATAAGGTGTTTTGCCTTCCCCCGGATCGGTTTTATTTTCTGCACAGATCCGCAACATCTCGATGTAGGATGCGGTGTTGTTGATCTCCGTCAGGACGAGCTGGTGTATGCCGCACCGCCGCGCCTCATCAAAGAGCCTTTGTGGCGTCAGTGTGCCATACTTGAAGCTGTATGCGGTGTGACAATTCAGAAACATGTGATTCGGCGGTCAGACTTCCAGGGCGAATGTTTTTTTCTTTTCTACGGACTGCATGGACGGCGCAATGGGCTCGGACCGTCCATCGCGATCTGTCGGAGGTGCAGCCATCAGTTTCCGGCGCAGGGGATAATAGGACCTGCGCAGCCGGATGGCGAGGTAAATAACTTCGGTGGGGGTAGTGTGAAGGGTCGTCATGTGTTTAAAAAATGGTTATGGGTTAAAAAAACAGATTAAAGAATGGGTTGAGTCAAAGAATCAGAAGAGATGCTTAGTCATTGAATGCTGAATCAGAGTTTACTTATTTTTCCGTTGAACATATTGACTTCCATGCGCACCCGCCGGTTGACATCCAGGGTGGTGGCCCGGATGAGTTTATCCACCCCATGCTTGTGCTTGATGAAGTCCATGGCCTCATACAGGTTGATGTCTTCTTCTGTGTCGTCGAAGAGATTGATCTGGTGATTGCCCTGCACGAGGTTGCTGAGCCGCACGCCGACCAGGCGAATCAACATCCGCCGGCTGTACAGTTTGTCGAATAGCTCCTGGACTGTGCGCAGCAGGATGTGATCCGACGAAGTGTAGGGGATATGCACCTGCTTCGTTTCGGTGTCGAAGTTGGCGTAACGGATTTTAACCGTTACACACGAAGTGAGCTTCTTCTGCTCGCGCAACTGAAAGGCAACCTTCTCCACCATGGCGATGAGGATCGACTTCAGCCGCTTCACGTCGATGGTGTCTTCATCAAAGGTGCACTCCGTGGAAATGGACTTCTGTTCGCTGTAAGTCACTACAGGAGAGTCATCAATGCCCTGTGCCTTTTTCCAGAGTGACATGCCATTCTTGCCAAAGGCACTGACGAGAAACTTTACAGGCATCTCCCGGAGGGTAGACACGGTACGCACACCCATATCGTACAAAAACGACGACGTCTGCTTCCCGATCATGGGAATCTTTTCTACTGCCAACGGGCCCAGAAAATCTTTCTCGGTGCCGGCCGGAATCAGTTTCTCGGCGTTGGGCTTGAATTCGCCGGTGGCCACTTTCGATACCAGTTTGTTCACGGACATGCCCAGCGAGATAGGCAACTGACTCTCACGGATGATCTTCTGCCGCAATTCTACTGCCCACTTGAAGGCACCAAAGAATTTGTCCATGCCGCTCGCATCAATGTAGAACTCATCGATGGATGCTTTCTCAAATGAGGGCGAACTGTCGGCAATGATATCCGTGATCAGGTGGGAGTGCTGGCTGTAGGCTTCCATGTCGCCGGAGATCACCGTGGCATCCGGACAAAGCTGAAGCGCCAGGTACATGGGCATGGCCGAATGCACCCCGAAGTGCCGGGCCTCATAACTGCAGGCCGCCACCACTCCGCGCCGGCTGCTACCCCCGACAATCAATGGCCTGCCTTTCAATTTTGGCTGTTTTTTGCGCTCTACAGCCACAAAAAAGGCATCCAGATCCAGATGTATAATGTTCCTGTCCACACCGCTAATTACTAAATTATTTGACTATACTACTAAAATAATTAGTAATTAATCTGGAATTCAGAACACGCCAATCTGACTCTGAAAAGCAGATTTCAACCAAAAAAGAAAGCACCAGGCTCTCACCCAGTGCTCCTATATGCCTAATCCCTAATCCCTAATCCCTAATCCCTAATCCCTAATTCTTCCTCCACTCCGGCATCCTTCCCGGGGTATATGGCGCCCCGGCAGCCTCCAGTTTCTGCTCCAGCGTTTTGATATCACCATGAACTGCCTTCAGGGCACTCAAGGCGCCTTCAAATTCGTCGCCGGCCATTTGTAATTGATCCTTCATGGTAGATGTAGGGTCAGCCGTAGATCCATAGCCATCATAAACAGCACTGAACAACCGGTTCATCAGCGAAGGGGCAGTGTCGATATCGAGGCGACCCGCGGTGCCGTCTCCATAAAACTGCAGGGATACTTCCTTCAGCTTTGCTTCTATGGCTTTGAGGTCGGACACAAAGTCCTGCTGGGGTTTGCTCACTTTAAAGATGGCCTCGCGCAGGTACTTCACCCGGTTGTTGGCATCACCCAACATACTGCTTGCTCCCTGTGCACTGCGCTGCAACTCGGCTGCCTTGCGCTGCCACGCCACCAAAGCAGCGCGGTTGGTATTTGGTAATGCAGCACCCGGTAAAACCTTTACCACAAATTTCTCCGGGCCCGCTACGTCTGTCATGACTCCATCTACGGATTTAGACAACGTAACCGTATAGTTGCCGGGCTCGGACAGTTGGCCCACATCATTCGGTTGGAATGGATTATCGTTGGGACCTGAATTCAATTCAACAGGGTTAGCACTCGGATAACGGAAGTCCCACGTGATCCGGTTGACGCCCTTCTTTGCACCGGTTTTTAATTTGCGGATGATGTCACCCTTTTCATTGCGGATGGTAAACAGGAGGTAAGGAGCATCTTCATTGCCTTCTTCCTTCAGCGTAGCATAGGAGGGATACTTTACATCCTTACCATCTTTGTTGAGTTTGCCTTCCTCTTCCTGACGCTTCTCTTTTTTGGTCTTCAAGTCGTCGCGGAAGAAATACGTAAACGTGGCACCTACCGGCGGGTTGTCGGCGCGGTAGTAAGACTCTCCCATAAATCCCTTGCCGCGGATGCCCAGCGGTGACCGCTCTACAAACATCCAGCTATCCCGCACCGGGAAAATATATCCTTCCTTGCCTTCTGTCTGTTTCAGATTGCGCAACGGACTGTAATCATCCAGTACATAGAAGCCGCGGCCAAAGGAAGCCAGCACCAGATCTTGCTCCCGCTTTTGAATGGCCATATCGCGAATGGCGATGGTGGGAAGTCCACCTTTCAACGCGCGCCAGCTCTTGCCGCCGTCTTGCGTAAAGTGAACGCCGAATTCAGTTCCAACGAACAATAGGTTCGGATCTACAAAGTCTTCAATCACACTATAGGTAGATCCCCGCTCGGGCAAGTTGGCGGTGATGGAAGTCCATGTAGCACCCTTATCGCTGCTCTTAAAAACGTAGGGCTTGAAATCCCCGCGCTTGTGGTTGTTGAAGGTGGCATAGAGCACCTTCTCATCATGCTGCGAGAACAACAGGTGATATACATAGGTCATGGAGGGTACGCCCGCAAAGGTCTCTGACTTCTTCCAGGTCTTGCCGCCATCATCAGTGACCTGGATAAGGCCATCATCTGTTCCGGCTGCCAGTAGATTTTCGTTTTTAGGTGATTCGGAGAAGGCGCTGATGGTGCCATACGGCGCCGTGCCATCATTTTTTCCCACAGCATCCATGCCCCAGACGCGACCCATTACAGGTAGTGAGTTGCGATCCAATTGCCGGGTGATGTCTTCGCTGATGACTTCCCATGTATTGCCATAGTCATCACTGCGGAATGCCTTGTTTGCTCCGAAATAGATCCGGCCTTTCTTATGCAGACTGGTGAATAAAGGCGCATCCCAGTTCCAACGGTATTCCTTTTCACCTTTGCGAGGCTTGGGTTGAATGCCAATTGATTCACCGGTGATGCGATCATACCGCACCAGGCCACCATGTTGAGATTGGGCATATACAATATTCGGATCATTGGGGTCGATGGCACTCTCAAATCCGTCTCCGCCATTCGTGACAAACCACTCGGAGTTGGGGATACCATTCTCGCTGCGGTTGCGCGACGGACCACCCAGACTGAAGTTATCCTGCGTTCCGCCATATACATTATAGAAAGGTGAAGCATTGTCGACTTCTACCTTGTAGAATTGTGTAACAGGAAGGTTGGATTTGAATTCCCACGTACGAGCGCCATCACGCGTTTGGTATATGCCCCCGTCGCAGCCGTTAATCATATGATCGGTATTGGTGGGATTTACCCACAAGGCATGATTGTCAACATGTTTTGAAGCTTCACCGATGGGTCTGAAATTCTTTCCGCCATCATTGCTTACGCTGATGGCATAGCCCATGGTATACACGCGGTCGCGGTCTTTCGGGTCAGCAATCACTTCATTGTAATAGTTGCCACCGGTCTGATGACCACTCATCTTGGTCCAGCTGGCACCGCGATTGGTGGTGCGGTAGAACCCTGCATCTTTGGGGGAAGCTTCCACAATGGCATAGATATATTCAGGGTCGGCAGGAGAGATGGCCAGTCCGATGCGTCCCTTGTCATCACCCGGAAGTCCGTTGTTGGCTTTCTCCCAGGTCTTGCCGCCGTCGGTTGTTTTGTAAATGCCTGATCCGGGTCCACCGCTGATGTAAGCATAGTCATGTCGCCTGCGTTGGAAAGCGGAGGCATATAAGCGATCCGGATTGCGCGGATCCATAATCAAGTCATTCACACCCGTATGATCATCAATCTTCAGTACCTGCGACCAGGTCTTTCCACCATCGGTGGTTTTGTAGACGCCGCGCTCGCCGCCTTCTTTCCACAGCGGTCCGATAGCTGCTACATAAACGACTTCAGAGTTGCGGGGATCTACGATGATCTTACCGATATGCTCTGAAGTTTTTAATCCCATATTCTTCCAGGAGGCTCCTCCATCTTCGCTCTTGTATACTCCATCTCCATAGGCAACGCTGCGTTGGTTGTTGTTTTCACCGGATCCAACCCACACAACGTTGCTGTTGTTGGGGTCGAGGGTAACACAACCAATGGAGTATGACCCTTGTCCGTCAAAAATGGGTTCGTAGGTGATTCCATCATTTTTTGTTTTCCATACCCCGCCGGAAGCCGTGGCTACATAATACTCGTTGAAGTTGTTGGGGTTAACAGCAAAGTCAGCAATACGTCCGGAAGTAACAGCAGGACCGATGTTGCGGAAGCGAATACCGCCGAGGCTTACTTCCTCTTTTGCGGGCGCTTTGACTTCAGGGGTTTTTGGCTTCTGTGCTGTGGCCACCAGGGTGGTGAAAAGCAGAGCAAGACTGATCAACTTTTCATGAGATTTGAAATTTGATGTCAAAGGTAGCAAGATTTGAAGCCCGCGGATGCTTGTTTGACGAGTGGATAATGGCGGTGGGAAATGGCCTCAAATACATATCTTTGAACCGTTTCAAACGATAGCATGACCGCTCCGGCCAACGCACCTTCCGCAATCCAGACACCCGACCGCGCCCTGCTGCTGCGGGCCTATGAACTCATGTGGACAGCGGTGACCATGGCCGATACGTATGAACAGCACCGCGACGTATGTAGCCGGTACGTTCACAGCACTTCCCGTGGTCATGAGGCTATCCAGCTGGCGTGTGCCTTGCAATTGACGCCCTCCGATTTTCTATCGCCGTACTACCGGGATGAGTCCATGCTCCTGGGCCTGGGTTTCTCGCCATATGAATTGATGCTTCAGTTAATGGCTAAACGGGACGACCCATTTTCCGGTGGTCGCAGTTATTATGGTCATCCGGCCGTGCGAGATAAGAAGTACCCAACCATTCCCCACCAGAGTTCTGCCACGGGCATGCAGGCTATTCCGGCGACGGGTATGGCGCAGGGCATTGCCTATCTGGAGTCACAGAAACTGAAGAAGGGGAAAGACAAACCAGTCGTCGTGTGTTCACTGGGAGATGGATCTGTAACGGAGGGAGAAGTGGCAGAGGCATTTCAAATGGCAGTACTCCACCCGGCTCCGATTTTGTTTTTGGTGCAGGACAATGGATGGGGTATATCTGCTACCGGCAAAGAGATGCGGACCAGCACGGCTTATGAATACGCCGCCGGGTTTCCGGGGCTGGAACGAAGGACGGTAGATGGATCTGATTTTGTAAAAAGCTATCAATGCCTGCAGGAGGCTATCCAATACATCCGCGACAAGCGCAAGCCGATACTGGTACATGCCACCTGCCCATTATTGGGTCACCATACTTCCGGTGTACGTAAAGAATGGTACCGGGGCGACCTGGCAGAGCATAGCCAAAGGGATCCGGTTCCGGTATTGGAAGCTTCGCTGGCGGCCGCCGGCGTTGAGCAAGGCGAGTTGCTTGAGATTAAGAAGCGCGTTTCAAAGAGAGTCAAGGCCGATTACGAGCGTGCGGTGAAAGCCCCCGATCCTGAATTGTCGGATTTTGATTCACATGAATTTGCACCAACCCCCATAGTTGAAGAGACAGGTGTGAGGGCACCACGTGGGGGTGAGAAGATATTGATGGTAGATGCTGCGTTGCACGCGGTGGATGAAATTTTGGCTTCAAATCCCGAGGCACTGCTGTATGGTCAGGATGTAGGAGGCAGACTGGGGGGGGTATTCCGTGAGGCTGCAACCCTGGCGCAGAAGTATGGCGACCGTCGCGTGTTCAACACGCCCATACAGGAGGCATACATCGTCGGCTCGACGGCTGGCATGTCGGCGGTTGGGTGCAAGCCAATCGTGGAGATACAGTTTGCTGATTACATATGGCCAGCCATGAATCAGTTGGTGGAAGAGTTGTCCAAGAGTTGTTATATCACAAAGGGTAAGTTTCCGATTCAATCCCTCATCCGCGTGCCGATAGGTGCCTATGGCGGAGGCGGTCCTTATCACTCTGGAAGCATTGAGTCTACGCTGTTGACCATCCGCGGTATCAAAGTTGTTTATCCCTCTACTGCTGCCGACATGAAAGGCTTGCTGAAGGCTGCGTTTCTCGATCCAAATCCGGTGGTGTTACTCGAACACAAAGGTTTATACTGGAGCAAGGTTCCCGGAACAGCTGAGGCAAAGACAATCGAACCTTCGTCCGACTATGTGATCCCGTTGGGCAAAGCCAATACGGTATTGGCGGCGGACACCAGCAGGGTAGAAGCCGGGGAGTCGATGGTTGTTATTTGCTATGGTATGGGAGTTTACTGGTCCAGGGAAGCTGCGAAGCATTATCCGGGACAAGTTGAGATTCTGGATTTGCGCACACTCAATCCCATTGACTGGGAAGCGATAAAGTCCTCGGTCACCCGGCATGGCCGTGCCATGGTACTCACCGAAGAGCCGTTAATGAATTCCTTTGCAGAATCCCTTGCCGGAAGAATCTCCAAAGAGTGTTTTCAATACCTCGACGCACCGGTGTGGACGTTGGGTGCTGCAAACCTCCCTGCAGTGCCGCTCAACGTTGATCTCGAAAAGATGATGCTTCCCAATGCAGACAAAGTCCGGGTTGCAATCGAAACCCTGTTAGCCTTGTAGCTTCATTGCTATTGCCTCAACCTCAAGTCCTCACTCCTAAGCTCTCCCCACCTAAGTTCTAATCCCTACTTAGAAAGGATACCCAATTCCCACGTTCCAAATCACCGGTTCGCGATCGGCACCAAAAGGTCCAAAGAACTTAAACTTGGGCAAAACGAAGCGATCACCTTCGGCGCGGGCAGGATCCCAGGCTTTGATACCAATGTCAAGTCGGAGAACGAGGAACGTAAAGTCGAACCGCAATCCGAATCCGGTGCCCACCGCGATTTCCTTATAGAACTTATCAAAGTAGAACTTCGTATTGCTCTGGCTGGCCCAATCCGGTGTGGTGGCCGATGTGGCAGGAGCGGGAGCCTGTTGAAACGACCACACGTTGCCCGCGTCAATGAACAGCGCACCATCGACAAACCCAAATAGTTTTTTCCGCCATTCAAAACTTCCTTCCAGAAGAATTTCTCCCGGCTTTTCATACCGGTAATCAAAAAGCCCGTTGCTGGAGGGGTTGGTGCTTAAGATCGGAGGTGCAGAGCCAATACCTAAACGTCTGGGGCGCCAGGCGCGCACGCTGCTACTCCCGCCCACGAAGAAATACTTTTCATACGGCAACGCATTGTTGCTGCCATAGGAATAGGCTACACCGGAATTAAACCGGAAGGCAATGGAGGTGTGTTTGTCGATCACCTGCTTGCGGCGGATGTCAAGGCCAAGTCGTACGTATTGATAGGTTTGTAAACCGCGCTCGGTGGCATAGGTGGGTGTAAAGGCGTTAAACATCGTGCCCCCGCTCTCAGCCTGCAGGCGAATGATATGCGAACTGCGTTCCGTGTTGCCGTAGTTGTTTGGGTTCCACGTCATGGAAAAGATCATACTGCTTACGAGCGAAGGCTTGAATGAATTGATCAGGTTATTGCCTTGCCCTTTCAGGTTCTGCAGTTGCACATTAAACAAACTGTCAGTCGCCGACTGAATAACCTGCAGGTTGATCAGGGTCAGTGAATACTGAGTTCCTTTTCTGCTTTGCCAGGTATAGGTACCTGATATGGTTACGTTGGATCGCTGATACTCCGGTCGGTCGGTATAGGTATATCCAGCCAGTACGCGTGTTTTGGGGTTGTATCGTCCCAGCCTTTCCGCTTGTTTTCCCAGGGGGAACAGAAATTGAGGGAAGGTGACTGATCCGTTAATGTTCGCTTCCGTGCTTTTGTATACGTTGCCGAGCTGGGTTGCGGAGGCAACACCTTCAAACCCAAACCGACCATTCAACTCGAAGATCTCCAATCCCTGGAACAGGTTTCGTTTCTTGAAGCTGAGGCTATAGTAAGGACCTGGAAATCCCTGGGTCACCGTCACACCGGCTTCGTTGGTCCAGGCATATCGTTCCAACGGACTGGTGAACACGTTGGCGATGAACTTTCCACCTGAGGTGTCGTAGTTGATATTGACAAACTTGAAAATATCCAGGTTGGCCAATTGGCGTTGAGTGAGGAAGGTATTGGATCGGCTGTACAGGCTGTCGCGGTGCAGGAACACGCGGTTGGACAGGATGCGTTTGCTGTATTGATCCTGAAAGTAGCTGAACCGGATATCCTTATATGTCTTTGATGTTCGTTTGCGCGTATCGGTGCTTTTTACGCTGGCATCCGTGGTGAAGTTGACTGAGTCGATCCGGAATGTGCGGTGGTCGTTGTGGGTAGTGGGGTCGGAGATATCAAGTTGCAGGGCAATGCTGTGTTTGTGACGATACGCGGTATCAACTTTAAAGTCAATGTATTGTTTGCTGAAGTCGTAGTAGCCGTTGTCTTTGAGCAGCAAATCAATCCGGTCGCGCTCATCGCTGAGGCTCTTCTGATCGTAGCGGTCACCCTTATGAATTTTACTCAGTGCCTCACTCTTCCTGATTAGCTTACTCACCGAGGAATCGCTGATGCGATAGAGGATGGTATCGTAGAGGAAGGGCTTGCCTGGTTTCAGCCGGTACGTGACGATCACGCGTTTCTTTTTCTCAATCAGTTCAATGGTGGTGGTACCTTCAAAGTATCCGTGGTTGAACATATATGTATTCAGCTTGTCGCGGCTGGCCTGGGTGGTGGTGGTGTCATACACCGATACCTTTTCGCCCCATTGCATGGGCAGGTTTCCGTTTTCAATTTTTGAGGTAAGGGCATCCAGTTTTTGCTGCTTGCGAAACTTCAGGTTGTTGATCCGGCGCTCGCTCTTTGCGGCGGCTATCTTCTTGTCAAACTTTTCCTCTTTCTTTTTTCTTTTTACCTGGTAGTACGCCTGGCTCCGGAATGGCCACAACGATTTTTTGTGGAAAGATTTTTCACCCCGGTAGTACACATAGGTGAGTGAGTTGAATACCCCAAAGAGCTTTCGGTTCGCCTTCTGAACAAAAATATCATTCAGGCCTTCCTTGTTGAATCCCTTGGGGGCTTCAATCGTTTGGCGCTGCAACAGCTTCTGGTCTTTGGGCAGAAAGCGGGTTCCGAAACATCCGGACAAGAGCAGCGACGCACAAAGTCCGATTGAAATTTTGGTAACTTTCCGTGCCAGACGTATGATATCCAAAGCCAAATCCCGCTTTATTAAACAACTGCAAGTAAAGAAATACCGCCTCGCGGAACAATGTTTCATTGTGCAGGGAGCCAAAGCAGTACGGGAGACACTACCCACTGACTTTGAAGTGATGACGCTCGTCGCGACAGCCGACTTCCTTTCGTCACTTCCATCGGCTTTGATGACGCACGCCGGTGAAATAATTGAAGTGACTGAGTCTGAACTGTCCTCCCTTGGGTCGGTGGAGTCGAACTCAGCTGCCCTCGCGGTGGTTCGGATGAAAACGCCCGCACCCGCTGCTTTGTTGCCGGCAACCTATGGATTGATCCTGGACGATATCCGAGATCCTGGTAATTTGGGCACCATTATACGCACGGCGGATTGGTATGGCGTCCATCAGATTGTGGCTTCACCGGAGACGGCAGACTGTTATAATCCCAAAGTTATCAGCGCCACCATGGGATCGTTCCTGAGGGTGAATGTTAATTATCAACCGCTGGTGCCATTCGTTAAGCAAAGTAAGGCATCATTCTTTGGCGCATTTCTCGACGGGGTCGATGTGCATTCTTTCCAATTTCCGGAAGGGGGATGGATCGTAATCGGAAACGAATCCCGGGGTATTTCAGAGGAGCTGAGCCAATACATCACCCGGCGCATTACGATTCCCCGCTACGGGCAGGCGGAATCCCTTAATGCTTCTGTGGCAACGGCCATCATTCTGGATAACCTTCACCGGTAATCAGAGAAACTTATTGCTGTTCTGAGCGGCCTCATCGGCGATGCGTTCTGCATGCTCATGCCCGAGGTAGCGATCGATGATATGATGACCTGCATAGACCATGGGAGTGAGCAGGATCGCTACCGTAAATTTGAAGATGTAGTTGGTGATGCCGATGGCAATAATCTGTGTGGTAGAGAACGTGCCAGCGAACGCTATGAATAATACCACAAAACTATCAATGAGCTGCGAAATCAAGGTAGAGCCGGTGGCGCGCAGCCACAGTTTCTTGGGCCCCGTCGCTTTGCGAAGCTTCTGGAATATCCATACATCTGCCAGCTGACCGATCAGAAAGGCAGTCAGTGAGCCAATGATGATGCGTTGACCCTGTCCGAAGATCTTATTGAACGCATAGACCATGTTGAAGTAATTGCCCTGATCGTCTTTCGAATTGGCCTCCACCCACCAATCGGCAGGGGGAAGTTTCATGGTGAGGAAAATGACTACAAAGGCGTAAGCGATAAGTCCGGCGGTGAGGTAACTGATGCGCTTCACGCCCGGTTGGCCAAAGTATTCATTGATCAGGTCAGAGGTAATGAAGACGACTGGCCAGATCACGGCACCCGCGGTGAGGTTAAAGTCCATGGTGAAGCCGAGGATGTCGAGGTTGGCCGGTGCTAACCCGAGGGTTCCTTCACCCGAAAAAATCTTGATGCCAATCATTTCCGCCACCAGCGCATTGGTGATGAATATCCCCGTCAATACAATGAAGAGGCGGTGCTTTTTGCGTTCGAGAATTAATTCCATCTGTTATAAAGATCGAACGTTGTGCCTTCTGTTGCCAGCGATGTGTTGGGGAATATTTTCCGGGCTTCCTCCACTACCGGCTCCAGGTCCTTGTACCGGGCTGAGAAATGTCCGATAATCAATTGTCCTGCCTTCGCCTGCAGGGCGATGCGGGCTGCATCGGAGGTAGTGCTGTGCCTGGTTTCGCGGGCTTTGTCTTCATCTTCGTTCATGAAGGTCGCCTCATGGTATAGCACATCGACACCGGCAACGAGCGAAGCCACGGCATCATCCGGTTGGGTGTCGGAACAGAAGGCGTATGATATTGGTGCGCGGGGAGGAAGGGTGTAATCTTTGCTGCGCAACACAATGCGGCCTTCTTCTACTACATCCTCACCGCGCCGCAGGGTCACAAGTTGTTGGATCGTCAGATCGGGTGTGAGTTTCGCTTTATCGAGTCGCAGGGATCCTGGTTTCTCCCTGAACAGGAAACCGGTGGTGGGAATCTTATGACTAAGGGGAATCGTGGATACCGTTACCCATTCGTCTTCAAAAATAACTTCCTGATGCCGATCGTGGAGGACATGAAAGTTGATCTTGAAATTCAATACGGACTTAGAATGCCGTAGCTGGGCCAGGATGATTTCGTCCAGCCCCGGGTGGCTGTACAGGTGGAGGGTAGCTTCTCTTCGCTGCAGGTGCATGGAAAAGAGCAGGCCCATCAGACCCAGGTAATGATCACCATGCAGGTGGCTGATGAAGATGTGCCCGATCCGGTGGATGTTGATGCCCTGATTCGCCAGCTGAACCTGGGCTCCTTCACCGCAATCGATCAGAAAATGGTGACGCCGGATAGCGAGGTATTGACAGGTGGGTGATCGCCCGTAAGCGGGCAATGCGCCACTGGAACCCAGAATAGTAAGTGAGAATTTGTTCTGCAATCGGTGAGTCTATCCGTTAGACTCATCTTTCATATCCTTTTCGATCTCATGCATGAACACGGCATCCACGGCTTCTTCAATGCGGGCTACAATATTCAATACGCTGTCGAGCTGGGAAATCTTGATGAGCTTTGCGGTGTGATCGGAGAGGGTGGACAGCACAAAGAGGCCACCATCTTCCTGCAGGATACGATTGCCAACCAGCAGGGCGCTGAGGCCTGAGCTGTCGGTATATTTTACCTCGGCCAGATCCAGGATGATATTCCTGATTCCTTCGGCATGCAGGGTGATGAGCTCCGATTTGAGGGCCGGAGCAACACTGGAATCCAGCTTTTCTTCGTGCAGGCGGAGGAGGCTGTATTTCTCCTGTTTGTCGATCGTATACTTCATAGGCATGTTTGCGGGCTCAAAAGTACTTTAATTTAGGTAATTAACGATGTTCCGCTCGATTCGTTCCAAAATATTTGGCGAGGCAAGCGGTGAGAGGGGTGCCCCGGTCATTTGATGGTAGAGTTCCCGGTAACGGTCGGCGATGGATGCCACTATGGCGTCCGTCATCTCAGGAACCCGCTGCCCATCTTTTCCCTGAAACCCGTTTTCAATCAACCACTGCCTTACAAATTCTTTGGACAATTGCTTCTGGGCTTCTCCCTTGCGTTGGCGATCGTCATAACCGTCCTGATAACAGTACCGGGATGAATCAGGCGTGTGAACTTCGTCGATCAGGTAAATCTTGCCCTCGTGTTTCCCGAATTCATATTTGGTATCCACGAGAATCAGGCCCCGCGCAGCCGCGAGCTCTGTTCCCTTTTTGAACAGGGTTAGTGCATAATGCTCCAGTTGGGTATAGTCAGCTTCGGTAACGATTTTGCGTCGGAGAATCTCTTCCCGGGAGATGTCTTCATCATGACCTACATGCGCTTTCGTGGTAGGTGTAATGATCGGGGAGGGAAGCGGATCACTCTCGCGCAGGCCTTCTGGTAATGTAACGCCGCAGACGGTTCGTTTGCCCGCCTTGTATTCCCTGGCAGCATGCCCGGAGAGGTAGCCACGCACCACCATCTCTACCGGAAAGGTGTCGCAACGGAATCCTACCGTGACGTTGGGATCAGGGGTTGCCTGCACCCAGTTAGGCACCAGCGATTTGGTGGCCTCCAGGTTGATGGCCGCGATCTGATTGAGGACACGTCCCTTGTCGGGAATGGCACGGGGCAATACGACATCGAATGCAGAGATCCGGTCGCTGGCCACCATCACCATGCGGTCGCCGAAGTAATACACATCACGGACTTTGCCGCGGTAAAAGCCGGTCTGACCGGGAAAAGTAAAGTTGGTTTCTTTGAAGGCAGTCATCGGTCCCAAAGTAAACCCACGCACCGGGGTTGACCTAATGAATTCCTGGAAAAATCAGGATTACTTGTCTTCGACGAGGATGCCCGCCCGGAACATGGTGGTTTTTGTCACATTGCCGTGTTCGTCGAACTCCTTCCATTCCTTGTGTTTCTTCCCGGCCACAAACTCCCCTTGTTCCTTAATCTTTCCATTGGGGTAGTAGGCCGTAAAAGGACCGTGCGGCCGGCTGGCACGAAACTCCACAACTGATTCCACAGAGCCGTCTTCACGGTAATTCTTTACCGTGCCGGTGATCAGGTTATACATGTAGGTTTCTTCGGCCTTCTTCTCGCCATTGGCATAATAGGTTACCCGGCTGCCCTGTAACTGACCATTGACATAGGTTTCTCTTACACTGACCGTCTTCCCATCTTCAAAGTAATACGTCCAGGTGCCATGCGGCCGTTGACGGCGGAAGTTCTTCTCATATTGCTTCTTGCCTTCTTCATCAAACCCTTCCTCGTTGACATCAATACCGTTCAGGGCTACCTGTTCCTTAATTTTTATTTTCGTATTGGGATAATATTGAATGTTGGTGCCTGTCTTTGCCCCGTCTTTATACTGATACCTGTGCTTGAGTGTGCCATCTGCATAGTAGGCGAGATTTTCACCCACCAATACGCCATTGGCAAAGAAGCCTTCCAGCCGCAGGTGTCCTTCCGGGTCATAGTTTTTGAAGTTGCCGGTCTTCTCACCGTCCTTCATGGTTGAGATGGTCTCCAGTTGGCTGTTGGGATAGTAGGTCTTGTAGAATCCATTGATGACACCATCCTTGAAATTGGCTTCGGTCTCCACGACGCCTGTTTCATAGTACAGAATGGTGAGCCCGTTGGGCTTTCGGTTCTTATAGTTGATCTCCTTGCGCACCTTACCGGAAGGATAGTACTCACGAATCAATCCATCCGGCTTGCCCTTCACAAACATCGATTCATTCTTGGGTGATCCCGTCTGATAGAAGGATTTTACACTGTCGACCAACTGATTGTTGGCATACATGGCTTTCTGAATGCGTGTTCCCGACTCGTCGAAAACCTCTACGGGACCATTTCGCATCCCATTCAGGTATGAAATCTTTCGTTGGATCTTGCCATTGGGGAAGTATTCAACGAAAGTGCCAGATCGGTTTCCATCCCGGTAGGCTCCCTCCATCTCCGGACGACCGTTGGGATAGAAGCGCTTGTAAGGACCATGGAGCAATTGGTCGTTATCGGTAGAGACGTAGTAATCCTCTTTGATCCGTTTGTGCGCGCCGTCGTAGTACACCTTGATGTTCTTTTGGGCCATCAGGGGTGAACTGAATAAAAGGAGGCAAATGAGCAGACGCATGGACGAAAACTAACGTATGATCATCGGATATATTGCTTCCGCAAAGTTCGTTTCGTTTGGTGGGAGCGGGAAGCCGTTCGGCTGTCAGGAGAGTCGTTCGATGACAATCGCTGAAGCACCACCACCGCCATTACAGATTCCGGCTACACCGATGGATGCCTGCTGTTGGCGCAGGACATTGGTAAGCGTTACCGTTATCCGGGCACCTGATGAGCCCAGCGGATGTCCCAGGGCTACAGCACCACCGAGGATATTTACCTTGGCGGGATCCAGGTTCAGTTTCATGTTATTGGCAATGGCCACGGCCGAAAAAGCTTCGTTGATTTCGTAGAACTCCACCGACTTTGCATCAACCCCGGCCGACTTCAGCGCTTTGGGGATGGCCAGGGATGGTGCGGTGGTGAACCACATCGGATCCTGAGCGGCGTCTGCATAACCCAGAATTTTTGCAATGGGTTTAATGCCGAGTTCCTGTGCTTTCTCTTTGCTCATCAGGATTACAGCGGATGCGCCGTCGTTGATGGTTGAAGCATTGGCTGCGGTCACAGTACCCTCTTTGGTAAACACCGGCTTTAAGCCTGCGATCTTGTCAAAGTTGACATTCTTGTATTCTTCATCTTCGGCGAACAGCGTGATATCGCCTTTGCGTCCCTGAATTTCCACCGGCACAATTTCATCCTTGAATTTTCCGGCAGCCCAGGAGGCAGCTGATCTTTTGTAAGACTCGATAGCAAAGGCATCCTGCGCTTCGCGGGTGATCTTCATCTCTTTGGCCGTGTTATCAGCGCATACACCCATCGCACAATGATTGTACACATCGGTGAGGGCATCATAGGTGAGGCCGTCGAGTACTTCGCCATTGCCATACTTATATCCATAACGTGCTTTGGGAAGGTAGTAGGGGATGTTGGACATGCTTTCCATGCCACCTGCCAGTACGCAGTCGTTTTGGCCCAGTTGAATAGATTGTGCACCCAGCATGATTGCTTTCATACCAGAGGCACATACTTTATTGACGAGTGTACATGGAATCTCATAGCCCAGTCCCGCGCCAACGGCTACCTGGGTGGAGGGTGCCTGGCCAAGTCCGGCGGAGATAACATTTCCGATAAACACCTCCTGAATGGCTTTAGGGTTCAGGTTGATTTTTTGAAGTGCACCCTTGGCGGCGATGGCGCCCAGTTTCACGGCACTCATTCCGGCCAGTGATCCGCCAAAACTTCCAATCGGCGTACGGACAGCGGAGACAATGTATACTTCTTTCATAATGGAATAGAACTTAGCTGTTTGAACTTAGGCCTTAGGGTTATCCCCTGCAGACCACTTACTTCTCACCACTCACTACTTACTTCTCACTACTTACCACTTACTACTTACTACTTACTACTTACTACTTACTACTTACTACTTACCACTTACCACTTACTACTTACTACTTACCACTTACCACTTACTACTCACCACTCACCACTCCCTACCAGTCCGGCTTCCCTTTACCCTTAGGTTTGGTCGCCTTCCGCTTGTTCTGTTGAAGGTACTGAATCTCCTGATTTTTCATGGCCTCAAGGACCATGCGCGCTTTTTCTTCGCTGATCTTCATGTCCTTCATTTTTTCTGACGAAGGAGGGGTGTCTTTCTTTTCCTTGTTCTCTTCGTTCTTCTTTTCCTGCTCCTGCTTTTCTTTCTGCTGCTTCTCCTTCTGTTCTTTCTCCTTCTGCTCCTTTTCTTTCTGCTCTTTGTCTTTCTGTTCCTTGTCTTTCTGATCCTTCTGGTCTTTCTGATCCTTGTTGTCCTTATTGTCTTTATTTTCCTTGTCCTTCTGGTTGTCGTCCTTCTTGTCCTTATCGTCCTTCTTCTGGTCCTTGTTCTTCTGCTGTTCTTCCTGCTTCTTTTTTTCTTCCAGCTTCTTCTTCACCATTTCGTAGTTGTACCGCGCCTCTTCGTTGGTGGCATCCGCCTTCATGGCGTTCTTGAAATAGTTCAAGGCTTCTTCCAGTTTGCCTTGCCGGTTAGACAATACACCAAGCTGTTGATTCGCCAGTGACCGGTAAGAAGCCCGGTTGCTGCTGGTGAGTGGTTGGTAGCGCTGTTGTGCGTTAGTGGTGTCATTCAACTGAAAGTAAGCATGGGCGAGGTTCATCCGCACTTCTTCTTCGTCCACGCCGAGGGAATCGGTGAGGATCTGGTATTGCTCGACAGCTTTCTTATAGTCACCCCGCTGATAGGCCTTCTTCGCTTCCGATTTGGCAGTGTTTACCTTACTGATGTCACCGGGACCCGGGATGAGAAGTAGCAGGATCAGTAGCTTCATCATATGGTTATGGTCTTGATACTGATAAGCACATCGATGCAAAGAAGTCCCAGGGCTGCCAATAGAAAATAGAAGTAACGGTTGGCCGATACGTCCACCATGCGTGCGTCGCGGGTTTCCCCTTCAATTTTGCTGATGGTGCTGATGAGGCGCGAGACATCGTTACTGTAGTCGGTAATTTCAAAATACTGACCATTGGTCTTGTTGGCCAGCTTCTTTAACGATGCCGGGTTGAGTTTAGATACTACAGCATTGCCATTCTGGTCAGTTTTATAGGCCCTTCCGTTGTAGATCTGACTACCGCGTTCCGTGCCGATGCCCAGGGTGAAAAGTTTGATGCCTTCAGATTCAACGTCCTGGGCATATTTTTCGGTTTCGTCTCCGAAATCCTCACCGTCGCTGATCAGGATGATCACTTTTGACTTCTGGTTTGTGCGGGAAGCTTCTGGGTCCTCCAGTTTTTCGAGGGCCATGCGCAGGGGAGGACCGAAGTCCGTGCCGGTAGCCGGCACCAGACCTGTGTTCATGGTTTCAATGAAGAGGTTCAGTGCATTCTGGTCGTAGGTAAGCGGACACTGCATGAACGCTTCGGAGGAGAAGATGATGATTCCAATGCGGTCGGAGTTAAATGCCTCCACCACCTTCTTCATTTCGAACTTGATTTTTTCCAGTCGGCTGGGCTGCACGTCAAAGGCGTCCATGGACTTGGATAGGTCCACACAGATCATGATGTCTTTTCCCACCGACTTGATTTCCTTTTTGGAATCACCGAAGGAGGGGCCCAGGAAGGCAACAATCAGCAGGGCAAAGTAGAGGGTGCGGATGACTAATTTAATGAAGACCGGCGCATAGGGCGTGTTGAGCGTCCGGCTGATGCGGATTACGCGGAAGAGATACAGGCCATACGCCACCGAGAAGAGGCCTATCAGCACCATTTCAACCCAACCAAACTCGCGGAACCAGATCATGAGGGGCCAAATCTAGGCAAATGGAAGGAATTATTCTTGCGGAGGTAATGTGCTAATCCAGCAATTCGACAATGCTTCAATGGGACCCGGCAACGATCAGTCGAAGTTGTGAGAAAGTGATTTTTCCCGGCCTGCCTTCAGTACGCCTGATTCGAATTCAGGTAATCCGACAGGGCTGCCTGGAACACGTTTCGTTTGCCTTTGAGGTTGTGCTGATAGCTGGCGCTCAGGGCGGGGTTGTTGAGCACCATTTTGGCGTGCGCCACAGCTCGCCTGAATCGTTCGCGCCTACTCTTTTGGCTTGCCGTTGGTTTCTTCCGCGATTTGGCGGGCTTATTGGAGATGACAATTTTGTCTTTGTATTGCCGGACGACCACATTGTTGCCAATCATGCCGCGGACATCCCGCAGCAGGTGTTTCTTGTGTTTCTTACCCTTTATGGATCGGATGATTGCCATGGGAGTTAGGATGGGTTAAGGATTTTTGTCCAGCGGCTATCCATCATCGCTTCATCATGTATTCAGTGACCTTTCGCTCATCCTTCGCTCATCCTTCGCTCGATAGGCCTTTTTTTGGGAGTTTGAAAAGTTGGGTTCCCCGGTTAATAGACAGTGCCAGGGGAAAGCATGATGATGAAACCAGATAATCGCGTCCACCCATTCAATATAGCGAAAGGCGGCTGATCAGGGGTCACCTTTGGGGAGGAAATGGATACCCTCTAAGTGTAAGTGAATTCATTAGAGAGGCATAATCTTGAGAAGGAGCGGAATTATGATTGATTAACTATCGAACCATCTTAATTTTGGCCTGTGGTCGGTGTTGTCACCGACCACGCTGATAGTATCACTGGAGGGTAAGCTGCTTATTTGCTAATAGGTTAGCGGTTAAGAATTTCGCTCCAGGGCCACGCGGCCCCGTCATTGCTTCCATTCCCGAAGCCATCGGGACGATCTTCGTGTCCCGCTGAAGCGAGACGCTTTGCACGCGGTGTCGACTTTATCATCAAGTACTACTAAGCGGAGCTTTCACTTTCTAATACAACGCAAATCTCGAAGGCGCTGTCAGTAATGGCTGTAGATATTTGGCTTCAATTTGCCTGTTGTCATGAAGTGGCTTATGATGACATTAATCAACTCTACATTGCTGTGGGTTGCGGGTAGCCGCATTTTTGTTGAAGGCATTTCATTCCCATTGTGACGTCTCAATCGTTCGTCCAGATTGGAAGTATAACCGAAGGTAGACAAACCACATAGTTGAACCTGATAGATATTCGAAGCCGCCTTCGCTCCGAGACGGAGCTATGGCGGGCGAAGTCGGGGTGGCCATCCCGATAGCTATCGGGAGAACTGACGATCTCACCTCTTAATGAATTCGGTAGACTTTGAAATGTGGGACCATTCAAGGTCTCTAAAAAAACTAAGCCCGCCTTCGTCCTTAAAGGGACAACGGCGGGCGAAGTCGGGGTGGCCATCCCGA
>JBGAMI010000106.1:0-3957 GCA_044223085.1 Cyclobacteriaceae bacterium
GCCGGTACGCAGGCAAGCAAGGATGCTGTGATGGATGCGCAGGTACCACAAACCGCCAAGGTAGACCGCAAGACGGCCACCTGCACCGTCACCTATGACGGCGAACCCAAATTCGAAAAGATTGAAGGCACCTCGCTTGAGCTCGCCATGAATACCAGTAGTACCGTGCTCAGGTCAGCAGGCAAGTACTACTGTGTCGAAACAGGCATCTGGTTCATCGCCGATGCGGCCACGGGCCCCTGGAAAGTCAGTGACACACGTCCCAAAGAAGTTGACAAGATTCCAGCCAGTTCGCCTGCTCACAATACGCAATACGTCTACATCTACGATGCAACGCCTGAAGTCGTGTATGTGGGATACACCCCCGGGTACATGGGTTGTTATGTTTATGGGTCTACCGTGGTCTATGGAACAGGCTACTATTACTCACCCTGGTATGGACCCTATTATTATCCCAGGCCTGCGACGTATGGTTTCAGTATGCATTATAACCCATGGACTGGATGGAGTATGGGGTTTCATTACAGCTCCGGATTCTTCTCTCTCAGTGTGTATGGTCATCCTGGTTATTGGGGACCACCCGCCTATCACCCGCCGTATTACCCCCCCTACCGCGGCGGCATGTATGGCGGTCGCGGACCCACCTACATTAATGGTGATGTGAATATCAACAGGGATAATTCGAACAACATCTATAACAAAAACAAAGGCGTGTCCACCAACGATGTGAAAAGAGGTCAGGGAAATCTTTCCGACAGACCGGCTACCTCGGACAAGCGGAGCGCGGCCCAATCGGCCAGAGGAACCGTTCAACCTGCTACTCAGCCCAAGAATAATGTCTATGGAGACCGGGATGGAAACGTTTATCAGCGCAAAGACAATGGAAACTGGGATCAGCGCGACGGTAACCAATGGAAATCTGATGCTCAACCAAACCAAAACATGAACAAGGACTTTCAGAACCGCCAGCGTGGTAATCAGCAGACCACAGGATTCCAACAAATGAACCGTGGTGGAAATCTGGGAGGCGGAGGAATGGGCGGCGCCAGAGGCGGCGGTGGAGGCAGAAGACGATAAACCGATGAGCTTTATGAGATATTGCATTCTTTTCGTGTTCTTGCTCCCATTAAAAGGGTATGCTCAGGCTGATCCAAGCCTGCTGCCATCCATGGTGGAAGCAAAACAATATGTACTGGTCGCTCAGACAATGTATCCACAGGGAGGGGGCATGCGCAATGTCAGTTCCGGGTATGACTTTCGGGTGACTCCGGATACAGTGATCTGCCGGCTACCCTACATGGGCAGGGCGTATCAGGCTTCAATTAATCCCAGTGATGCGGGTTATGAATTTACCTCAACGCAATTTTCGTATGAAGTAAAAGACGGGAAGAAAGGAGGCTGGGAAATCGCAATCAAACCCACGGATGTAAAATATTCTCCAAAAATTTTCGTGACGATCACCAGCACCGGAAAAGTTAGCATCCGGATGTCGAGCAATGATCGTCAATCCATCTCCTATAATGGTTATGTAAAAGATCCCAAACAAAAATAAATCTGATTTTGATTATGAAGACAGCCCTGACAAGAAAAACCGTATGGATACTCCTTTTGAGTTCAATTATACTCACACCCTCTTTTGGCCAAATCAGCGGAGAAGAGCTTTCGCTGAAAGTGGGTAAGGCTGAGGAAGCCAACCTTCAAAAACTGAAAGCGTACATCTGGAAACGAAAATCGGATGTCTCCCTTGATGGACAGAAGAAGCTGACCATTATCACCGAATTCAGTTTTGATGCCAGCGGAAAACTCCAGGCCACAGTGGTTGATGCCGAATCCAATGTCAAGAAAAAGCCCGGACTCCGTGGACGCGCCCAGAAAAATGCTGCCGAAGACAAGGCAGAATATGCTTCCAAAGCCCTTGAACTTTCATTGCAATACACGTACATGAGCAAAGGCCAGCTTCTGGATTTTTTCAGCAAGGCAACGATCACAAAGAAGGATGATGGCACGATTGTCGCGGTCGCAGAGAATGTATATGTCCAGGGCGACAAATTGACGGTTCATGTGGATTCAAAAACCAATCTTTTTAAACACAAGGAATTCACCAGTCTGCTGGGAAAAGACCCGATCGATGGTCAAACGGAATACGCCCTGTTCAGTTCAGGTGTGAGTCACGTCTCAGGTACGACCTTGAACATGCCCGCACAAAAAATGAAAATTGACGCGGTGAATCAGGACTATACACAAAGGGTGAATTGATCCAAAATGGGTCAATGATCCGCAACTACCCTATTTTCCATTATTAAACTATCAACTACGCTTCATGAAAAAGTACTGCGCATTCATTGCTCTCTGCCTTATTGGTTTTTCCTGTCAACAACCCAAGTCTGATATTCAATCCGTTGCTTCTGTTTCGGCCGGGGACCTGGACAGGACGACCCTCCCCATCCAGGAGCCCAATTTCCCTGAAGACACCACGCTTGATGCCCGAAATGCCAAAGCACCAGCAAGGTTCGAAGTAAAAGCGCCCGCTAAAGCGCCTAACGTGGTAATTGTGTTGATCGACGATCAGGGTTTTGGCCAATCAAGTGCATTCGGTGGACCCGTCAGCGAACCTACTGTCGAGCGTCTGGCCACCAACGGACTGAAGTATAATCGTTTTCATACCACCGCCCTATGCTCCCCAACCCGGGTTGCCTTGCTTACAGGGAGGAACCATCATTTGAATAACGCAGGCGCCATTATGGAATTGGCCACCGGATTTCCAGGGAACAGCGGGACGCGCCCCAACAGTGTAGCCCCAATGGCTGAAATGTTACGGCTAAATGGATACAGCACGGCAGCTTTTGGAAAATATCATGAGACAGCACCATGGGAAGTATCGGTATCCGGACCCTACGACCGCTGGCCTACGCGCTCGGGTTTCGACAAATTTTATGGGTTTATCGGAGGAGAGACCAACCAGTGGGCGCCGGCAATCTATGATGGAATAGCCCGCGTAGAGTTGCCCAATGATCCTGATTATCACTTCACCACGGACATGACCAACCAGGCTATCAACTGGGTCAATGCACAACAGTCCCTCACGCCGGACAAACCTTTCTACATGTACTTTGCTCCAGGTGCCACACATGCGCCACATCACGTACCCAAAGAATACATCCAGAAATACAAAGGCAAATTTGACCAGGGCTGGGATAAACTCCGTGAAGAAACATTTGCCCGTCAAAAAGCATTGGGTGTCATTCCGCAGGATGCCAAACTAACCGAGCGACCCAAAGAAATACCGGCCTGGGACGATCAGACGCCGGACCAAAAGAAATTGTTCGCTCGTCAGATGGAAACCTTTGCCGGGTTCGCAGAGCATACCGACCACGAAGTCGGTCGGTTGGTTCAGGCCCTTGAAGAAATGGGTGAATTGGATAACACGCTATTTCTTTATATCGTAGGTGACAACGGCGCCAGTGCTGAAGGTGGACCCGAGGGAACATACAATGAAATGATGGCGCTGAATGGCATTCCGGGTAAAGCCAGTCAAATGATGAACCATATTGATGATTGGGGGAGCGCCAATACCTATCCCCATTATGCCATCGGCTGGGCACATGCCGGCAATACGCCGTTTCAGTGGACCAAACAGGTTGCTTCTCATTTCGGAGGAACCAGGAACGGCATGGTGGTGCATTGGCCGAATGGAATCAAATCCAAAGGGGAGATCAGATCTCAGTTCACTCACGTAACCGATATAGCTCCTACCGTACTGGAAGCCGCTGGCCTCCCCTTCCCTGTCCAGGTAAACGGCACCGTTCAAATTCCTTTCAGTGGCACATCATTTGGATTTTCTTTCGATGATGCCAAGGCCGTTGACAGACACACGACCCAATATTTCGAAATGTTCGGCAACCGTGGAATTTATGACAATGGCTGGGTGGCGTGCACAAGGCATTCGATACCCTGGTT
>JBGAMI010000043.1:0-7242 GCA_044223085.1 Cyclobacteriaceae bacterium
GTCTCGCGAAGGCGGGTCTCACCTGATGTAGCGTCTCGCGAAGGCGGGTCTCAACGTTTGTAACACCTGGTAAATAATATATTCACCATGAAAACCTGGACCCTTCGCCTCTTCTCAACCGTCGTGCTGATTGCCGGACTCTTGCTGGTCATCATCCTGAACCCGATCCTGACCTACGCGCACAAGACTTCGATAGGATCGGTAACGATTTATCACCAACAGAAGCTCGACAAAGATTTGATGTCGTCATCAAGCAAGGCCCTTGAAATACTGAAGACAAGTCCCTGGTACCGTGACGGACTCCGCCTGGAGATATGCCTGAATGATGGCTCGTCCTACCCGACGATCATCCGCACCTTACGTGGACCCGCTTTCGCCTGGGGATTTTATAATAAGGTGGTTTTGCAGGGAAAGGTGAATGCAGCAGCAAACACCGTCGAACTGAATGGCTACCGATGGAACCTCGCCCAGTTGCTCGCTCACGAAATGACACACTGTATGCAGTATGACCGGCTGGGCCTGTTGAAGTCGAAACCAATAGCCAGCATCCCCGACTGGAAATGGGAAGGCTATGCTGAGTATGTTGCTCGTCAGGGAGCGAACCGACCCGACTTCGCCACTGATCTTGATCGACTTAATAAGTCAGACGCTAATGCATGGGCCGTTATCCTGGATGATGGTACGGTTGCGCCGCGAAACTATTATGAGGCGTGGTTGCTCGTGAGGTATTGCCTCGACGTCAGAAAGTTGACTTACGAAGAATTGCTCGCTGACACAATGACGGAAGGGGAGTGGAAGAAGCAATTGCACAATTGACTAATTCTGAGGCGGTCATCCATTAACCTGTCATGAGATGATACACCATAGTATCAATGGTGAGTGGCCTGCCAGTCCTCCAGTTTCTTTGCGTCCCGCGTTATGGTGCGGGCACCCAGAAACAACACGATAGCAAGCAATCCCGCTACAATCGGCATAGAGTACATAGCCATGTGCAGTCCGGTTGCTTTGAATGTCTCAGTCATGGTTGTTGCGCCTGCTTCGGTCATGGCCTGATTGGCAAAATGATCGCTTAGCATTCCTGTGATCACAGGACCAAAGCTTCCACCCAATAGATACATCGCGAAGAAATATAGCGCCATGGCTGTTCCTCTCAACGGCGCTTCAATCACTTCCTGAATGGACGCATACACGTTGGCATAATAGGTGAATGTGAGCATGGTTGCTGTGCCCATCAACAGCATAAAGGCAATGATCTCACCGGGTTCCAGTAGCAAGGCAAACAACATCAGCGGGGCAGCTATCGCAATGGCAATACCCGCAAGCAGCATTTTCCCGTTCCTGCGATGACGGCTCCAGTAGTCACCGAGCCATCCACCCAACAGCATGCCGATAATACCCACCGCTCCCAGTACAATCGATGCAATGTTCGTGGCATCTTTGATGCCCAGGTGATGTACCCGGATCAGGAAAGAAGGAAGAAAGGTGTTTACGGCGTAGGCGTTGTAATTGTGTAGCAGACCGGAAATGATTATCCAGCCCATGGTCGGAATGGACAACACCACCCAATAGGAATTACCGGGTCGTTGTTTCATGGCATGAACGCTGAGTTCAGTTGCGCCACGTTGGGGTTCTTTGATGGTGAAGGCCAGTACAGCGAGAATCAATCCCGGAATGGCGGCGAAGTAAAAAGCTTCCCGCCACCCATAAGCTTGAGAGATGATGCCGCTGATTCGATAACTCAGAAATAATCCGATGGGGAGTCCCATCATAAACAAGGACAAGGCGAGGGCCCGGCGTCGTGCCGGAAAGAGATCGCCAATCATGGAGTTGGCAGCTGGCGCGCAACTGGCTTCACCGATGCCCACACCAAGACGGCTTGCGAACAGCCAGCTGAAACCAGGCACCATCCCAGATACAGCAGTGAGGGCACTCCACGCTGCGACGCCGTAACCGAGAATAGTTTTGCGAGTGAATTTGTCTGCGAGCCGGCCCAGGGGAAGGCCAACAATGGCATACATTAATATGAATGCAGTGCCCAACGTACCCAGTTGTGTATCACTCAGCATCCATTCCTTTCGGATGGGTTCACCCACGGCGCCAATCACCTGGCGGTCATAGAAGTTCATGGTGTTGATGCCAAACAAAATAGCAAGTGCATACCAAGAGGTTCTGGGTGTTGAATGGTTGTTCAAGGGCCTGTCAGGTTGATACAATTAGAAATATCGGCAATTATTCCGGAGAACCTGTCCAGGCTACGACTTTAGATGTATTTCTAAGACGGGCCCAAAATCATAATATGAGGCATTATTCCTGATCCCCATGAAAAAATCACTTTCCGTGTTGGTTCTGGCTTGCTGCCTTTCCCTGCCTGCCGTGGCTCAGATCGATAGTGCCCAGCTGCTTGTTGATAATATCGAACGGTCCCTGAATTATCAGACCGGCAAGATTGAGTTGTCGTCCAACAACGCTGTCCTTACGGTACCTGAAGGGTTCAAGTACCTGGATCAGAATCAGAGCATGTATGTACTCACGGACTTGTGGGGCAACCCGGCGGACAGTTCGATATTGGGTTTGTTGGTACCCGCTAATAAGGGTGTCTTGGCTGGTGACAGTTGGGTCTACACCATCAGCTTTGACAACATCGGATATGTAAAGGATGATGATGCGGATGACATTGACTATGATGAACTGCTCGAAGATTTGCAGACGGAGACCAGGGATGGCAATGAAGCGCGGGTGAAGGAAGGTTATCAGCCTATCACCCTGGTTGGCTGGGCATCCAAACCTTACTACGATGCAGATAAGAAGATCCTTCATTGGGCCAAAGAACTTCAATTCGGAAATGACTCCCTCCACACATTGAACTACAATTTGCGGATACTGGGCCGAAAGGGCGTTTTCGTTCTGAATGCTGTAGCCACCATGCATGAGATGCCGGAAGTAAAGGCAAGTATTAATCAGGTGATCGGTAGCGTGGCTTACAAGGAAGGCGACAAATATTCAGATTACCTGCCCGATGTGGATGATGTAGCCACCTGGACCATCGGTGGATTGGTTGCCGGAAAATTGCTGGCCAAGGCGGGATTCTTTGTGTTGATTTTGAAGTTCTGGAAGATCATAGCCGTAGCTGTCGCCGGATTCGGCGGCGCGATCTGGAAGTGGTTTAAGGGAAGGAAAGAGGATGAGATTGCCACCGGAAGAGATACGGGTAACTCAACAGGGGTGTAGCCCACCAGACTTCAAACAATAGCACTATATTTCACTTAACCCAATTATCCTCTACGGATTTCTTGATGAATTGACAGTGTCCTACACCTATTAGGTGTAGGACACCTTTTTGGGATCTATCCCGGATTCCCGAGCACGCTGATCACATCGATGCCTGGTTTTGCCCCACCGACTCAGCTTTTTGAATGACGAAATCTCGGGTGCTGGCGCTTAGTTTTGGGTTCTTGTCATCGTGAATACCAAAACTGATGCTTATGATCCGATCGGTTACTAGTCTTACAACAGGGTTGCTTATGCTGCTTGGTGTGTACACACCAGCTCAAAATGTCCGCCATGATGCTGGCATGACAGGTGCAGTCATCAATGAAAAAGGTGAACTGGTTATTACTGCTTCTGCAAATTCATCACCGCATGATTTTGACTTTTTTGTCGGTAAGTGGAGTATTCATCACAAGAAACTAAAGTCAAGACTCACGAAAAGTACGGAGTGGATTGAATACGAAGGCACCAATGAAGATGTCAAGATGCTTGACGGAATCGGTCATACCAACAATAACAAGGCCATCATAGATGGAAAACCTGTTGAGGGTGTCAGCCTGACTCTGTTTGATCCTCAGACCAGGCTCTGGACTATCTATTGGGCGAACAGCCAGGATGGCGAATTGAGTAAAAATCCGGTTCGGGGATCTTTTGATGGCAGCATTGGCCGCTTTTATGCCAAAGACGTGCAGAATGGAAAGCCCATTCTGGTTATGGCACAATGGGACAAGACCAATCCCGACCAGGCAATTTGGAGTCAGGCCTTTTCGGATGACAATGGTAAGTCGTGGGAGTGGAATTGGTACATGACGCAAACCCGTGTCCTGGATAAGCAACTGGAATTGCGGAAACAGTTGCTTTCATTTGATCACTCAATTGCCATTCCTGACTTGAAATTTGGCAACAACGATGAACTGATCATTACGCCATCACCCATGTCATCAGGACATGACTTTGATTTCCTGACTGGCCGGTGGACGATGTACCATAGGAAACTGAAGTCCAGATTGAGTAATAACAATGAGTGGATTGACCTGGTATCTGAAGATGTCAACTATGGATCTATCCTGAACGGACTCGGCAACACGGACCTGTACAAGGCAGTCTTTGATGGAAAACCATTTGAAGGATTTACCCTGAGGTTGTTTAGTACCAAAACCAGGCTTTGGAGTTTGTATTGGGTGGCCAGCAACTCCGGGGTACTGGATCCTCCGGTCGTGGGATCTTTTGAAGGAGAAGTAGGTCATTTCTTTTGCAAGGACACGTTTAAGGGAAGAGAGATCATTGTTGTATTCCGTTGGGACAAGCGCAACAAGGAGTACCCGGTATGGAGTCAGGCTTTCTCTGCTGACCGAGGCAAGACCTGGGAGTGGAATTGGATTAATGTTTCCGAAAGGATAAAGTAGCATTTCAAATTCAACTAAAGTTTGAAAAGGTGATCGGCAGGCGCTTGATTCTTCCATGGGTGTCAGTTCTGCTGTCAGCGGCTGCCCTCGTGTCGTGTGCTCCGACGGAAGACAGGGATACTGTAATAACAACCTATCCGGAACCCATTCCGGACGATGTCCCGCTTCCTTTTCTACCGGGTATTGTATGCAGTGACTCCACTGACTTTAATGCCGCTTTTTCTCCAGATGGTAAGGCCTTCTATTTTTCCCGAAAGATTGGCCATGTTTCCCATATCTATATCTCTCACTTCGACGGCACAAGATGGCAATTGCCTGAACTTGCACCGTTCTCAACAGCCGAATATGCGGATGCAGACCCTGCTTTTGGTCCTGACGGACGATTCTATTTTATCTCCAACCGACCTGTAACACCTGTTGATAAAATTACGGATTACGACATTTGGTACCTTGACCCACCAGGCAACTGGCAAGAACCTCACAACCTGTCCGTGGTGAACACAGATAGTGCGGAGTACTATGTTTCTTTTTCCAAATCAGGAAATCTCTATTTTGCTTCTTCACGGGCAGGCGGATTTGGAGAAGAAGATATCTATGTCAGTAAATTGACGCATGGCAATTATTCCCTGCCTGAAAATCTGGGTAGAAATGTGAATTCAGGGCTGTCCGAATATGATCCGTTTATTTCTTCCGGGGAGGATATTTTGGTGTTTACGGCTTCAAACAGGATGGATGGATTTGGGAACGCGGATTTGTATGTTTCTGGTTCGAATGCCATGCATGAATGGGTACCCGCGGTAAATCTGGGAGACGGTATTAATACATCGTCACGTGAATACTGCCCTTATATCACTCCGGATGGGAAATATTTGTTCTTTACAAGTCAGGGAGATGTAAAGTGGGCAAATGTTTCTCTGCTAAAGCGCAAACGGAACCCGTAGCTGAATCATGTATTGAAACTTCGGTGTCGGCAAATAAATCTTCACGCTACCCGGTTCTTCCGCGAGCTATCATAATTCTGAAAGTTTCCCTAAGCCCGAATCCACAAACTGTTTATAGTTGGGCCCAATGGGAAGGGATATCTTGTCAATGAATACCTCTTCAGCTGTGTAGGCAGTAATCTTCGAAGTGTTCGCGATAAACGACCGGTGTATCCGTATGAATCCTCCTTGAAGCGACTTTTCTATTTCACTGATGCCAAGTTTGGTGATCACTTTTTCTTTGGGGGTATGGATGCAAATGTATTCCCGCATACTCTCAATGTACAGAATATCACTAAACTGAACCTTCACCATGCGTTTGTTGACATTGAAGAACGCAAAACTGGTCGATGGTTGGGCGGATGTTGTGATCTGATGAATTTGAGATGGATCCGGTTTGGCCGATATCTTGTTCACGGCTTTGAGGAATCGCTCAAACGAGAAGGGTTTCATCAGGTAATCGCGAACATCCAGTTCAAAGGCCTCCAATGCGTATTTTGAATAGGCCGATGTAATAATGGTCGGGGGTGGAAACTTGAGTACTTTGAGAAAGTCAATGCCGGTGAGACCCGGAATTTGAATGTCCAGAAAGACCAGGTCAACTTCGTTTTGCTGTAGAAACTCGAGGGCACTGATGCCATCTTCAAACACTCCTTTAAGGCGAAGCCATTCGACGCGGGCCAGAAATGAAAGCAGAATCTCCTGCGCTGCTTTCTCATCCTCTATGATGATGCAGTTTATTGTTTTCATGGTGTGTTGATCTTAGGAATCTTCAGCCGAACGAGATAGCTGGCACCTTCCTGAATATCCAGGCTGAAATGGTTATCGTAGAGTAGTTTCAATTGTTTTTTTACATTACTGATTCCTAACCCGGGTGCCGAGGCTGATCCGGATAAGGAAATGATGTTTGGATTCTCCACTTCCAGGTAAATCCAATCCTGATCAGTCGTGATGGCAATGCGAATATTAATAACGCCACGTTGGTTGGTCAATGTGTGTTTGAAACTGTTTTCGACAAAGGGCAGCAGCAGCAAGGGAGAAAGATATACCGCCGCGTCTTCCGCGGGTGGATTCCATTGAATGCGTAAACGATCGCCATGCCGGATCTTCTCTAGTTCTATGTAGTCGTCTATTACCCTGATTTCCTGAGCCAGGCTGATCAACGGCTTGCTGCATTCTTCGAGCATGAAACGCATCAGGCTGGACAGCCGAAGAACTATTTGCTCGCTCTTGCTATCTGTCTTTAGTGCATCCGAATACAAGGTGTTAAGCGTGTTAAACAGAAAATGGGGATGCATCTGTGCCTTCAAGAAACTGAGCTCGGCGGCACGTTTCTCCTGGAGCAATTCGTCATTTTGCCGGAGTAGTTGGTTTTGGCGTTTCATCAATTTGATCGCAATAGCCATCATCACCACACCCATCCAGCTTAACAGCTCGCGAACAATTCGATTGGCACTGAGGAGATTAAGCTGTGTTGTTTGGTCTTTGTGCAACCAGGGATCAACGAGATAATAACCGTACAGCCTGAAACCAAATCCAATGACGATAAGAATCACCAGAATCCAGATGTATAGACCTGATTTGCTTTG
>JBGAMI010000043.1:7285-29671 GCA_044223085.1 Cyclobacteriaceae bacterium
TTTGAATACTTTGGAATCAGATAATATAAGATGAAATAAACTACCGTGACGATTAGCGGAAGTCTTGAGAACAGGCCCAAAACGATCGTGGTGGTGATCGGGTTGTCGTTAACAAAAACGAGATAGCTCAGGAAGTCGGCCGACCAGAATGAAACGTGCCTGAGGATTCGGATTCCCTTGTTTTCGCTATAAATGAATTGGTAAATAAAGGACATAAGGCATTCAAAATAGGCATCCCAAAGGGTAAGCAGAATTGCGGCGATCAATGATTGATTGCGCTGTACAAAAGTGGTGATTCCGCAGGACTAAAATATAAGCCGCGGGTTATTTTATTGACTAGCTTGTTTTACAGAATTCAAGAGCGATATGATGAGACACGCAATTAATACCGGCAAATGGTTTTATGCATTGGCCATAGTCACGTTGGGTTTACTTACCGTGTATTACGGGGTCTATCCGTATATGTTGTTTCCGGCAACGGGTGTATGGTTGCCTGAGTTTATGGTTGGCGTTTATGTTGTCGGTGCCCTGTTCATTGTTTCTGGTGTCGGGATTCTGTTTGGCGGGAGAACCTATCTAAGTGCGATAGTCCTCGGTACGCTTTTACTACTCATCCTCCTGATAGGTCATATCCCGTATGAGATATTGGGAAGTGGTAAATCAACTTTTCTGACCTGGGAGAATGTGCTAAAAGTGCTCGCCCTGGCAGGAGGCGCACTCGTGATTGCCGGCCTTGTCAAGAATGAGCATATGGCCCATTCGCCTGTTTTCTTGCGCGGAATGGTTTCTGCGGGAATGATTCTCTTTGCGATAGCCATTCTGTCTTTTGCGCTGAACCATTTTGTGTATGTCCATGGGGTCGCATCCTATACGCCGGCATGGGTGCCGTTTCGTTTGTTTTGGGCGCACTTCACCGGGATCGCTTTATTGGGTTCAGGAATATCTGTTTTGTTCCGGATAAAATTGAGGGTAATAACCCTGTTGTTAAGTTTAATGATTCTGATTTGGATTCTGGTTCTTCATATACCCCGGATTTTGGTGTCCCCACCTGAGTACCTGAACAGTGAAATAGCAAGTACTTGTTTGGCGTTGGCGTATTGCGGTACCGCATTGACAATTTCGGGATTGGACCGCCATGGCACCGACTCGTTCATCCGCTGAAGGGTCTTGTTGGTCCTATAGAAACCGGTTTAGGTAGTTTGTTTCGGCCTCCTGTCGGGCTTGCGGTAAATTGGCGTTGAAAACGAAGCGATGGAGCTACATGAATAGATCAATCAATAAACAAGATACGCTGGTAGAAGTTTTCAAGACCAATGTTTCTAATCCGGAAGAGGCCCGTGAAATTGTAAACATGCTGCAGAGAAAATTTCCTGTTCACCGATTCAACTTTGCCCTGGATGACGGAGACCGGATATTAAGAACGGTGGGGCCATCCGTTTTCACGGACAAAATAATCGAAGCGGTTCGCGAATTGGGATTTTATGCCGAAGTGCTTGAATAAGGAGAGTAAACCAGGGAGGACTTTGCGTTTGTCCGAAGGGTATGATGTGGAACTGTACCGGCGATTGGTGCGCGCGAAGTTATACATAGAGACCCAACACGCCACGCCCATTGACCTGCAGGCCATGGCTGAAGCTTCTTGTCTTTCCAGGTTTCATTTTCTAAGAATGTTCAAGTTGGTATTTGGTCTTACTCCTCACCAATACCTGATGCAGGTCAGAGTGACTAAGGCTATGGAGTTCATGGAAAGAGGTTCGTCCGTGTCAGAAGCCTGTTATGCGGTCGGGTTGGAAGGGTTGAGTTCCTTTAGCAGAAGATTTAAGCAATATAACCGCATAGTGCCTTCTGTCTATCTGAAGGAGCGACAGCGAAGGCGATGCCTGTTGGAACAATCACCCTTGCGTTATGTTCCAGGTTGCTTTCTTCAAAAATATGGGTTGGATGAAGAATAGCAATTTTGGATTAATGCCCGGACCTGGGATGTCTCTACGTTTGCATCACCTACTCACGAAATACCATGATAACCAGAATGACGCATGTCTGCGTCTACGTCTTGAACCAGGACAGTGCTTTTGATTTCTACACCAACAAACTTGGCTTCAGGGTCAAGTTGGACGTGCCTATGGGGAACAATGCGCGGTGGTTGACGGTTACGCCACCAGACCAGCCTGAACTCGAAATCAACCTTTTTCCCGTGGCAGAAGGAGGACTGCTTCCTCCCGAGTCTGTACAGGCGATGACGGTCCTGGTGAGCAACGGAACTTTTGGTTGTGGAGTGTTCACGTGCAAGGATATTCATGCAACGTATGAAGAGCTCTTGGCCAGGGGCGTGCGGTTCAAAAAGAAGCCGACGAAGGAGTTTTACGGTATGGAAGCTCTATTTTATGATGATTCTGGTAATTGGTTTTCACTCGCTCAATTAATCTGAAGGCATGAAGACTATTTACGACCCTGATACAATGCAGGAATTGATTGAACGAATCAACTTACTGTCGGAACACTCCGCTTCTGCGTGGGGCAAGATGAATGTGGCTCAGATGGTTCATCATTGTGTAATGTGGGAAGAAATGATGCTGGGCAGAATAACCTATGAGCGACAGTGGATTGGCCGCTTGCTGGGAAAGTGGTTGCTGAGAAACGAAGTGAAGGATGACCGGCCCATGAGGAAAAACAATCCAACGATCCAAGCCCTGAAACCCGGACCTGAGCCCATTGATTTTGAGATAGAGCGTCGACGCTGGATTCAACTTCTCCAGGAGCACATGCTACCCAATAATCAGGAAGTCATGCATCCTTTTTTTGGAAAGATGACTCCTGCCGAAGTGGGGTTTCATGTATATAAGCATACTGATCATCACTTGAGGCAATTTAACGTATGAACCATGGAAAATGATAACAGATCGAGTGTTCGCATCATTCGAACTTTTGCTGCTCCGTTGGAGGTGGTGTGGATGAGCTGGACCAGGGCTGAAGTATTGATGAAATGGTTCGGATCAGATCCCAACGGAACGGTGCACCATGCCCGACTGGATGTTTGGCCAGAGGGTACATTTGAAGTCACCTTCATGGACTCGGATCAGAAAGAGCATACCTGTTTTGGTACCTACGGAGTGGTGGCTAAATACAAAAAACTGAGTTTCAGCTGGCAATGGCGAAGTGAACCGGGCGAATCCGAAGTGAAAGTCCAATTCAATCAATTCGGACTCTATACCCAGATTGAGTTGGAGCACAGCAAACTGAATGTGAATTCAAAACACAACTATCAGGTTGGCTGGAACGGGGCCCTCAACAAATTGGAATCCTTGCTGACCGGCGAGTCAGTCGTCAGAAATTAGTTTTGCTGATTTTCGCGGGGATATTTGGTTTGTGTGGCCAGCCCGGATATGATTAATGCGATACCGCTAAACCCCAGCGCCTGAAGGGCACTGGTCAATTCATTTCCTGCATTACCCCATGGATCAGCTATGGCGCGCGGCAGGTGTAGGATGATAAACCATAGAAAGATCATAAGACCCAGCAGGAATCCAATTTCTTTAACTCGTATTCTAAGTATAATTGCTGTACCGGAACCAATCAACGCTATTCCGGAGACGTAGGTCCAAAAATAAGCGCCGGGTATCCAGGCGGGTACAAGTTTCGCGGCGAAGTCGGTGTAAACGAAATGTGTCACGCCGAACAACAGCATGACCCATGAGAAGAATACCTTCCCCCAAGGAGCCATTGAAGACAATCTGTTAAAGAGGAAATGTGCATCCAAGTCACTGTCCTCACCATAAGATTGTCCAAATGCAAAAGCGCCTCCCGCCAAAGCAAGTTCCTTGAGGGCATTCACCCAGGCACCGAATATCCTGCCGTAAGGATTAATAAATAACAGATGCGAAACATGGTATCCGGCAAAAAGCAGGAGAAATACGGTACCGAGCATCAATGCGAATGATTTTCCTCTTCTTTCGATGAACATGGCGAATCCGGAAATAATTAACCAGAGGCTGAACAGGGCAGCAACTATTGGCAGTCCCGGTAGCCACGATGAATCCGGTGCAAATACCGGACGAAAATCCAGGTAGAACAGTTGCTGAATTCCGAGGCCTGCCATGCAGATAGCATAGAATTTTCTGCCCGTCGTTATAGATAACTCCATAGCTCAGCTTTGTTATAATTATAGTTTGATGAGTTGCTTCAGTACCGTGAAATCAACCCGGTAAATATCGCCGAGGCCATTGCCTGCTGAATTGATCCTTTGGTTTAGCTCTTCCATGGTTTCAGCATGATCCGAATGGAATGACCTGCTTCGGGTGCTACCGAAGAATACGAACTTCCCATCTCTCGAAACGCTGGGTGACCATTCTGTTCCGGTTGAATTAAATGGGGGAGGAAGTACCATGGCCGGTTGCCATACCCCGTTGATACGCTGGCTAAAGTACAGGTCGCCATGCGTCAAGCCGTTTGGTCGGGTGGACATAAAAATCATATAAGACTCATCGTGGGCAATAAAGGGTTCATACTCATTAAACTCCGAATTGATTTGATTGCCCATTTTGTGAACCGAGAAATAGGAGCCGTTAAGGGGAACGGATCGGTAAATGTTGGCGTCACCCCCGCCTCGTTCCGAGGAGAAGTACAAAACACCCTGGTCGGTCAGGGTTGGATAATACTCATCTGCCGCTGAGTTGATCGGCTCCGGAAGCCGCATAGGTTGACTCCATCCCTGTGCAGTCTTCCGCATGCGCCAGATATCCAGGTCTCTTTTGGTTGAGTCACCGGAAAATGATCGGTTAGAGACAAAATAGAACTCTTTTCCATCCCGGGTAATAAACGGATCCCCGTCGCGAAATCGCCCCGAAAATGGTGCGACCACCGGACTCGACCATGTGTTGTTTGTACGGATGGAGGTGCATATTGTCCAGGTGCTTATGTCGGGTGCCATTTTTAGAAAGTACAAGGTATCGCCGGTAATACTGAACGCGGGGTGTGACTCATAATCACCGGTGCTGATGACCCCTGCTTCAAAGACAGCTTCTTGCCCAAAGGATAAACACGATGTGCTCAACAGTGCAAGAAGCGCAAAGAGTTTCCTTGTATTCACAATCAGGCTCCCTTGAAAAACCGCGAAGTCAGCCAGGAAATAGGAACTCCGATTACGAGCAAGTGAATGGCGATCATAATAAGGGTAGCAAGGCGGATCCGAACCGGCCCGGCCGGGACAGGAGACAAGGGAATCACAACAAAGTTCATCATTAACCATATAAACAGGCCATATACGATCCCTGACAGGAGCATGGATGAAGAAAGGAATTTTAATTTTGGATATAGCACATAGAACAGGGCAGTCCAACTGATAGCCACGGTGAAGTGTAAGGCAAGACCAGCGAAGGCTGTTGGCAATCCTCCGCTTAGTGCCGCTTTACCGAAGATTCCGGTGGCTACATACCGGAAGACCGCATCCGGGGAGGAACCATTAAAAAAATAGGCATGGATAATGGCGGCGAGGGCATCCAATACGCCGACCACGATGCCTGATTTCAATATTGATACCCATATGGATGATGTGGAGGGGCCCATGGTACATTGCGTTAATGGTAATTAATGTAAGGGCCAGACTGGTTCAGAATGGAATTCTTCTACCAAGAAGCGATTGCTTATGACAGGTTGGGCGAATCGAAGAACCTTCAGGAATGTTAATCCCTAATCCCTAATCCCTAATCCCTATTCTCCAGGCAAATTCCGCAGAAAAAAATCCCGCACATTCCCACCCATGATCATCTCTATTTCTGGCCTGGTGAATTTTAGTTTTTCCAGTTCGGCGACAATACGTGGTGTACCCGTCACGTCGAAGTGCATCCGGAATGCACCATCCCAATCAGAACCCAACGCAACTTTATCAACCCCAATCTTGTCGGCCACATAACGAATACTCCTGGCTGTCGCCGCTGCATCGGTGCCACAAACGGCCGTCTCCCACAAACCGATACCAATCAAACCCCTGTGCTGACCGATCGCCATTAAATGCGCGTCGGATAGGTTTCGTTGATTATCACAAACGCCCTTCACTCCGGTATGGGACACCAGCACCGGTCCGTTGTGCAGTGCCAGCACATCATCAATGGTTTGTGATGAGGCATGGGCGAGGTCGATCGTAACGTTCAGAGATGTCATCTTTTGAATGAGTTCTTTTCCCAACGGTGTAAGTCCGCCTTTTTTCATACCGTGTGCAGAACCGGCAAACTCATTGTCGAAAAAATGAGCCAGGCCGATGTATCGAACACCCGCATCATAGAATGTCCTGAGGTTATCGAGATTGCCTTCCAGCGGCTGAGCCCCTTCGAGACCGAGCATACCCGAAGTGATGCTGTGGTCTTTGGCCCGGTCGGCCACGAATCGTTCGAGATCACCTCGGCTTTTGATGACACGCAGCTTGCCTTCAGAGGTTTCGGCAAAATCAGCGAGGTTTTCGCATTGTTGGAGAGCACGCTTCTTTACACTAAACCAATTGGAGGGGGGACGCAATTGCACAAAGCTGAGTAACGCAATCTGGTCGCTGGTACTTTCATTTTGTTCGATGTTGATGCCGTGCGGCACCTTACTCACTACGGTAAAAACCTGCAAGGCCATGTTGGCTCGTTGCATTCGGGGCAGGTCAACGTGACCATAGGAAATCTCTTTGAGTAAGTCGCGGTCCCAAAGCAATTCATCGCAATGCAAATCGGCAATAAACGGAATGGAATCGTAGTAGGCAGGTTTGGGATGGGGCGGAACGGTGCTGACCGAGTTCTTATTCTGATCAATATAGCCGGGTATGGCTCCAAAAAATACTACCAGGACAACGGACAGTCCGAGCAGGTTGCGGCGGACAACCTTTTTCATGCGGGTGAATTTGAAATGAATATACCCTATTTATTGGAAAGGAGGGCATTGTTTTCGACATTCGGCTGCTATTGACTGTAAGCTGTTCAAAAGCAACACATTTGTATGAGTTCCCGTCGCACCACCATCCTTTGGCTGACCATTTTATTGTTCGTGGTCTTGTTTGTTTTACGAACCGTTTACCTTTCCGGTGCATTTAAAACCATCGCCAATCAGTATTCTGGTACCACTAAAGTGATGGAAGGAATTGCAGGCGTGGAAGACATTGATATTGACTATTCCACCGGCGTTGCGTTTCTCTCTTCAGACGACCGATGGGCAAGGGCCTTGAAGAAAGAACCCCGTAAAGGAGGCATTTATGCCCTGAACCTGAATGATTCAGTGCCTGTTCCTGTCAATCTCACGAATGGTTTTGATCTGCCGGATTTTCATCCACATGGCATCTCATTCTATGAATCGCCGGAGGGCAAGAAGCTGTTGTTTGTTGTAAACCACCGCGATTCCGGTAATTTCATTGAAGTATTTCAGTACCGCAATGATACCCTGCATCACCTGGAGCGGATCACCGATTCTTTGATGATTAGTCCCAATGACGTGGTGGGGGTTGGCGACCGTCAGTTTTATTTCACTAACGACCACGCCGAGCGACCGGGTACGGTCCGCTCGCTGAAGGACCTGGCTACTATTGGTACAGGGAACGTTGGTTATTTTGATGGTGAGAAGACCGTGATCACTTCGGTGGAGGGAATCAAGTATGCCAATGGAATTAATGTAAGCAAAGATGGATCCGAGGTTTACCTCGCGGCGACCACTGACCGAAAGGTATATGTATTCAACAGGGATAAATCATCCGGTGCACTCACCCTGGCCCGCGAGATCGAAACCGGCACTGGCGTGGATAACATTGATGTTGATGAAAGTGGAAGCCTTTGGGTGGGATGTCACCCCCAACTGCTGAAATTTCTGTCGCATGCCAGGGACGAAAGTAAGATATCACCTTCCGAAGTCATTAAGCTTACCCGTCAACCGGATGGCTCGTTTGCTCAGACCACCGTGTACATGAATGACGGAAGTGAACTCTCCGCGTCCTCGGTGGCGGCAGTTTTCCGAAACAAACTACTGATAGGTCCCGTCTTCCAGCGTCGTTTTGTGCTGGCAGAATCCAACCCGAACTGATCTCTACATGAAGCATTTTCTACTTGGCGCTGCCCTGCTGTTAACCGGGCCGGTCGGTCTTTCCCAAATTGTTACCACCGATCCGGTGCTTCCTCAGCCGGATAAGCCGGTCACCATTACGGTAGATGTAAGCGGAACCAGCCTGGCTGGATTTGCCTGGAACAATAGCTCGAACCCGGTTTACCTTTGGGCATGGCTGAAGAACACGGGTACTGCCGATGTTGATGCACCTACTAATGTTAACCCGGCGACATCAGCCCAGGACGGAGCAAAGTGCACCCGCATCAGCACCAATCCTGATAAGTACCAGATCACCATCACACCAACCACGTTCTTCAACAAGCCGGCCAATCAGATCACAAAAATCGGCCTCAAACTGAAGAGCCGTAACTGGTCCGACAATAAACAAACCGACAATGACCGGTTCTTTGATGTTTCGCAAGGGTTGACATTGATCTTTTCACAGCCAACAAGTCCTTTTGTTTTTGTCAACAGCGGCGACAATTTGCCGATCACTGCCAACACCAGTATTGCAGCCGATATCACCCTCAAAGTAAACGGTGTCGTTGTATCGTCAGCAGCCCAATCAACATCGATCAGTTACACGCGAAGTGTGAGTGAATCTTCAGGTTCGGTGGTAGTCACGTGTGATGCCACCGCTGCTGGTCAGACCAAGTCGACGTCGTTTTCGTATACGGTTCGTTCCGCCGTTATTGATCAGGTACGTCCCGTTGGAATTGTCGATGGTATCAATTACAGTTCGGATGCCACCAAGGCGACCCTGAGTCTCTGGGCGCCAGGCAAATCATCGGTATATGTGATTGGTGACTTTAGTAACTGGGAAGTGTCTGCCTCCAATCAGATGAAGCGCGATGGTGAACATTTCTGGCTGGAGGTAACCGGACTTGTGCCAGGGCAGGAGTATGGGTTCCAATACCTTGTCGGTGAGTCGGTACTGATGGCGGATCCTTATGCCGATCGCGTACTGGATCCGGATGATGCAGGCATACCGGCGGGTTCTTATCCTGGCCTCAAACCGTACCCGGCCAAGGCGTTACGGGATAGTTGGTACTTCAACCGGGTGGCTGTGTTGCAAACCAACCAGACACCGTATGCCTGGAAAATTAACAACTTTCAAAAACCCGCGAAAGAAAAGTTGGTGATCTATGAGTTATTGATCCGTGATTTTATGGGCAGCGATGCACGTACCTACCAGCGAGTGGCAGACACCCTTTCGTACCTCAAGCGGTTGGGTGTAAATGCCATCGAGCTGATGCCGGTTACGGAATTCAATGGCAATGATAGTTGGGGCTATAACCCGACCTTTATGTTTGCACCGGACAAGTACTACGGCCCGCGTCAGCAATTTAAAGCCCTGGTGGACAAGTGCCACGAACTGGGTATAGCGGTAATTATGGATCTGGTGATGAATCATCACGATCTGCCTAATCCGTACGTGATGATGGATTTTGACTTCACAGCGATGGCACCGACGGCCAATAATAAATGGTTTAATGTGAAGGCCACGCACCCATTCAACGTATTCTATGATATGAATCACGAAAGCGCCTATACGAAAAAGTACCTGGATTCGATCAATTACTATTGGCTGCACGAATACCGCGTCGATGGGTACCGCTATGATTTATCGAAAGGCTTCACCCAAAAGAACAATCCCGACAATGTCAGCGCCTGGGGCGCCTATGATGCCTCCCGCATCACGACCCTGAAACGGATGGCCGATCGGATATGGTCGCATACACCAGATGCGTACGTTATCCTGGAGCATTTTGCGGACAACGTCGAAGAAAAAGAGCTTGCTGAATACCGGTCAGGTGAGGGTAAAGGAATGATGTTGTGGGCCAATCATAATTCAGCCTATAATCAAAATACCATGGGCTATGCCGCCAATTCCGATTTTTCAGGGATCTATTACGGCAACCGTGGCTGGAGTGTACCCGGTGCGGTGGGGTATATGGAAAGTCACGATGAAGAGCGCATCATGTACAAGAATGCGCAGTTCGGAAACTCAACCCCGGATTACACGGCAAAGAATGTATCCATTGGATTGTCAAGAATGGAAGCTGCGAACGTGCTCTTTTTGACGGTGCCTGGCCCCAAGATGATCTGGCAGTTTGGAGAGCTGGGTTATGACTTTAGCATCAACACCTGTGCGGATGGGTCCGTCAACAGTTCGTGTCGCATCTCTGCCAAGCCGGTGAAGTGGACCTACAAACAAGAAGGCTTGCGCAAGGGATTGTATACCCGCATTGCTGACCTCACTCGTCTGCGCAGAACTTATCCGTTATTCACGCAGGGGACAGCCGCGTTTTCTGATGGAGGCTCTTTACTGAAGCAGATTGCTATCAAGGGAAATCCCTATAACGCATCGCCATCATCAACAGATCAGATGAATGCCGTGGTGGTAGCCAACTTTGATGTAGTCAAGCAGGTAGCATCAGTTGCCTTCCCGCATACAGGTACCTGGTATGACTACTATGGAGGTGGCACTTCGGTGGCAGTCAACAGCTTGCCGTTTTCACTGGAGTTGTTACCCGGGCAATACCGTTTATATACGGATGTAAAGATCACCAATCCCGTGGTCACCGGACTCGAACCCCCGGAGGCCGTTGGTCTGATGCTTTATCCCAACCCGGCCGCAAACACGATTCAGGTGATGGCACCAGAATACATTGAGGAGGTGACTTTGATCAGTCTCGGGGGTGCAAGAATTGCGCCTACGCGAATAGATCGTGACACCTGGAGTGTTCAGGGATTGGCCAAGGGACTCTATGTGGTGCAAGTCCGCACAGCCTCCGGCAATCAGCAACTCAAACTGGTTAAGGAATAATCAATTCATTAGCGCAAGTAATCCAGCCGAATGAGTTTCTGAGAACAGGTTTAGTGATTTGGCTGGTCTGGGGCAGGATTGTTCCAGAAGTCGATGGTTAGTTTGTATGACTCATCAGCCTGTCGTGTCCACACGTTGATATATTTTACTGAATTCACGCTGGCAGAACCTGCGTAGATGCTGGTTACGTGGGTGATTCCGGTTTCATAAATAACATCGGCGTTTCCGGCCACACTCAGTGTTTGGGTTGACATTTGTGTTACCCGTGAGACTGAAAAATCATGTCTCCAGTACTCCAGAATCTCGTCGATGCCAACGTAAAATCTGTCCCCATCGGGTGAGAGTCGGGCATTTGTGGCATACAGGTTATTGAGGGCACCCAGGTCTTGTTCAAGAAAGGCATGTTCCAGTTTTGTGTTATAAGCTTGAACGATTTTCTGCAGGTCTTCAACCCGTGTTGTGCGTTCAGGTGAGCATGAAGCCAGGATGATTAGCATGGCAGCGTAGTACTTGAGCATGGGTATTGTGTTTTGTTATGTTAGCCGGAAGTTGTGTTCGAAAAGTAGACTGCAGCAATCTAACAACGCAAATAATGGAATAGATTAATTTTTCGGAACTCGGGTGCGGCAAGTTTACTAGCACGTATTGCGGTAGCCTGGTGTTACAGTATTTACGTCGAACTGTGTGATTTTTTCCTGTATTGCTTCGCTTTGATTTGTTGTCTGATACACAGCTCTTCATGATTTAGCTTAGGTTAGCGAAATAATACGACGTGAAGCAGCATTATTAAAGAGAGTCCGGACGGGACTCTCTTTTTTACCTTCTTATAGAGAATCAATAACGACTATGAGTAAAGTTCAGTGGATTATAATTTGGATGGGGGCTTGGATGATGCTTTCTTTCACGCCGAGGTGGGAAGCCGGTGACTCCTCATTCGTGCTGGTGGAATTATTTACATCGGAAGGTTGCTCGAGTTGTCCGGCTGCCGATGAGTTGCTGGAAGAGATGACGGGCATACTTCAAAAGGAGGGGAGGCAAGTGGTTGGTGTTTCCTTTCATGTCACCTACTGGGATAAGTTGGGTTGGAAGGATCCTTATAGCGATTCTCTTTATTCCGCCCGACAGAAGCGGTATTTGCCTTTACTGGAGGTACCCAGACCCTATACACCCCAGGCGGTGGTCAATGGAAAATCTGAGTTTGTAGGCTCCAATCCATTTAAATTCAGGGAGTTGGTGATAGCTGAAGAAGCACAGCCGTCAAAAGTGCGCATCAGTGCGTCCGCCGTTAAGTCAGGTTCAGTCGTTACCGTTACATATCAAGCCAGGGGGAAGGCTGCCGGCTCAGTTATTTCAGCAGTCCTGGTGGAAAGTCATGCTGAGCACTTTATCCCCCGGGGAGAAAATAAGAGTCGGGTAGTTAAGCATCACAATGTGGCCCGTGTATTTGAATCGGTTGAGTATCGTCCGACAGGAACGATTACTTTGTCGTGGCCGGAAGAGCTTGATGTTAACAACAGCGAAATCATTCTGTTTGTCCAGCACACAACGAGCCTCGGTATTTTGGGTGGTACCCGGGTTAATCTACATTAACCGTCGCGCCTCACCCTGGTACATTTCGAATCACCCTGATGGTAGTAATTAATTGGATTAGTATCACGGAATTGCTCATTCATCCGTTTGAAATGTCCATTCCCATTTGGGGTATAATACATGTTGCGTGAGCTGAGTACTTTGCAGGAGGCAATGACCTTTTGCAATGAGCTATTTTTCCAAAAGAAGAGTCGTACTGATTGAAGACGACAAGATTTTATTGGATTGTTTTACCTACATCATTAATAATTCAGAGAAGTTTCTGGTCGTAGGTAGTTATACCTGTGGTGAAGAAGCGCTTGCTGAGATACCGCGAACCCGACCGGACATCGTGGTGACGGATATCAAGCTTACCACGCTCAGTGGAATTGAGGTGACCCGGCGCATTAAAGAAAGATACCCGCAGACGGAGATCATCATTATGTCGGTCTATGAGGACAATGACATGGTATTCAATGCATTGAAGGCAGGAGCGTCAGGATATATCACCAAGAGTGCCAATTACCTCGAACTGGTGTCAGCCCTGGAAGAAATTGTTAGGGGCGGTGCGCCCATGAGCAGCCGCATAGCGCGGATGGTCATCCATAACTTTCACCTGAATCCGGAATCACCCCTTACCCAACGCGAAAAGGAGGTTCTTCACCTGATAGCTGAAGGCAAAACCTATACACAGATTTCCGAACAACTTTTTATCAGCCGTGACACGGCGCGCACACACATTCGTAACATTTATTCTAAACTGAATGTGAACCGGAAGTCAGAGGCCATCGATCGTGCAACCCGTGATAAACTCATATAACCTCTTGATGGGCGGTCACCGGATTCACTAACGTATTCCGGATTACATGGGTGATGGACATACTGCAAATGCCCGCCAAACGCTTCTTCAAATACTGCACATCGTGTGATTAATACCGATAGGGATTAAGGCAGCTTTGATCAACATTCTTCGGTGCAATGCCGGAGGGTAGAGTTCTCGTTAAAACTAAACTTTAACCTATGAAGAAGATTGTACTATGGTTATGCGCGCTCCTGATGGCCGGCTCGGCCTGGGCCCAGGAGCGTATCGTATCCGGAAAGGTTACGTCTGCAGAAGATGGCAGTACCCTTCCCGGCGTCAACGTGGTGGTGAAGGGCACTACCATCGGTACTGTGACTGATGTGGACGGAAACTACAAACTGTCGGTGCCTTCCGCCGGCAGTGCCCTGGTATTTTCATTTATCGGTCTTGCTACCCAGGAAATTGCAATTGGTGAGCGATCGGTGATAGATATCGGCCTGGGACTCGATGTAAAGCAACTGACAGAAGTGGTGGTGACCGCGCAGGGTATTGAGCGTGAGCAAAAATCTTTGGGTTATGCTCAGACAACCATTGGCGCAACCATGTTGAACAACAAACCGGAAACCGATGTGGGCCGGGCATTGCAGGGGCGCACTCCGGGTCTGCAGATTCTAAACTCTTCAGGCATGGCGGGTTCCGCATCTAAGATTAACATCCGCGGTACCAGCACCATTACAGGCAATTCACAACCGCTGTGGGTTGTCAATGGCGTTCCGGTCAACACCGACCAGAACAGCATTACCTCAAGCTTTATGGACGGACAGGTGTCGCCCACCCGTTTTCTGGACATTGACCCGAACAACATCGAGTCTATCTCTGTATTGCGTGGTTTGAATGCTACTAACCTGTACGGATCACATGGTCGCAACTGGGTTTTCCTCGTTACTACCAAGACTGGTTCTTCTAAAGGTGCACAAAACAAGTTTTCTGGCTCTGTAACCCAGTCATACTTCACGGTTCAGGCTATCCTGCCTGAGTTCCAGAACAAGTGGGCTAACGGTTTCGATGGTGCTTATGGTGAGTTCTTCTCTAACTGGGGTTCTTTGTTTGATGGCAAGCCTACCGCTTTCCGTCACCCTTACTTCGAGTGGGCCAACACGTTCCCTAACCACCCTGAATTCGCTGTTTCAGCCACAACGATACAGCCTGGCCAGACGCTGCCTGGTTATATCCCAGTAGCTGCTCCGAACAACGTTAAAGACTTCTTCCAGAATGGTTCTTCAGCTACGACCTCATTGTCGCTGTCTAACTCCAATGATTTTGGAAGCATGAACTTCAGCTATAGCCACCTCGATGAGACTGGTTTCGTTCCGATTAACAAACTGAAGCGCGACAACTTCTCCCTCGGTACTACTGCCAAGTTCAGTAAGAATCTGACGTTCACGGGTACCTTCAACTTTGCCAAGACCGATAACGCCCAACCTCAAAACGGGGCAGGCCTTGGATCGAATACTAATGGTGGACCTTCCATTTGGGCGAACTTGTTCTACACGCCACGTAACATCGATTTGACTAACTGGCCCTGGGAAAATCCGGTAGACCATTCAAACGTGTATTACCGCAATGGAAACGACATCCCCAACCCGTATTGGGTGTTGTACAACACCAAGCAGACGGACGTGGTAAACCGTTTCTTCTCTAACGCCAGCTTGACCTACAAACTCAAGGACTGGGTGAGCCTGCAGTATCGTCTGGGTTACGATACCTATGGTGAACACCAAACTTATACAGTTAACAAGGGTGGTGGTGCTGGTATTGAACCCGGAACCAACAGCTTGACACCCGGTGCGTATCGTTCTGTGGATGGCACCAATACTGTAATCGACCATACGGCCATGGCATCATTCAACAAAGATTTCAGCCAAGACCTTACGATCAACGGCGTAGTAGGGGCTAACTACCGAAGCAATAGTTATTCTCAGGTTGGCCTCGAGAGCCTTGGGCAGGTGGTGTATGGTCTTTTTGAGCACCGTAACTTTACGTCAACACTCCCCCGGGATTTCCGCGGTACCCAGTTGAACTACGTTCAAAATAGTACCATAGCGGGTATCTACTTTGACGGCACTGTGGAGTTTAAGAAGATGTTGTATGTCAACATTTCTGGCCGTAACGACTGGTCTTCTACCTTGCAAAAAGCTAATCGTTCACAATTCTATCCCGGTGGTTCCATCGCTTTTATTCCTACGGCTGCATTCCCTAACCTGGGATCAGGTTGGCTGGACTTCCTCAAAGTGCGCGCGGCGATTGGATCATCAGCAAACTTTGGTTCGCCCTATGCTACTTCTCCTTACCTCACGCTGAATGCACAGGCCAGGGTGGATGGCTTGAATAGCAACGTGGCTGTGTCGAGGCTTCCGGGGTTATTGGCAAATCCGAACCTGAAACCGGAATTGCTGACGGAAACAGAATTTGGTATCGAGAGTCAACTCTTTGAAAACCGGATAAAGCTGAATGCTTCCTATTACAACCGGGTTGCCAAAGACCAGATAATCAACCGTCCGCTTGACCCATCAACCGGATACCAATCGACCTATATCAATGCCGGAACCATTTCTAACAAGGGGGTGGAAGTAGCATTGACGGTTACGCCGGTGAAGAGTGGCAACTGGACCTGGGATTTGACTGCGAACTATACCAAGAACGTGAGCAAGGTGGAGTCACTGCCGGCCGGATCAACACAGATACTGGTAAGTGGCTTTTCGAACCTGGGCAACTTTGCCATTGTTGGTCAACCGTTGAACGTGATCATGGGTTCTTATACAGATAAGGCTCCAGACGGACAACCTATTATCACGAGTACGGGCAGCTATCAGCAGGCCAATGAAATCGGTATTATTGCCAATCCGAATCCTAACTGGATGGGCTCCATCATCAGTAATTTGAGTTGGAAATCACTCAGCTTTGGCATGCAGTGGGATTATGTGCAAGGCGGACAGATTTTGTCCTACACGGCCGCCGCGATGGTGGGGCGTGGTGTGGGTAAAGACCTGGAATCCTTTGATCCGACACTGCCCTTGATTCTCCCGGGTGTCCTGGAAGTTAAGGATGCCAATGGAAACACAACGGGCTATACCCCGAACACGCTTCCTTTGACGACGGCTGGCGTATTCTTTGGCAATACCATCATCGGTGGCTCACCGTTTGACCGGGGTATCTATGATGCAACCCGCATTCGGTTCCGTGAAGTTTCGCTCTCGTACAACCTGCCGAAGGCATTTGTTCAAAAACTGAAACTGACCGGAATCAACGTCTCGCTGGTTGGTAACAACCTCTGGTTCCGTTCATTGAATGCCCCGGTGTATGCAAAAGCCGACTTCGACCGAACCGCCTTTGGCGCCGGCAATGGAGCGGGATTTGATTACCTGGGCGGACCTTCAGCCCGGCGGTTTGGTGGCACGATTAAAATCAGTTTCTAATCAGACATTTCTATGAAGAAAATATATAAATCCATCGCCCTCTCGATTGTACTCCTTGCCGGAGCCTGCAATCTCGACGGTGATTTGAATAACCCTAACCAGGTAAGCGTAGCGGGTGCGGATGTCAACCTCATCATGAACGCAGTTCAACTTGACTTTGGTGACTGGTACTTCACGGCATCTTCTGCTGTAGATCCGTTGATGCGAATGACGGCGATGACTGGCGGTTACCGGTACCAGACTGCGAACCAGCCACAAGGGCTGGATGGTCTTTGGTTCTCGTCCTACCAATCGGTATTGATCAACGCGGAGACACTCATTCCTTTGGCGAAAGCCAAAGGTTTGAGCCGGCACGTAGCGGTGGCAGAATTACTGGAGGCCTATGTGTGGGTCACGCTGGTAGATATATTCGGCGATGTCCCGGGAACCGAGGCACTTCAGGGGGCCTCTGGCAAATTCAACCCGATCGCCGATGGGGGTGCTGCAGTATATCAGCATGCACTCGACCTGATTAATGATGCGCGAGCCAACCTGGCCGTGCCAGGCAGTCCGGTCATTGCACGCGATGTGTATTACAATGGAAGTGTATCCAACTGGACGGCATTCGCTAATACGCTGGAGTTGAAGATGCAAATGAACCTTGCACAAATCCCTGCTCAGGCAACAACTGCCAATGCACGTATGGCTGTCCTGCTCAATGGAACAACCAATATCATTGATACCGAAGCTGAGAACTTTACCTACAAATATGGAACTGTCACGGTACCGGACTCGAGGCATCCCATGTATAATGCCCATTATACCCCGACCAAGGGAAGTGCCGGAGGGTATATTGCCAACTACTATATGTATCAAACCTTTGGTATCTGGGATCCTAACAACCCGACCGACTTTACGTTTGCCACACAAGATCCACGCTGGCGGTACTATTGGTACCGGCAGGTGGGCAGTACGGCGCAGATGTATGCTGTAGACCCCAAAGCGGTTGGGTGTACACCGACCGCACCGCCTCCCCATTATCTGGCGAAGAATGAGATCTTCTGCATTTTCGACCCGGGTTTCTATGGACGCGATCATGGCGATGCAGCCGGTACACCACCCAGCGGCCCTGTTCAAACCTGTTTTGGAATTTACCCGGCTGGCGGCAAACTGGATAATACATCGACTTCCTCAACGACTTTCTTCGGTTCAACCATCCGAGGAGATGGGGCCAATGGTGCCGGGATTGCTCCCATTTGGATGTCATGGTATACTGACTTTATCCGCGCCGAATTCCTGGCCCGGACAGGAAATACCGCCGGTGCGCAGACTGCCATGCAGGCGGGCATCAGCAACTCGATAACGCAAATCAAGAACTTTGCCACCGCCAAAGGATTTTCGTTGTCCGCCACCAATACTCCCTCTACTACGAACTACAAGGCAGCCGTTGATGGCCTGTTCACCGCCGCATCCAACAAACTGGATGTTATTGGTATGGAATTTTATAAAGCGGTGTGGGGCAATGGAATAGAAGCCTACAACCTGTACCGTCGTACCAGCGCACCGCGCAACATGCAGGCTACCCTGCAGGTGAACCCGGGTGTGTGGCTGCGTACACAAGTTTATCCATCTGCCTATGTTAACCTGAATCAGAATGCCAAGCAGAAAGATGCCCAGGCAGTTGTTAAGACTTTCTGGGACAACAATCCAGACCAACTCAACTAATAAACTATCAGAAATAGTATGAAAAAGTTAAAACTCATTCTGGTAATGGTGTTGTCTCTCGCAGCGGTAATCTCCTGTACAGACAATTCCCTTGACCCGCTGCAATTTTCGAACATGAAGAAGGGGACCATCCTCGCACTTCGTGGAACTCAGCTGAATAACATCTATAACCTCGGCGTGCCGGGTGCTAAGCTTGTTCCTCAGTTGATGACCGGTACGGAAACATTTGTTTTCGATACCGAGCTCCTCGCAGCTAATCCTGCTGACCTGGCCAGTGTTGACGTGTTTGTGATCAAAGGTTCTGGAACCAGCACAACCCGTCAATTGGTACAGAATGTGCCTGCATCTGCTTTCAAGAAGGATGCAACCTACCTGGGTCCCTGGACTACGATCACGCTGAAGATCAACGATGTACTCGCTGCTCTCGGTTTGCCAGTGGCTACGGATCCCAGCTACAAACTGGATACCAACCCGCTGCTCACCACGTATAAGAACGGTGTGAACTTCGAGTGTGACATCAACCTGACAAACGGTACCAAAATCAACGCAGCGGATATCATTGCTTCTGGCTTGTTCCAGAGCAACCAGTTCTATCCTGCTATGAAGATGACCTGGACCGTATTGAAGTACTGTAACTATGTAGCCTCTTCATGGGGTGGTACATGGATTGGTACTGAAGTAGGTTCATGCTGCTCCGGTGACGACACCAACCACTTTACACAAGGTGCGAATGCTGATACTTGGATCATGGACAACTTCTGGGGTGACAATGCACAGGCAACTGTGGTATTTACGCCTTCAACCAACCTGGATAACCAGATCGTAACTTTCCCGGCACAGAACGTGGTTGACCCGTTCGGTAATGGAACAGAGAAGATCCTGAACTCTCCCGGTACGTATGATCAGTGTAAAGGTAACTTCTCAATTAAGGTTACTTACGTGTACAAGGGAACCAATTTTACCTGGGTGTACAATTTCCATCGATAATTAGATATTGAAACAGGAAGGGGGCAGTATTGCCCCCTTTTTTTTGTGCCCTGTGGTTCGGGTTGCTTTTGCGGGTAGAATTGACAAGATTAATACCCCAAACCCCGCTACCATGAGCAAGCATTTCCTTCCTGGTCAAATGATGGACTACCCCCTTACCATCGACCGGCTGATTGAACACGCTAATAATGTTTACGGATCCCGGAAAATTCAAACCAAGCTGGCTGATGGATCATTTCATCAGTACACCTACGCCGACATGTACAAGCGGGTCAAGCGGCTGGGAAATGTTCTGCACCGGTTAGGCATCAAGACGGGCGATCGCGTAGCCACCCTGAGTTGGAACAACTACCAGCATTTTGAACTTTACTTTGGCATACCCGGATGCGGAGCGGTTTGCCATACCCTGAACCTTCGCCTGGCCGCGGATCAACTGACGTACATTGTTAATCACGCCGACGACCAGATGATTTTTGTCGATGCCTCGCTCATTCCATTGGCAGAATCCTTTGCTGCCCATTGTCCGGGGGTAAAGCACTATATCATCCTGAACGGTTCAGCGGCCCTGACCACCAAACTTCCCAATGTGTTGCACTATGAAGAATTGTTGCACCACGCCAGCGAGGAGTTTACCTGGCAATGCACCGATGAGTCCATGGCGATGGGGTTGTGTTATACCAGCGGCACCACGGGAAATCCTAAAGGTGTACTGTACAGTCATCGGTCGATGTTCCTCCATACGTATAGCATTAACATGGCTAATGTGCTCGGTTTCTTGTCATCTGATGTTGTACTGCCTGTCGTCCCTCAATTCCATGCACAGGCGTGGGGACTGCCTTATGCATGTGCGATGACCGGTGCGGAAGTAGTCATGCCGGGTATGCACCTCGCACCAGCTTCATTGGCTGAGACCATAGAAAAGATGGGTGTTACGGTGGCTGCCGGCGTGCCCACCATCTGGCAGGGGTTGTATCACGACCTGAAAGCAAAGCCGCGTGACTTATCAAAGCTGCGATCGTTGATTGTTGGCGGATCGGCTATGCCTCGTTCGCTGATCCAGGCTTTCGAGAAGGACCTGCATGTGCATGTGAAGCATGCCTGGGGCATGACGGAATTATCTCCGTTGGGAACCGTGTCTAACCTCCAGGCTCAGCATGCATTCATGTCGCCAGACCAGCAATGGGATGTAAAGGCCACGCAGGGCTATCCGGTCGCCGGCGTTGAAATCCGCATTGTGGATGAAGAGGGACTGCACCTTCCCTGGGATGGTACCTCGGTAGGTGAGTTGCAGGTGCGCGGTCCCTGGGTAGTGAAACGATATTATAAACAAGACCCGGCTACCGTAGCCGAGAGCTTTACCAAAGATGAGTGGTTCCGTACGGGTGACGTGGCTTCTGTTTCACCCGACGGATATATGAAGATTACCGATCGCACCAAGGACCTGATCAAGAGTGGCGGCGAATGGATTTCCAGTGTTGAACTTGAAAATGCACTGGTCGCGCATCCGCAGGTGAAGGAAGCAGCCGTGATTGCCATACCAGATGAAAAGTGGGGCGAGCGACCATTGGCGGTTGTGATACCGGCTTCCGCCGATCAGCCAGTGGACCGCAGTGAACTGATTAACCACCTGGCCCAGCGTTTTGTGAAAATATGGTTGCCGGAAAAAGTCGTCTTCGTAAAGGAAATTCCCAAAACCAGTGTCGGAAAGATTGATAAGAAGGTAATTCGCCAGCGGTATAAGGATGGCCTATTGGCATAGTCTGCCTTCATCATCGGATTAATTGTTGCCGGACTCCGGCAATTCCTATCAGTGATCCGAACAAACCATTGGATGTGGTTAGTTCAACCAGGTGTCCCCATCGTACATCGGGTGGCATGAATGGATTACTCAGGATGAGCAGTATGGATGGCAAGAGTGCGTACAGGAGGGTCAGGGCAATCAGTTTCTCCAAATTACTCCCGTTCAATTGCTGTATCAATATCACACCCATCATCGCATACAACAGCCCGCGCAAGAGTTGTAACGAGAATAGCCCCGGAGTGGTAACTGAGGTATTTTGCAGAACTTCAATAAAGCCAGCTTTCATGGCAGAGCCCGAATAAAATACCCGAATTGCTTCGAATTGCCAGGCAACATAATAGCCGAAGACAAAGTATATCGCAACGTACAGGAGTGCAAGTAATCCAATTGATTTCCAGGGAGCTATCATTTTGGGGCTGCGCTCATTAGTTCCATTCCACTTTCCGGTGATGCGCACAGCAATGGGAACAAATATCACAAGGGTAATCAGCGGTCGGATGAAAAGATTAATGAGTTCCCGATCATTGATGCCTGGCATGGCATTTCTGAAATACAACGTTTCAATTTGGGTCATCCCGGTCTGCAGTCCCCAAAAGATGAGTATGATGTAAAAACACAGCTTCATTCCCCGGCTGGCGGAGCGATGGACTAAATACATGATGATGGCGAAGTTGACAAGCATGACGACAGGAAATGCGAATGCCATACTGCCTCCACTTTCCTTCAAGGGTACTGATACCGGGAGTAAAATGGCGGGAAGTATAAACGTTACACAATAAGCCATGAACAGGAGAGAATATTTAGCCACGGTTCTCATGAAGGATGTAAATTTCCTCCACTAACGAAGTTTATCGGACTAAAGTGACGCGATTGGTGGGTGGCTTCTGATGTTCGGTCAGTTGGTATGGCCCGTTCGTCGTCGGGGTTTGCGTGATCTTGATTAAGGGGCTACATGCCCTGAGCAGAAAGACCAAGTTCCAGTCCCCGCAGTTCGGCCAGCCCCCTCAGCCTGCCGATGGCAGAATATCCGGGCTGCGTTTTCTTTCGTAAGTCATCGAGCATCTGATGCCCGTGGTCGGGCCGCATGGGAATGGATTGCTTGCGTTCGCCCATGATCGCAAGCACTTCCCGAACGACAGCCACCATGTCTGTGTCG
>JBGAMI010000107.1:0-3764 GCA_044223085.1 Cyclobacteriaceae bacterium
CTTGCGTGGATCCTTTCCCAAAACATAGGTGCGCGCATAGTCCGATTCATACCCGTTAACAATCAGGCCAAAATCAATGAATAGGATATCACCATCCTGTATGAATCGGTTGGCGGGGTTGTCTGTGTACGTAGCAAGTGTATTCAGGCCGGTGCGAACAATCTTCTTGTGCCAATGCTGGTCCACCTTGAACTGTTCCAGGGCAAGCTTTACAATTTCCTGCGACAACTGTTCCTCGGACTTACCGGCGACGATGAGATTGTTCTTCTCGACGGCTTCAAACAGCTGGCGGGTAACATCCTGGGCGTAGGCAATTGCATTGTCATCCATGGTGGTTTCTTCTGTTTCTTCCAACGGCCGGATCGTGAAAGTCACAGCCGCAGTGTTGTTTGTTTGGATATCGTCGGGTGTTCCGGCGGGCGCAAATGCGGAAATGACCGCAGCGGCCGAAAGCATGACAGGCAGGCCTTTCAAACGAGGCAGGAGTTTAGGTAGCATGTTGGTTAGCAACAGCCTTTACTGACCGGTACTGAACAAAGCAACAAAACCGCAGGGGCAGAAAAATTAATCTACCTTAACCACGCAACTTTTTTTTCATTGCGCTCAGGAATTGGGGGGTGATGCCCAGGTAGGATGCAATGTCCTGCTGTGAGAAGCGCTCCTCGGCGTAGGGTTTCTTTTGAAGAAAGATGAGGTAGCGTTCTTCCGCCGTGGCGGACAACATCAAATTAATTTGCTCACGTTGAGCGATGTAGGCACGCTGGAAAAGGAGACGGAAGAAGCGTTCAAACTTCGGGACCTTCTCATAGAGTAGCTCCAGGTCGCGAAAGCTGATTTGAAGCACCTCGGTGGGTTCGATCGCCATAATGGTTGACCGGGAAGGTGTCTGTGTGAAGAAGCTGTACAGGTCATCGGACCACCACCCTTCCACGCAGAAGTCCACGATGTGCACCGTGCCGCGGTCGTCTTCGTAAAACGACTTCAGACAACCCCGGGTGACGAATGATTCATACTTGCATATTTCCCCGGGGCGTATCAGGCACTCGTCTTTCTTCAGGGATTTGGATTTCAGCAGTGATGTGAGAAAATCAAACTCCGGCGGAGTAAGCGAAATCTTCCGCTCCAGATGATCTTTAAGGACATCAAGTGACTGATCAAGGATGGTCATACACTGGTAAATCTCGGACAAGTATAGTGATGAAACAAACAGAGACCTTTCTGGTCTCTGTTTGTAATTGAAGGCCGTTATTCTGTGTCAGGTTTCGGCGGTGGATCAATGCGGGAAGAAAGTGTAGTTCATATCACAACCCGAGCCATACACATGGAAACTTGCAGAACCACTGGTGAGGGTAATACTCACCGTATGGCCGGAATCACCGGTAAACCAGGTGGCCGAACCGGAAGTCTTCACCCAGGTGAGCGGATAAGCGTTCATTACCACCTGATGGGTTCCATAGGTTACGCTGTTTACGGTATTTAGTGACCCGCCATCGAGGGTGCCTGTGCAATTGGGTGCCAGGGTAACCTGACCTGTTCTTGTTGGTATGTAATTGGTTGCATTCTCAATACCATTTACTCCTTTCAGACAAGACCCATTAAGTGCAGATGTCTTGATCGAAGCCGTGACCGTATAGGTCCCAGGTCCTGTGTTCGCATTGGGGGTAATGGTCACCTGTGTGTCGGTGGCAGAACCCACCACCGTAAAACCTGCCGGAATAGACCAGCGACCTGCGTCAACCGTGATAAATGAATGATTGGCTTTGTTAAGTGTAAATGTATAGTTATTGCCAGACTTCACTGGGCCTGTAACTGTGACATCCGGAATGGCGGCATAGTATTCGTAGTCACATGGAGTACCATAATGCAAAGGCATTCCCGTGACCCAGACATAACCCGGGCCTGGAGTTGCATAGGTATAGGTAGAACCAATAATAAGCGCCGAGTGATCCATCCCAATCGGTAGCTGTGCCAGGGCCTGTGCGTCACCCTTTGAGCAGACGCGAATAAAGTTAGGGTCATTTTGAATGGTGTTACCTACTGTAAAAGTTGCCCCGGGATTTGGCATTCCAGTGGCATCTGTCAGGTGATTGATCAGGGCACCCCGAACATATCCATGGCAATTATAGCTGCTGTTCTTCAACCATGTTGCAGTTCCTTGATTGCCCGCCGTACTGCAGCCAAGGGTGACAGGATTTGGCTTGGCGGGATTACGCCCCAGACCACCCTGTCCATTGAGTCCCTGGGGAGAAATGTAATTGCTCTGATAACATCCAATGATGGTCATGCCCATCATAATGAACGATACAGCCATGATTTTTTTCATCTTGCAATTGTTTTTATTTGGTAAGTTTTCAGTCGAACGCTGAGTGACCAAGCTAAATATTGGCTGTTCAATAACCGATACTCCTTTCGATGGATATTTACCCGAGTGAAGCTCCTTAGCCTCGCTGTAGTTCCGATTGGAGCAAAAACAGACTTAGAATAACACTCATGCGCCGAAACCCAACAACGAAACCGGCGAAAATGTAAAATGGAAAATATAAAATGATTAATGCAAAAGGTAATACAAGTGCCGAGCACCAACAATGGAAGGACGCAGAGTCAGATCTTAGCCAGGTACTTCGGTAGGTTCACCATCAATACGCCGGAAAGAATTAGTCCCAAAGCCAGCAACTGGGCACCTGAAATGTGCTCGTTTGCCAGAGCCCAGCCCAGCAGCGTGGCCACCAGCGGATTCACATAGGCGTACGTACTCACCACCGCGGGTGGCTGCACCTTAATGAGCCACATAAAACACAGAAAGCCCATCATCGAACTCACCAGGCCCAGGTAGACCAACGCCATCAGGGAATCCAAACGGACGGCAGCTATGTCAAAGGACCCAGGTTCACCCGTCACGGCGCTGATCAGCAAGGCGACACATCCTGCACTTAACATCTGAATGGCCGTGCTGGTATACACCGATACCGGACTGGGATTGTAGCGCAGATATAGACTCCCCGATGCCCAGAAAAAACTTCCCATCACGATCATGAGCACAGAGAGGGTTTGCATAAGTTCGGAGTCAGATCCGGCCCTGCCTGGCTTAAAAGCCATGAGCAGTACCACACCCGCAAAGCCCATGATCAAACCCAACAAGATGAACTTGTTATTGAAGTAATACTTCCATTGCCGGCTGTCAAGCAGAACGAACCAGAATGGCGTGGTGATGATAGCCGAAGCAAAACTTGAAGGGATAAACTGCTGCGCCCAGACCACGGCCACAATGCCACCGACAAATATGATGACCCCCAACACGGCGTGCTTAAGTAATTCCTTGCGTGGTGGCAACCTCTCCCCGATGACCATACAATAACCCGCCAGCGCTCCGCCTGCCAACAGGAGTCGCAGGGCCGATAACATAAACGGAGGGAAACTCTTCAAGGACACCTGCACGCCAAGGAACGTTGTACCCCAGACAATGTAAATGACGGCGAAGGCGAGAATGATCTGGGTACGGTGAGAAAGAAACGACATCAGTGTGCTTTGGTCTGCAAAATATGTCAAATTTCACTGTCGAGGTAGTGGCGAACAGCTATCCGTTGTTGGTGCTCCGACGGGCGCAGGGTTGGATCGCTTCGCCAGGCTCGCGATGACGCGTAAAGTTGAAGTTTGGTTGGCACCAATTGCGAGCGAAGCGAAGCAATCCTCCAGCACCCATTATTGCCACCGTCGCCGTCATCGCGAGCGAAGCGAAGCGATCCCATGTTTCGCGAGCGAAGCGA
>JBGAMI010000108.1:0-3520 GCA_044223085.1 Cyclobacteriaceae bacterium
ATAACGCCGAAATGACCAGGCTTAAATTCTGCCCAAAATATTTGCGGTATGGGCGCTGCTTGAGTGCCGGAGCTACAATAACGTCATTTTGATTTACGTAGTAATATGGCGACTTCACGAAATTCTCATCCAGCAGATTCAGGTACGCTACTTCAACATTGTTTCCATTTTGCCGAATGAGTTTTACGTTAGTCTTGTCTGCGAGATCCGTAAGACCACCCGCCAACCCCACGGCTTCCAGCATGGTTACCCGGTTATTGTTAATAATCACAACACCTTCCCGATTTACTTCGCCAAGGAAGGTAACCCTGAAGTTCAGCAATCGCACTTTGACCGTTGGCGATTCAAGGTACTGGTTGGCCAACTTTTGAAGGGCATCCTGAATCTGAAATACGGTCATGCCCGCCACTTTTGTCTTCCCAACAACCGGAAATGGTATCTCGCCATGCTCATCCACCAGATCACCAAACATGAGTGCTCCGCCTATGATGCCTCCGCCTGGATTGCCGGAAGTCTGGTTAGACAAGAAATCAAAATCCTTGGGTGTAAGACTCTCAAACCGCACCGAGACTATATCATTGGTTTGTACTTTATAGTCAAACGGCTCAACTACATATGATCTGAAAACTGAATCTGTCGGCAGATTTGACTTGTTAACATCATTGTGCTGCAGCATCTGAAATTTCCGGTTTGTCACACAAGAAGATAGCAGAAAAAGACACAAACCAAAGGAAAGGAGGCTGGAAAGAGACTTACGAACAAGCACATACGGGGTGGAAATCATCGTCTTCTTAAGCTACAAGTTCGAAAATTAGCAAATCCTTTTAATTTTATCACAAATTCCGTTTTCCATGCGCCTATTCAAGATCATACTTTCATCATTAATTACACTAATACTGGTTTATACCTTGAACCGCGGGTGGAACCTCGGCTCCCCCATCCCGCCCCTCGGCAAGTTTCTTGATCCATTTCATGGGTTCTGGCAAAATGCTACGGATCAAGGCACGGCCAGTAAGGCGTCTTCTATCCCCGGCCTGACGGACAAAGTAACCATTGTATATGACTCCATCGGTGTGCCCCACATCTTCGCCACTAACGACAATGACCTGTACTTTACCCAAGGCTATGTCACCGCCAACGACCGCCTATGGCAAATGGAATTCCAGACCCACGCCGCCGCAGGACGGGTTTCGGAGATAATCGGGAAAGCAGCCCTGGACTACGACCGTCGCCAACGCCGCCTGGGTATGGTCACGGCAGCTCAAAACGCCATCAAAAGCATGGAGAGCAACCCGGTGAGCAAAGCCATGGTTGACAGCTACTCGAAAGGAATCAACGCCTACATCAGTACATTATCATACGAAGACTACCCATTCGAATACAAACTACTCGACTACTCGCCGGAACCCTGGTCGGGCATCAAATGTGCACTGTTGCTAAAAAGCATGGCCCAGACACTCAACATGGGTGAAAAAGATCTGGAGATGACCAATGCCTTGTCCTTGTTCGGCAAAGATATGATCGCCCTGCTCTACCCGGACCGTGAAAAAGTGGGCGACCCGATTGTCGACAACACCGGCAATTGGAAATTCAAACCCGCCCCAATGGACTCTGTGCCTATGGCTTTGCCCAAAGAGCTAGTCTCCCTGACACCCACTGAAAAGTCTCCGCCCGACGTGGGCAGCAACAACTGGGCTGTCAGTGGCAGTCGAACAGCAACCGGCTCTCCCCTGCTAAGCAACGACCCTCACCTGCAACTGAGTTTACCTTCCATCTGGTACATCATTCATCTCAATGCTCCCGGCGTGAATACCATGGGCGCATCATTACCTGGTTCCCCTGCCGTAATCAGTGGATTCAATGACTCCATTGCCTGGGGTGTCACCAATGCCCAACGCGATCTGGTGGATTGGTATAAGATCCAATTCAAGGATGCCAGCAAGAAAGAATACATGAGTGATGGTACGTGGAAAACGGCCACCAAAGTAATTGAAAAGTTCACGGTGAAGAACGGCGAAATCTTTTACGATACCATCACCTACACGCATCACGGTCCGGTGGTGTTCGACGAAAGTTTCCACCAGGAAAGCGAATCCGCTCACTTTGCCTTCCGCTGGATAGCCCATGATCCCTCCGAGGAGATAATGACCTTCTATAAACTCAACCGCGGCAAGAACCACGCCGACTACATGGCGGCACTTGACCATTACGCAAGCCCTGCCCAGAACTTTGTGTTTGCGTCTGTATCCGGAGATATCGCCATGCGCATTCAGGGCAAGTATCCTGTACGCCGAAACCTCGAAGGGAAGTTTATCCTCGATGGCACAAACACCAGCACGGAATGGAAAGCCTACATCCCCAACGAACAGAATGTCATGTACAAGAATCCAGCGCGCGGGTTTGTGAGCTCCGCCAACCAGTATCCGGTAGACTCTACGTACCCCTACTATGTCGGCGGTATGTCTTTCGAGGCTTATCGCAACCGGCGGATCAACACGGTATTGTCCGGACTCACGAAGGCCACCGTGAAAGACATGATGAACCTGCAAAACGATAACTATAACCTGAAGGCGGCCGAAAGCCTCCCGCTATTTATCAGTTATCTGGACAAGGCGAAGTTGAACGACACGGAACAAAAGGCGCTCGATGTACTGTCTTCCTGGGATTACTACAACCATATCGATACAGAAGGCGCCTCCTATTACGAAGCCTGGTGGGATGAGTTGATGCCGTTGATATGGGATGAAATGGACAGCGCCCATGTGTCCATGCGCCGGCCCACCACCTTCAATACCATTTATTTATTGAAGCATCATCCTTCGTTGTCGTTCTTCGACGTTTTGTCTACACCTGAAAAAGAAACCGCCGCGGAAGTAGTGCAGCAAGCGTTCTCCAAAGGTGTCGCCGCCATCGAAGAATGGAAAAAGAAGAAATCAACTGCGCCGGCCTGGGGAGTTTTCAAGGACGGATTTGTCGGACACCTGCTGCGGCAGGAAGCGCTCAGCTATCACATCATTCACGGTGGCAATCATGACATTGTGAATGCACACTCCAGGACCCATGGTCCTTCATGGCGCATGGTGGTGAGCCTGGAGAAATCAGGATTGAAGGCCTGGGGTGTTTATCCCGGCGGACAAAGCGGCAATCCGGGAAGTCCGTATTACAACAACATGTTGGAACCGTGGACCAAAGCACAGTATTTCAACATGCATTTTGTGCAATCACCGGAGCAGCTTGGCGCTGTTCAATTTTCTATCACCCAATTAACTCCTGCGCAATGAACTTCATCAAACAAATCGGAATAACAATCTTACTTTGTCTTGTCCTTCAGTATTTCTTACCCTGGTGGACCCTGGTTCTGGGCGCGTTCGCGGGAGGGTATTTGTTCGGAGAATCATCGGGCAAGTCTTTCCTGGCTGGTTTTGTCGCCGTGGCCTTGCTCTGGCTGATTACTGCGGTGATCATCGACGTGCAAACCAACTCCATTCTTACCGAGAAAGTGGCCCGGATATTTCCGACA
>JBGAMI010000044.1:0-27402 GCA_044223085.1 Cyclobacteriaceae bacterium
GCCCGGATGGGTAGGATCGTGACCTGATCAGCGATGCCTTTAATCCCGAGGTTGTTGTTTCGGTTCGCCGCAATGATGCCAGCCACATGGGTGCCGTGTTCCGGATCCGGACCGATCACATCGTTGTTGCCGTAGTACTTTTCGTGCAGGTTGTTCCGGTCATCCCCGACGATCAGGCGTGAGTCGAAACCGGGATTGTAGTTGAACTCAACGACTACCCGGTAATAATCTACAGCGACTTTTATTTCCCGCAGGATAGAATCCACCTCCGTCTCTTCGCCCATGCGGCGCCAAAACCTCAGGGTATATCCCTTGGCAAACAGCAAAGCGGGTACATCCGTTTTGAACGAATCAATGGCCGCCACGGAAAGGTGAGGGGATTGCAACACCTTCTTCAGCGTATCAACACTTTCATGAAGATTCTTGTACAGGCTTTTATAGGCCTGGTACTCGCGCTGGTTGTCAGCGAGGGTCTTTTCGAATGTTTTTTTGATACGCTGATACCGTTCGTAATCGGCTTTTTGTTTACGCCGAACGCGTGCTTCAGGAATGCTGTCGAAAATGGACTTCAGTCGTATGTATTCCCGGGTGATTTCTCCGGTATCGTCTGTCACGTTTCCCTTTTTTCCTCCGATGAAGTTCCAGCCATGTACGTCATCGATATATCCGTTATGGTCATCATCAATGCCATTCTCCGGAATTTCATTTGGATTGGTCCAGATCATACCCTGGAGGTCTTCGTGATGGATGTCAACACCCGTGTCGATCACGGCAACCAATACCTTCTTTGAAGGCTCGTCTTTCAACAAGGTTTCATAGGTCCGCTCAACGCTCACCCCAGGGACGTGATCTACCTCCGGATCCCTCAGGTGCCAGTCCTTGGGAGTTCTGCTCCCAATTTGCTGCCCGAACATCGGGATTGCAGAAATAGCAGCGAACAGTACAATGAGGTAGAGCCTGGAAATCTTCATGGAGTGGTGCTACGACGATGAACGTCAGTATTGGTCGACAAAATACCCCAAAAGCGAAGAATAATGGAAATGTTCCGAAAATATTACGCGGGAAGGCTTCCCGGGAAGAACGACCGGCTTCTCTTCGGATGTGGAGCGATATTTATTCCATGAACCAACGCCTATGATACACTTTTCCCTTTTTTCTGTCGCAGTTTTCTATTCACTGTTTTTCTATTTCGTGTGGACCGTGCAGCGGCAGGTGTCGGTTAAGGAACTGGAAGCCTGATCAGGGAAATTTCTTTTCTAAAATAGTACCTTTATCCGCTTCACAGGATTCAGGTCTATGAAAATTAAATCTATTGCTATTGCGCTTTTTACCGTACTCAGTGTTAACGGTGTGGCGCAAACAGGGGTACCCCGTATCGTCATCAATGCCCAGGGTCATTCAGATAAAGTTGAAAATGTACTCTTTACCCCTGCGGGGGATCGACTCATCAGTATTTCCGATGACAAAACCATCCGGGTGTGGAATGCCAACACCGCAGAACTGTTAAAGAAATTTGAATCACAGATTGGTGATGGACCGGAAGGCATGCTTTACGCATCCGCACTGTCTCCGGATGGTAAACTACTGGCTGTGTCTGGCTATCCGGTGGCCACCGAAAAGGAAAATTATATTGTCATTATTGACCTGATCAAAGGCATTCAGGTAAATACCGCAGTAGGCCACACCAACGTAATCAATAGCCTGGATTTTTCAAGCACGGGTGGACTGCTCGTGAGTGGTTCTGATGACGGCACAGTCAAAGTATGGCGCGTCACGGGCACTTCGCCCCTGCAGGAGGTGACTACCCTCCAGGTGGGTTCACCGGTAAAATCAATTTCCATGAACTCAAAGACCATGGATCTGGCTGTTGCCGCTGAGGGACACACAGATGTAATAGTATACGGGTTGGCTGCAATTGACCGTGGATCAAAAATCTCCAGCCGCAGCTGGAAAAAGCACAGGGGTGACCTTAACAAGGTAGCCTACGCCCCGGATGGCACCTTTCTCGCGTCCACCAGCTTCAACAACGAAATGATCTTGTGGCGTCTGGATGGTACCGTAGAAAAGGAATTTGATGGCATAAATAACATGATCAACGCAATAGCGTTCAGCTATGATTCAAAACTGTTGGTGGCCCTGGATGTGGCCGGACATGGTGTGAGTTATGGTTTGCCTGCCGGTAACAAGTTTTCGGACTACCGGGGTCATGATAACACCGTATTTTGTGCTGCATTTTCACCATCGGAAAACGGAAGTTATATCGTAGCCTCGGCCGGAGGTACAGGAAACGAAATAGTACTGTGGAACCCCATCAACGGAAAAACTATCCGGAGGATAAAGGGCAAAGGGTCGGCCATCCATGATCTCGCCTTCGGCCCCGGACTTGAGTTGTTCATCTCCCGTGTCAGCGAACCGGGAAAGCCTGGCAACTTCCCCATGAGTTTCGACCTGGCCAACTTCAGCATTAATCGCACGCCAGGCCGTTACGTGCCACCGGCATCGGATGCCAATGCAGCTATCCGCCAATCCAGTGAGTTGGTCTTAAACCTGCCCAAGGGTAAGAGTATTCAGAATGACCTTAATGATGATGGTCGCATCATGGACTTTCAAACTACCCGAGATGGAAATATTGTGGTAGCCAGTGACCATTCCCTGAAGTTGTATGATAAGGCCGGGCTATTGCAAAAGGAATTTGTCGGACACTCCGGCGAGGTGCGTGCGCTGGCGGTGAGTGAAGATGGCCGCTATTTGGCTTCGGGTGGAGAAGACCAGTCCATCATCATCTGGAAGCTCAACGAATCTGGTGCCGCACCCAGTTTACGAAAGGTGTTTTCCGATGAGAATTGGGACCGGTATTTTTCCGCACTTCCTGTTGATTCCCTCACAAAGGAACCCAGCAAAAAGGCATGGATGGAGGTCATCGATTTTCTAAAGGCCAATGGAGACAAAACCTACAAAGGCATTGAAGAGATGTATAAGAACCTCGGCGAATCGGTACTTCCTTTTGCAACACTTTTTATTTCTGATGACCTCGAGTGGGTATGCTGGACCCCCAAGGGATATTTCAACTGTACCTCTTTTGGTGGCCGATACTTTGGTTGGCACGTAAATCGGGGGATTCAGAAACTGGCTGACTACTATAGTGCGGAACAATACTTTGAGATCCTGTACCGCCCCAAGCACATGGAGAAGAGCATGGTGTCAGGTAAAAGGATTGAGGATATTCTGAAGGAAGAAGGGGAACGCATCTTTGACCTGGGTCGTTTGCACCGGCCTTCCGCCGGACTGTTTGATACCTATAAACTAATCTCCTCCAATGCCGCGAGTTACAAAGCCGGTAAGCTGATCACCAAACTCCAGACGCTCTCCCTCGATGTGGCAGTTACAGATGGTGGAGGTGGTGTAAAGGAGGTTAATATCTACCATAACGATAAGTTGGTGATGACAGACCGTGAAGTGCCGACCCGGGGCGAAGGCGAATCCTTTACCAAAAGTTATAAAGTCGATGTTACCAACGGCGACAATGAATACAAAGTGGTGGTATTGAACTATCAGAAGATTGAATCCAGGCCGGAAGTTATTACCGTGGAATATGTCGGTGAATTATTGGCCACCAGTTCATTGCATATCCTGGCCATTGGGATCAATAACTACATGAATTCGTCTTATAACCTCAATTATGCCCAACCGGATGCAAAATCTTTCGTGGATAAACTAACCAACCCGGTCAATCAACGCATATTTAAGTCCATCAACAAGGTGGAAATCTACAACGAACAGGCCACCAAAGAGAATATCATTAAGGGTTTCAGGTCCATCATTGAACGTGCCAAACCCGAAGATGTGTTTGTGTTCTTTTATGCCGGGCACGGCAGCCTCGACGAGGACAACAAAGATGCGGATGGAGACAGCCCGTTCTATTTCGTACCTACGGATGTCACCAAACTGTACGGCGATCCGGAACAATTGCAAAAGAAGGGCTTGTCCGGCGCGGAACTCAGGAAGTTCCTCACAGAGATAAGATCTACCAAACAGATCGTGCTCATGGACGCCTGCCATTCCGGAGGGGCATTGAAAGGTATTAACGTACGTGCGGCAGGCAGCGACGAGAAGGCGATTGTTCAGTTGGCGCGCAGTTCAGGCGTTGTCTGGATTGCCAGCTCAGGCACCAAACAATTTGCCACTGAATTTGAAGTGCTGAAACATGGTGTATTCACCTATGCGCTGTTAGAGGCGTTGAGCGGGGAGAATGATAACGGCGACAGCAAGGTCACGGTGAATGAACTGAAACTGTATATGGAGGAGCGAGTACCGGAATTGACCAAGAAATACGGCGGTCAGGCGCAGTACCCTACGGGCTATATCAACGGAAACGATTTCCCGATCTCAGTAATTCTCAAACGCTGATCAGCGACGGCGACCTGGCTTCCGTCTGGCGGGAGCGCGTTTTTTGCTGTAGGACTTCTTGCGTCCACTCGACAGCTTCGACACATTTTGATAACGGCGGTTGGGCGAGAATGCAGCAACCCGCTTTTGGGCTTTGGAGAGCTGCTTGGGGGTATGCCCACCGGCCGTCTTCTTAACACCTGACGTGTTGAGTGTTTTACGGCGATAGGACAGCGAGCTGCGATAGTCATTGTTAAATTTCTTGGGAGTTTCCTTCTGACTGAAGTCAAATCGGAAAGTGATTTCATTGGTGGAGCCCACGAAACCTCCTACGGAACCGAGGTTCATTTCGCGGGAATAGCCAGCCATGATGTTCTTCGTAAAGTGGAAACCGACGGTTCCGCTATAGGTGGATCCGTTTCGCATGGCCAGTCCGGCTACCAGTTTACTGTCGTAGGTGTAGTAGATGCCAAGATCCAGGGTGGTATTGCTGGCTGAGAACTTCCGAAAGTTTACGTAAGGTTCCAGGAGGTCAGCACCTCCCCGTACAGGCAAAGTGCCCTGTACGAAGGCCGTGTAATAGTTTGAAAGGGTTTGTGTGTCTTTGCTTTGAAACAAACCAGATGAAAGTCGGTTGGCGGCAAGTCCCGCCCGGAACAACCGGGTTTCATACACCAGGCCAAAGGAAAAGTCAGCCTTGTTGGTACCCGTACTATACCGCTGCAAGATATTATCATCAGACACCAGCGACAGGTCATTCAACTTGGTCATGTTGTACTCCGCACCTATGCCCATGGACAGGCGGTTGAGCGAGTTGAGTTGAAGGTGATAGGCGAAGGCAGCTGAAGCAAAATTGTTGTCCAGGATATTAACGCGATCCTGCAGGGCATTGACGCCGAAGCCAAAACGGCCATTGCTGATGGGCGTCTGAAAGCTCAGGAAGTTGTCTACCGGGGCCCCCTGCACGCCGGCATAGTTGGTGCGGTGCGACAGGGTTAGCGAACCTGAAGACTGGCCCGCCATGGCCGGATTGTATAAAAAGGAATTGGTAAGCTTTTGGCTAAACAAAGGAATGTCTTGTCCGTAGGACACTCCCGCAGCAATGAGCAACAAAAGGGTGATGGGTAAACGTGTCTTCATGCTTACTTCAACACGGTTACCATTTGAGAAACTTTCTTCTTTTCACCCGCCAGGGTGGTGTACTCAACTACACAGATATAATTACCAATACCCAGGCTTGCAAAATCAATACCATCCTGCCCAGGTGTTGTAGTGGCGTAATTCTTAAACCCTTTCCAGGTCTTAACAGGTACCCCATAACGGTCCAGCAGGGTTACGGTATTGTCCGGGTACAGCTCAATATTGGAGATCTGCAACACATTATTCCGCGTATCGTCGGTGGTAGGGGTGATCACCTTGGTTACGGCAACGACCACATCCTCTGATTTTCCAAGCGCATATATTTTGCCCTTGGATGAAATAGGCTTGGTGACGCTCAGCACCGGTGAAATGAAGGTGCCACCGAGGTTGGTGATGTTGTTGTCGGTATCTTCCTCCAATGCAACCAATGTGGAGAGCGGACCCGAGGCAAGAAAGCCGTCGGTGCCGGTGGTGCTCAACTGCAGGCTGCTGCCGGAGAAGGTGCCGCCGGAAACGGTTAATTGCCAGTAGTGATCTACAAATAAATCCGTGACCCCTGCTGGGAGTGGCGATAACCCCGGGCTTCCAGCAACGACCTGCATGCCCAGCGAGGTAGTAGCATCCTTGACGCCACCAAGCGCCACAGGAAAATATCCTGTGCTGTTTCCAATCGGGAATGTGCGGATGCCTGTACCCTGACTGAAAAGTAAGCCATCAATATAGGATGTAGTGGAGCCGCTGGTAATATCACTGGCACCAGCATAGGTCAGGATGTTTCCCGCTCCAGCCGGGATCGTGATGTTTCCGCCCAGCAGCCGTAGTTGATTGTTGACGGTCCAGGAACCAGTCAGTATAAAGCCTCCTTTACCAGCGATGGCCAGTCCGTGCAGGTTGAGGGGAAAGGTGGTTGTTATCGTTGGCTGGCTGGCATTGCCTGAATTTGCAAGACCCAGAAAGATATTGCTGAAATCGGCGAGCCTGCTGTTGTTGGTAATGCCTGTTGAAGTCACCAATGCGGTAGTGGCGGCCGCTGAGACGGCAGTGCCGGTGCCAATAATAATCTGGCCCCGGCTCCACGGTGAAATGCATAGCATGAGTGCGCTGGCTAGTATACGCCAGCTTACTGTACGGCCGGTAGAGAAACGGCAAAGCATCTTACGGCTTGTAGAAAATAGTTGCCCTTACCGGGCGGTTGCGAATAGAGGTCGAACTAAAGGGCGCCACATCCACATTGATAATGAACAAGGTTGTGCCTGAAAAGAAGTAGTTGAATGCATACGTGGGGAAACCAGTGCGCATATACATGGGAGGTATTAATTCAGATGTGGCATCCAGCACGTAGACACTTGAGAACACAATTCTTGACTGGTCAATTCCGATGTTGATATTCACGACACCATCTGCTGAGGTGGCTGTGGTGCCGGTGATTTCCAACACCTGCAATCCCGGTGCGCTGGCGCCCATTTGGGTATAGCCGCTGGTGGTCACATCACCATTCACGGTAGTTGCTCCGGCACTGAGTGTACCGGCGGTGCTCAGATTTTGCGCTCCAAAATTTCCGGTTGTTCCCAGGATGATTGATCCCGCCGTGTTGGAAATGGCAAGCCCACCGACCACGCTTAATGTTGAAAGGGTAAAACCAGTTCCATTGCCGATCAGTAGTTGACCGGCCAGTGGTGTAGCGGACAATCCCGTGCCACCCTGAGAGACGGGTAAAGTGCCCGCTGCTACTTTGGATAAGTTGAGGGCAGGGATGTCTGTAGCAGTTAGCGCCCGGAAAGAAGGAGCGCCAATGCCGGAAACCGGACCTGCGAATACAAAACCTGGTGAGGTAGTGTTGCCTCCTGTTCCGCCGTTAGCAATGGGTACAACGCCGGCAGTAATCTTGCCCGCATCAAGGTTGGTCACCTGGTTGCCGTTGCCAACAAAATTTCCGGCAGATACTGAACTGGTGGATGTTATTGAACCAGTTACGCTGAGGCTGCCTCCTAAATTTAATGTGTTGTTCCAGGTGGGCGCGCCGGCGCCATCGGTGGTCAGCACTTTGTTGGTGCCACCAGGAGCATTGAGTTTTGCGGGCGCACCACTTACCCCTCCAATGATCATCTCATTGGGATTGGTCATCGGATTGGTCAGAGAAGATGCGGTGGGTGAGTTCACTGGTTGCCAGGAGTTGGCAGCCGTATTCCATTGCAAATATTGTCCGTTGGTTGGTGCGGCGCCGGTTGTACTTGTCCATTTGGTACCGTCCCACATCATTAGTTGTCCGTTGGCGTTGGGTGCTGTGCTGGCAAGATTGATCGAAGCTGTGCCTGTCGGGTCAATGGATACCGTGTTGCCGGAGATTTTGAGCAATGCACTTCCTCCACCGGTTGATCCGCTGCCTACTGCGGTCCAGGTGCCATTGTAATAGTATAGGGTATTGTCCGCTGAATTGTATACGACCATACCCTTGGCCGGAGTGGCCACGGAAGTGGTATTGGTTACTATTGGTACGATAAGTCCCTGGTTGCCATTTCCGATGAGCCACAATACGGCGTTAGCGTCGGGTGATGGGGTGGGATTAGCTGCATTGGATCCGATGACCACGCCTTGCTGGGCAGAGGCTGAGTAAGCCAGGGTCATTAACAGGAAAGCCAGAGACCGGAGATGGGAAAAAAACTTCATAGGCCCTAGGGGAATACGGGTTGGAAATATACACTTTTAATAGGATGGGGAGACGAAAAGTCACCGGGAAGGCTCTGGAAAGGGTTGTGTGGTTTGCCGGAAAAGAAAAGGTTTTTACCTTTGCCGCCCCTGCAAAATAGTTTCTGCCCGGGTGGTGAAATTGGTAGACACGTACGTTTGAGGGGCGTATGCCGCAAGGTATGCTGGTTCGAGTCCAGTCCCGGGCACCAACCTCGACCCTGATGTTCTCGGGAAGGAGAGCACGAGGTGATGTAGGCCGAAGTGGTGAAATTGGTAGACACGCACGTTTCAGGGGCGTGTGCCGCAAGGTATGCGGGTTCGAGTCCCGCCTTCGGCACTAAAAAAGCCCGATCTAATCAGATCGGGCTTTTTTTATGTGCTCATTTCTGCGGTTTCACAACTTCTTCACCCGTCCCTCTTTTACAGGCTCATACTTATCGTACAACCGTAGGTAACTGATGATGGTTTGAAGTACTTCGGTGCTGTTGCGCTTGACGTTGACTGCTTTCTTGAATGCCGCAAAGCCATCGCCGCCGTCGGCAAGAAAATTGGATGTAACCACCTGATATAATTTGGTTGGATTGACCGGTGCTCCCTTGATCGTCAATGAAACCACTCGATGACCCACCGGCTTTTTGGTATCATAGCGCACCGCCACGCCTTCAGATACCTGCAACATGCCGTTGGTGAGGGTGGCCCCATGTTCAAAGAGCGATAACAAATCACTCCCTTTCAATTGTAACTCGACAAGGGTGTTTGGGAAAGGAAATGCGGAAATCAGGTTTGCCATGGTAATCGGACCAGCTTCGATGTCTTCACGCAGGCCGCCACTGTTGGCCAGTGCCAGGTCTGCCTCGGGCCGGTAGTTCAGCATGGCATCGGTCACCAGGTTCCCCATGGGAGACTCTTCGCTGTAAGAGCGCGTAAGGGGTCCGGCCGTCTCCGTGATCCGCTCCTGGGTAATGGACTTCAGCCGATTCGTCCATTGGGTGATGGCCGCGGACGTTGCGGGATCGTCGGCTACTTCGTCGTCGTATAAGTAGTTCAGGCTATTCTTATGCTTAACAATCTTGTCTGCGCGGGGATCATACGTTATTTCCAGCTTGCCCACTTCAAGTCCCAGCGCATCGGTAGAAACAATCAGGGTTCCGTTGGACACCAGCGGCTGCGGTGTACCTTGATGAGCGTGACCCGTCACGATTATGTCAATGCCGGGCACGTGTTGGGCGAGGTCAATGTCTTTCTGCAAATTGCGCGCTACATCGGTCGAGCCTTCTGATGATTGTCTGCCGGGAATCCCCTCATGTATCAGTAATACGAGCAGATCTGTTTTGTCTTTGAGCTCCGCTACATATTTGCGAAGCATCGTTTCCTCGTCGCGCACCTCCACACCCTGAATCATTTCTTCCGCAATGGTGTCGTAGAAAGCAAACTTGCCGTGCAGGCCGATGACCCCTATGCGCACGCCATTCACAGTTAGAATCAGGTAAGGGTGGTTCCACAATAATTCTTCTGTTCCTTTGAGAAAGATGTTGCCATTCAGGACCGGGAACTTCGCTTTACCCATTTGAAAGGGAACGTTCTGCCAGCCGTGATCAAATTCGTGGTTGCCGATACAGGCTGCATCCAGTGACAGGTAGTTCATGATATCGATTACGGCCTGACCGTTGGTGAGCGAGCTGATGTAAGGACCGGTGAAGTAGTCCCCGGCATCGAAGTACAGCGTATTCGGGTTGGCAGCTTTTTCTTTTTTCACCAAAGCAGCGATGTTGGCAAAGCCTCCAAGCGTACGGTTTGGACTAATGCGGGTGATTTTCTGCGGCTCCACATGGGCGTGCAGATCATTGGTATATAGAATGGTGAGTTGTTTCTCCTGAGCGGAAGCCGAAAGGAAAGTAAGCAGGAAGAGAAGATAGATGAGGTGATTTTTCATAATCGAACAGAGGGACATAAAATTAATGAATTATGGGCCACCTTCGGGGGGAATACAATTTTCCACCGCAAAGCCGCGACGGCGCGGGCACCTTCGGTGCGAATGCAATTTTTTGCCGCGGAGACGCAATGGCGCGGAGGAATGTGAAATACCTATGTAGTAGGAATGCAATTTTTCACCGCGAAGCGCGGAGAATAGATAAATGCAGATGCAAAATAAGGACGCGGGCACCTTCGGTGCGAATGCAATTGTTTACCGCGGAGACGCCATGGCGCGGAGGAATGTGAAATACACTATGTAGTAATAATGCAATTTTTCACCGCGAAGCACGGAGAATAGATAAATGCAGATGCAAAATAAGGACGCGGGCACCTTCGGTGCGAATGCAAGTTTTTGCCGTGGAGACGCAATGGCGCGGAGGAATGAAACAGCTTTCTTTGCTGTGCTTTGCGTGAATCTTCTCTGCGACCCCTGCGTGAAATGATAATTTGTTGGTCGCGGTGTGCGCTACATCCCCGCCGGTTTCCACTTTGCTTCATCCACACCTTTGATCAGCAGCCACATGGCCAGTGACAACTCCCCGAAAAAAGGCGGCAACAGTATGAACGGAAACATGGCGCCGGCCAGTGCAGGTGCCAATAGCAAAGCGATTGAGTTAACGAGGTAGCAAACGCCTGCAACCTGCATTGCGTAGCCCAATACTTTGGGAAGAAAACCTGAACGTATAATCAGGTAGCCTTCAAGCAGGCAGACAAACCCGAAGAAAATAAGACCAATACCAAAGCCATAGTCGTGCAACCTGATGAACAGGTAACTCAGGGTTTCCAACTGTTGTGGTTCAAAGGCACTCAGATAGCTGTTTTTGCCAAGCAGGAATAACACCATTACCAGGCTAAGTTTGTTGGTGACCAGCACGGCAGTCTGGATCATATTAAAAAGAAGATTAAGCAAGGCCAGTTTGCGATTAACAGGCCTCAATAAAATATAAAGTGCCCACATGACGGGCAGATCGCACACTTGCATGAGGAGATCGCCTGCGATGCCCATCCGCCAGAGGTCTGTTGCCTGACGAATATTGTTGGCCGTTGCCGCGGGATCACCCGAAACAAATAAAGGGCCACGCACCACCATTTCACCGATCAGGCCGGCAGCAATGATGATGAGGTACAGTGCTCCGGCCAGGCGGGCATAAAACAGCGGGGAAGTTTCTCGGGTGTTAGTCATGGGGAAATTGTATGGTCAGGACGAATTTGCAACTGAAAAGTTACAGCATATAACACGGACTACGGTAAATAAAAAAGGTCAGCCCAGGGCCGACCTTTCACCTGCCAGGTTGTATGATCTTACTTCTTTACTGCCGGCTTCAGTTCATTGATGGTCACTTTGGGCACAAGTACCTTATTCGTTTTCAGCACGAGAATATCTTTCTTCAATTTAAAGATTGCTTGTTGTCTGGTGGTCTCTGACGTTCCGATCCTTACGGTGTATGTTCCGGCATCAGCCACCCAGGTCGATAATTTGGCGACATAGGATGCCAGGTCGGTGGGCTTCAGTGTGAACGTGAGCGTCTGCGATTCTCCAGGCTGCAATAGTCCCGTCTTGGCGAAGGCTTTCAATTCCGAGGTTGGCTTGTCCAATTTAGTGGTAGGAGCACTGAGGTACAATTGCACAACTTCCTTGCCGGCCACCTTGCCCGTATTGGTGACGGTAACAGTAGCCGTTATGGACTGATTGAATTCGGCGGCGCTCAATTTTAACGGACTGAATTCAAACTCAGTATACGATAGACCATATCCGAATTCGTAAGCAGGCTTCACGCCAAACGTGTTGTAGTACCGATAGCCAACATATACACCCTCTTCATACGTCACTTCTGCTTCAACCGCCTTCATACCGAATCCGCCTTGGACAACGCGATCCGGAAACTCTTTGCCGGGAAAGTTCTTGCCGGTAGGATCATCTGAATAAGCGGCCGGAAAAGTAGTGGCCAGTTTGCCCGAAGGATTCACGCGACCGCTGATGATATCAGCCAATGCGTTGCCTCCCTCCAGACCCGGATGATAGGCGAGAACAATGGCATCTGCTTCCTGTTGCCATTGCGAAACATCGGTCACGCTGGCCACATTGAAAACGACAATCACCTTTTTGTTCCGTGCATGAAAGGCGCCCGCCACTTTTTTGATAAATGACTTCTCGCCATCGGTCAGGTAATAATTGCCTTCAATCTTGCGATCCGTTCCCTCACCTGCATTCCTGCCGATAGCTATAATGGCCACCTTGCTTTGTTCTGCTGCTTTGTTCAGAAGACCATCACCGAGCGGATGCTCACCGATCGGCTGATTCGGATTCATAAACTCTTCAAATGGATTCTTTTTGGGACGTTTCGCATTTTCTGATTCCAGGTACTGTGTATAGGTTACCTGTAAGTCCGGTTGAACGATAAAACCCGCTTTGAACAGACCTTCGGACAAAGAGACGGTATACATGCGGGTAACATCTCCGCTCCCCGTACCTCCGGCGATGAGTTCATATCCATTGTTGCCAAATACAGCAACGGATTCATTGGATGTCAGGGGCAGTACTTTATCATTGTTCTTCAACAGGACAATGCTTTCCGCTGCTGCTGTACGCGCTACACGCGCATTGGCCTTGAGATCCGGATGATCAGAATATTTGTAACCGGCATAGGTGGGGGTGAGCATGATGATATGCAGGATATCCGCCACATTTTTATCCAATATCTTTTCATCCAGTTTGCCGGACTTTACCGCATCTATGATCGTTTTCACATGTGCTGGCATGCCCGGCATGATCAGGTTGTTACCGGCCTGTTGTTGTGCGATTGGATTACGGCCTCCAAACCAGTCTGTCATCACCAGGCCTTTGAAACCCCACTCATCACGCAGCACAGTGGTGAGCAATTCTTTGTTTTCAGAGGTGTATGGACCATTGAGCAAATTGTATGAACTCATCACCGTCCACGGATTGGATTGCTTCACCATGATTTCCCAACCTTTGAGATAAATCTCACGCAGTGCCCGCTCACTGATGATGGTGTTCACCGTATTGCGGTTGGTTTCCTGGTTGTTGGCCATGAAGTGTTTAGGTGATGTACCTACGCCACTGCTTTGCATGCCTTTAATCAAAGCGGCTGCCATCGAGCCGGAGATTAAAGGATCCTCGGAGTAATATTCAAAGTTGCGGCCGCCGAGGGGATTGCGGTGGATGTTCATACCCGGCCCGAGGATAATATCAATGCCGTATTCTTTGGCTTCTTTACCAAATGCGGTTCCGACTTGTTTCAGCAGGGTTGTGTCCCAACTGGAAGCGAGGAGCGTGGCCGTGGGCCAGGCCGTAGCATAATATGCGCGGGAGAATCCAATGTTAAAAGGATGCACGCCCGATGGGCCATCGCAAACGACCACAGCAGGGATGCCAAGCCTGGGCACTCCATTGATAACACCAGCGGCGCCGGGAACGCGCTTCTGGGTTTCAGAGATCGTTCCCCCACCCATGCCGGGCATATTCATTCCGGGCATATTCATACCGGGGCCTACAAGGATGGAGACTTTTTCTTCGAGGGTCATGGCAGCCACGACGTCGGGAATCGGGTTTTTACCCAGTTGGGGCAGGGGTTGGGCCAGGACGCATTTGCCCAGCAGCAACACCAGCAGAAAGGTCAGGGAGTATGATTTCATTTTCATTGTGTAATTATTACACAATGATAGACAGAAAAAGAATAGATTCAAAAGCCGTCGGAGACGCCTGCAGGGAATCACCCAGGGTGTTGCGAGTGATTAGCTGGTTGGCCAGTTATCATGGCTGTATGGAGGCTGCCTCCGATAAAGCTTGGATAAACTGGATTCGGGGAATGTTCGGGCAATCCTCGGGAATTGGTCGGGGATTGTTCGGGAACTCTTCGGGAGTTGTTCGGAGCAGTTTCGGGTGAAACCGGCGATGTAGTATCTGACTTTTTCCCCTGATGGCGGTTGATTGACTGGTACAACCGTAGTTGGTCAAGTTTAATCAAGTTCAGAGATAAAGCAATCCATGCAAACGGATATTAGTTCCAGCGATTCCAATTGCACCAGGATTTTAGTAGCAGCTGTCCAGCAGTTTGGCCGCTGACGCGAGACCATCCCATTTTTGCAGATCATTTTGCACTGACTTGCTCAACTCGAGGTACTTGTCACAGCCCATCAGGAGCACATCAATCTGATCTTTGTACTTGCTCTTGTAAACCACGGTTTTTTCATTGGTAACCTTGTTGAAGATAATCCACTCATCATTGAGTATGCCACCGGGTGTTGATGATGCCTGTCTTCCCTGGATGGTGAGTTCGAGGGCACTCAGGTTGGTCTTCAGGCTTTCATTGTCCGAATTATCCAAGGCTTCCTGCACGGAGTTGTAACCTGAAACCGCGGTGAGTTTGTCGCGAATGTCAATTAATTGTTCGGTGGTAGAAACGCGCAGGATACTGTCCATGTTGGAGACATAGTGGTTCTTCTCCTGATCCTGCTTCACGGCTGCGGTGGCAGCAGCGGTAGTGCCGACCTGCATCAATCCTTTCGCCATGGACGTGGCAAATTCATTGATGGTGGTAGGATTGGGATTGCGATACACCTGAAAGGTCTTGCCCAGAAACAGCTCCGAGACAAACTTACCGTCCACCACGGTGTAGGTATACGTTTTTCCTTTGTTCTGGTAGGTGAACCCGGATATGGTCTTAGGGTTGTATTCCGCATACTGACCATCGGCTCCTTTGAACGTGATTCGTTCCAGGTAGCGCTGACCCTGGCCTCGAAACAAAGCTACCTCTCCGGTGAGTGCGCCGTTGCTGGTGAGGATGCTTCCGGGGTAATTGTCTTTGCTTTCCCGTGCCAGTTTGGCTTGAACCACTTCAGCTTCTGACACGGTATAACCATAGTGGGCGACTTCAGGTACGTCAAATTTCTCTTTGCCGGTTGGTGTTTTGATTTCGATATCTTCAAGCACATTATCTTTCTTGCGCAACTTCAATTCACCCTCCAGCCTTTGGCCATTGCGCAAAATCACATACCCGGCGCGGGGCTGTGTACTCTGAATAACCTTTCCCATAACCACACCCATGTTGCGCCATTCATACATTGACTCCGGACTGTCATTAACAGCGGCAGCAGCGGTGCTGGTGCTCGCGTTTGGATTGACGTTGGTAAGTCCATATGACTTGAGTGAGGCAGCTGGAAATTTTAATTCCTTCCCATCGCCTTCAAATTCTATTTCGTTGACGGCAGAAGGGCTGCCATGCAGGGAAATTTTTCCTTCGAGCCGTTTGCCGGATTTGAGCACCACATATCCGGATTGCATTTCAGTCTTGCCTTTCTTCCAGGTATATGCGCCGGCCGGGGAGTCGTTGATTTGGGCCGAGACGGAATAGCTGACGAGAAAACAGATGATAAGGATGAATAATGTGGGTCGCATAGGATGGGGGAGTGGTGGTTTGAAAGATAGGGTTTTTCTGCGGTTATACCCTTGACTCAATATTGAATGTAACAGGAGATTCGGAGTGAGTATTACGTATATTCGTTTTGATCTATGTCAAGTCGAATGGTACACGTACCAAAGCTGATAGTGGAGCAGATGAATAAAAAGACTTTGGTCTTTTTATTTGTTATCTGTTTTCATTCAACGCAATGGCTGTACGCTCAGGGTAGTACTCCTAACTACCCAAGTTCTGATGTCTCCGATTCAACTGCGATTATTTTCAGGAAACCACAGTATTTGAAGTTTGCCATATTTCCGTTCTTATACTCCAGCATATTCCGGAACGAACAGTGGCTTATTGTGCATTATGAAATTGGAATTAAGAAAACCCCAATTAGCATCAGTGGGGTGGTGGAGTACGATAGCTGGACTCATCGTCAAAGTATCGGGACGAGTTCCTTTTTTAGTGCTTCCGGCAATTTCAATCTCTGGTTGCGACCTCAAATAAGATACTACCAGTCAAGACAGACACTGAGTGGTTTTTATTCAGGTGTATTCCCTGTAGTGCTTTATCGGGACATTCTGGGACCGCAACGGTTGAATGGGTACTATGCTGGTGCCGGATTGACCTTGGGGTATCAATTGCTGATTAGATCCCGGTATCCGGTCGATCTCAACTTTAGAATTTCAAAACAAAATGGTTACGTAAAGTCTATTGACATCAATGGAGCGCCAAGTATGATTCATGACAGTCTGCTTTTTGGATTTATGGAAATCAACATCGGATTGAGAACTCGCTGATTTAGATGAGCCAAATTTATTAGGGCAATTCAGCATACTGAAATTACAATACCACTTAGTGAGTATTTCCGAATTAAATAAGTATGTCTCATGGTAATCTCCAATTGAGTTTTATTAATTTCATTCAATGAGCAGATTCACGAGAGCAATTGTGGTTGTAGTGCTTTGTGCACTTGGTTGCGAGAAAGATGAACCGTGCCTCAAGACAACATTACCTGCCTTGCAACAGTATTCCTTTCTTGATCCCAATAGATATCAGGCTGTATTGCAGAACGTGGATCAATCTGCTGTTCAGATTAACCTGATCATCAGGAATCAGCAGGACTATGAGAAGTACTTGCTGATTATGCCGGATACTACCCGTCCTGTAATTGACTTTTCCAAACGCATGCTGCTGGCTGGACATGTTCGGGAAGGGACTTCTGCCAGCGTGGATTCAATGAGTATTGCATCCACCTGTGAAGGGTATACACTGAATGTTTTTGTCAATCAGGGAAATCTTGGCGTGGTTCAATTTGTTCCCTATTATTTCCTGTGTGATATAACAGACAGGCAAATTAAGGTTAAGGTGATAGATAATTAGGCCCACCTGTGAGCCGAGAATGAGATTTGAACTCACGACCTGCTGATTACGAATCAGCTGCTCTACCCCTGAGCTACCTCGGCAAGAAAACTAGAACTTAAGACTTGGGTGGGTGAACTTAGGGCTTGGAAGCTGGGGGCTGTTATCCGGCCCATGAAAGTCCTAAAACCTGTCGCCACGTTTCTATTCTCCCCGTAAAAGTAGAATTATTCCTAAAAAGTATAACTTTCACCTACGTTATGCTCTCAAAAAAATGTAAGTACGCCATCCATGCCCTGGTTTACCTCGCGGAACGTTACCAGCAAGGTCCGGTGCATATTCAGGATATCGCCGATTCACAGCGAATTCCCAAGAAATTCCTCGAAGCCATTCTGCTGGAAATGCGCAACGCCAAAATCCTGCACAGCAAAAAGGGAAAAGGCGGGGGGTACTACCTCTATAAGAAGCCCGAAGACGTCAATATGGTGGAAATCATCCGCCTCATGGACGGGGCCATCTCCATGCTTCCCTGCGTCAGCCTCAATTACTACGAACGCTGTGAGGAATGTACCAACGAAATCACCTGCGGCATCCGCGACGCCTTCACCGGTGTGCGCGACGAAACCCTGAAATTGCTCTCCAAAAGTACCCTGGCTCACATTGTTAAACGCCAACGCGAACTCGCTAAATAGGGGTATTAATAATCTATTGAATTAGTAGACTTTTGGTCTATATTTGCACCTCAACTAAATAGTCTGTCTTATGGCAATCCGATTAGGAGAAATAGCGCCCGACTTCCAGGCGCAGACCACTGAAGGTCCTATTCAATTTCACAAATGGCTCGGCGACGGATGGGGCATCCTGTTCTCTCACCCCGCCGACTTCACCCCGGTATGTACTACCGAACTGGGCGCCGTGGCCAAACTGCGAGCGGAGTTTGACAAGCGCAATACGAAGGTTATCGCACTCAGCGTAGACCCGCTCGATGCCCATGAAAAATGGATCGGCGACATCAATGAAACTCAAAAGACCAACGTCAACTTCCCGCTTATCGCGGATCCGAAGTTTGAAGTGGCCAAATTGTACGACATGATCCACCCGGAGGTGAGTGATAAGTTCACAGTTCGTTCGGTGTTTGTGATCGGACCCGACAAAAAAGTGAAACTCACCATCACCTATCCTGCCGCCACCGGCCGGAACTTCGATGAGATTATCCGGGTGATCGACAGCCTCCAACTCACCGCCAAGTACAGCGTGGCCACGCCCGCCAACTGGCAGCAAGGTCAGGATGTGATTATCACGACCGCTGTGAAGGACGAAGACATCGCCGCCAAATTTCCGAAGGGATATACGCGCGTGAAGCCTTACCTGCGCATCACGCCGCAGCCGAACATCTGATCAACAGGCTACACCATACCCGAACCCCTCATGGCTTTCGCAATGAGGGGTTTATTTTTTTACTTTGCAGTCCATTTTCACCAAATATCCCGTGTCGAAAGAGAAACCCATGAATGAGATGCCTGTGATGCAGGAAGGAGAGGGCATCATGTTGTTTTATCCGCATGTGCCGAAGGCAGCGCTGCAGGCGGTCACGGAAGTACTTCAAAGCCGGTGGATTGGTCAAGGACCCCGGGTAGCACAATTCGAACAGGAGTTTGCAGACAAATTCGGCGGTGGCGGCAAAGCCCTCGCTGTGGGTTCAGGTACGGATGCCCTTCACCTGGCTTACATCCTCGCTGGCCTCAAACCCGGGGATGAAGTGATCACGCCCGTGTTTACCTGCACGGCTACCACGATCCCTTTCCTGTACATCGGTGTGACGTTCCGATTTGCGGATGTTGATCCGCTTACGCTGAACATCGATGTGAACCATGTGCGCAAGCTGGTGAATGAGAAGACACGCGCCATCGTATGTGTACACTATGGGGGTCTTCCCTGCGATATGGATGAGCTATTGGCCATCGGTCGTGAACACAACATCCCCGTAATCGAGGATGCTGCCCATGCGTTGGGTGCTACCTACAAAGGAAAATACGTTGGCTCAATAGCTGACTTCACCATGTTTTCATTCCAGGCCATCAAGACCATTACCACCGGCGATGGAGGGATGTTGGTGGTGAAAGATCCTGCGCTCGTTCCCAAAGGCGAGCGGGTGCGTTGGTTTGGTATCGACCGCTCGAACAAACAAAAGGGAACGTGGGAAAACGACATCACCGAGGTAGGTTATAAATACCAGATGACGGACATCGGTGCTGCCATGGGCCTCGCTGCATTGAAAGAATTTGATGAGACGTTGGCCTATCGTCAACAGTTGTTTGCTGCCTATCGCAAAGGCCTCGCAGGTATCAAAGGAATCCAGTTGATTGGTGCAAACGCAACGGACCGCACCCATGCCTCGTGGCTTGTAACAGCGCTGGTCGATCGCCGCATGGACTTTATGAAGAAATTGCGTGACCACAAGATTGAGTCTGGTCAGGTGCATTATCGGAATGATCGCTACACAGTTCTTGGTGGCCGTCGTCATGACCTGCCCAACATGGACGCAGTGGAAGAGCGCTACATCGTATTGCCCCTGCATTTGCGGATGAGCATCGCTGATGTGGAGTATGTCTGCAAGGTGATCGCCAGCGGTTGGTAGACTGGCGCTTTTTGTATCGAAGGAGCCAAAGCAAAATGCACCGTCAATAAATCCCCAGCCTCTTCTTCCACCGGTCTCTCCACAATCGGGTTTTCAACGCACCTTCTACGGAGGGATCGGTGCACGCCCCCGCGAAAGGCTTACCCATCCTGAGATAGAATTTATAAAACGTTGAAATGGCCATATCCCACTTCTCGAGGAATTGTTTGTTGCCATTGTTGCGGATGATCCGTGCCGTGGTGCGTGATCCAAAGTGATAGACACGTGAGCGACTGACACCTTTATAATAGCGAACCCCGGCATGCCATAGTTTCATCATCATGTCGGGATCCGAGCCCATACCGGGTGAAAACTCTGGGCTGAGTCCGCCGATGAGGGTCCATATCTGACGCGGCATTACCAGGGGATACCAGTTGCTCCCCGACCAATCAGCAAACGGAATGACGGCAAAGTCTGCAAGAAATTTCTTCTCGTCGAATGATTCTGCGGTCTTGCCAAAATCGAATGGTGCCAATGCCGCCGTGTTGCGCGATGTCGTATGCTCGATCATGGTTCCGGAGATACACCATGAATCAGCAGGTGCTTTTTCGATTTCTTCTAATAGCGAGGTGTCCCAACCCGGCGCAAAGTAGAAGTCGTCATCAGACAATACTATGTAAGGTGTGGTTGCCATTACACCCGGGGCATTGAAGCCATAGCATACCCCGGCGTTTGTTGCCGAATAGCTGTAGTCCAGACCTTGCTGTTTTACCCATTCGAGTGATCCATCGGCACCTTCGTTGATGTGAACAATAATTTGATGAGATCGGGCCGAGTTCTTGCGGATGCTTTCCACGCAGGTGCGCAGGTAAGGCAGGTTGTTCCAGGAGGGGATGAGAATGGAGAACACCGCATCCGGAGTGGGCTTGCCGCGGTGAAAAGAAATATCAGGTGTCATGGTGTCGGGTTAAGCTACATCCATGGCATCGTACACCACCACCTTCGACCAGAGAGAGGAGCAGCTTTCGATGAAGGCTTTGTGAATGGGGTGATCCTGGTAGCGAGCCTGGGCAGCCAGGTCGTCGAAGAACATCAACTCCGACACGGCATAGCTGTTGTCGACAACATCGCGTTTCTCGGTGGCCGCAGGCACGCCGATGTGAAGGGATTTGATACCGTCAATACGGCGAAGGGTTTTCAGTCCCGCAATCAGTTTGTCGCGGTCGCTGACTGAGTCAGCATTCTTCAGCCAAAAGAAGACATGGTGTGTGAGCATGGGTTTTTCAGGAGTATGGCCAGATGCTGCCGTGGCCGCAGTAGTCAGGGCGGAGGTGGCAATGAATGTTCGACGGTTCATGGTGTGTACAATATGACTGCAAAGGTAGGGTAAGTATCGATTGCAGCGTGCTTCTACCTAACATTCGTTAATGCCAGTTTAAAATTTTTTGTACGTATTCATAGATTCTGACCTGTTTTTTTGTGATCCTTGTATAACATCAAATTATGAACCGCATCAATTCCATCTTACTGAACAACGGGGTAGTCCTCGTGATGGGCTTGATTCTTCTGATTCGAAAGAATACGGGGCGTTTCTGATTTGAATACAACAAGAAACTTCAGCCGCCCCGACAAAATCGGGGCGGTTTTATTTTCTACCAGGCATAACAAACTAACGATTGTTCTAAACCAACACGATGTACTACAACGAAAACACCCTCGTCTTCCTCGACGGAAAATTCATCAAGGCGGCAGAAGCCAAAGTAGATCTCTTTTCCCAAACCCTTCACTATGGCTATGGGGTGTTTGAAGGCATCCGCGCCTACCAGACCATCAACGGAACCAAAATATTCAAGCCCGTGGAGCACTTCGAGCGTCTGCGCAACAGTTGCAGGCTCCTCAATATCCCCATGAACTACAGTGTGGAAGAGCTCACCCAATTGTCCTATCAGGTGTTGGAGAAGAACAACCTGTCGAGCGCCTACCTGCGTCCGCTGGTGTTCTGCAGTCCGAACATGTCGCTTACCGCGCCGAAGGAAGTGTCGGTGATGATTGGCGCATGGGACTGGGGTAAGTACTTCAGCCATCCCTCGTTGCGGTTGTGTGTTTCATCTTTCCAGCGCCCGAACCCCCGCGCACTGAAAGCCGAAGCGAAGGCCTGTGGTCACTATGTAAACTCTATCATGGCCACCATGGAAGCGAAAGAGCGTGGCTTTGATGAAGCACTGATGTTGGATATGAATGGCTTCGTGGCAGAAGGACCCGGAGCCAATTTCTTTTATGAGAAAGATGGCGTGCTGCATACACCACCGTTGGGCAATATCCTTCCGGGAATCACACGCCAGACGGTACTTGACATTTGCCGTGAACTGGATATCCCGGTGGAGGAAAACTTTTTCAGCCCCGAAGTGCTCTTCGAAGCAGACAGCGCTTTCTATTGCGGTACCGCAGCAGAGATCACACCCATCGAATCCATCGAAGGACAGGCTTTTGCCAAACCCTGGAATAAATCATTGGGCAATGTGATTCAGGAAGCGTATCAGAGCATCGTGCTCGACAAAAGCTACAGCTACGTTATTGTTTGATCTCCGAGTTCTCTCTTCCCATGGCCCTGAACAAATACAGCAAAACCATTACCCAGGATCCTACCTTGCCCGCGTCGCAGGCCATGCTTTATGGCATTGGCCTCACCGAACAAGACCTCGCGAAAGCACAGGTGGGTATCGTGAGCACCGGCTTTGATGGCAATACTTGCAACATGCACCTCAATGCACTTGCAGGTGAAGTGAAGCAAGCGGTGTGGGGTCAGGATCTCGTGGGACTTATCTTCCACACCATTGGCGTAAGCGATGGCATATCCAATGGGACCGAAGGCATGCGTTATTCTTTGGTTAGCCGCGAGGTAATAGCCGACTCCATTGAAACGGTGTGCGGCGCCCAGTACTACGATGCATTGATTGCCGTAGTAGGTTGTGATAAGAATATGCCCGGGTCGGTAATAGCCATGGGTCGTTTAAACCGACCGGCCATCATGGTGTACGGTGGCACTATTGCCGGCGGACATTATAAAGGCAAAGCACTCAATATTATTTCTTCCTTTGAAGCATTGGGAGAGAAGCTCGCTGGCAAACTTTCGGAAGAAGACTATAAAGGAATCATCCAGCATTCGTGCCCCGGCGCCGGTGCTTGTGGTGGCATGTACACAGCCAATACGATGGCGTCAGCCATTGAAGCGTTGGGAATGGCATTGCCATACTCGTCTTCTTATCCGGCGTTGAGTCCGGAGAAGTCCGGCGAGTGCAAGGAGGCAGCGAAGGCCATTCTGCACCTGCTCAAAGAAGACATCAAGCCGCGCGATATCATGACATTCAAGGCATTTGAAAATGCCATTACCACGGTCATGGCGTTGGGTGGTTCAACCAATGCCGTATTGCACCTGATCGCCATGGCCAAGTCCGTAGGCGTAAAAATTACCCAGGAGGATTTTCAACGCATATCCGATAAGACACCTTTGCTGGCAGACCTGAAGCCCAGCGGAAAATATTTGATGGAGGACCTCCATAAGATTGGTGGCACACCATTGGTGTTGAAGTACCTGCTTGACAACGGCTTTCTGCACGGGGATTGTATCACAGTTACCGGAAAGACCCTGGCTGAAAACCTGAAGGGGGTTCCGGCGATCAACTTTGATCAGCAGGATATCATCCGACCACTGGACAAACCCATCAAGAAAACCGGACACTTGCAGATTCTTTATGGAAACCTCGCCGAGCAAGGTGCAGTCGCCAAGATCACCGGCAAGGAGGGAGAAAAATTCAAAGGTCAGGCACGCGTATTTGAAGGAGAGTTTGAATTGGTGGATGGCATCCGTACGGGCCGCATCAAGTCTGGCGACGTTGTGGTGATCCGTAACGTTGGCCCCAAAGGCGCACCGGGTATGCCGGAGATGCTGAAGCCCACCAGCCTCATCATGGGTTCTGGTCTTGGCAAGTCAGTTGCTTTGATAACCGATGGTCGCTTCTCCGGAGGTTCGCATGGTTTTGTGATCGGCCACATTACCCCCGAAGCTTTCGAAGGCGGGTTGCTGGGCCTGGTGGAAGATGGCGACTGGATAGAGATAGATATCCGAAAGCGCCAATTGAATTTGTTGGTCGATGCAAAGACCCTGGCGATACGGCGCTCTCATTATAAGGCACCTGCCCTTCGTGTGAAGAGCGGCGTGCTGTTCAAGTATGCTAAACATGTAAAAACGGCTGCGGATGGATGCGTTACTGACGAAGACTAAAACAAGTCCGGCTTCCACAAACAAGCCCGTGACGAAAATCACCGGATCACAAGCACTGCTCCGTTGCCTGGTGGCGGAGAACGTTACAACGTTGTTTGGATATCCCGGTGGCGCAATCATGCCGGTGTATGATGCCTTGTATGATTTTTCAGATCAGCTTAATCATATTCTCGTACGCCATGAACAGGGTGCCGTGCACGCGGCTCAGGGTTATGCGCGCGTATCCGGCGAAGTAGGGGTGGCGTTGGCAACCTCAGGTCCGGGTGCCACCAACCTGATCACCGGACTAGCTGATGCACAAATTGATTCAACGCCCATTGTATGTATCACCGGTCAGGTGTTTGCACACCTCCTCGGCACCGATGCATTTCAGGAAGCGGATGTGGTGAACACCACCATTCCGGTAACGAAGTGGAATGTGCAGATCACCGAAGCCAAAGATATTGCGGGTGCAGTGGCCAAGGCATTTTATATCGCACGCACCGGCCGGCCGGACCAGTGCTGATTGATATCACCAAGAACGCACAGAATGAAGTGCTCGAGGAGTTTTCATACGAGCCTTGTCACTATATCCGCACGTACCGACCGAAGCCGGTGTTGCAAAAAGAACAGATAGCAGCAGCTGCTGAGCTGATCAACGCTGCGAAACGCCCGTATCTGTTGGCGGGTCAGGGGGTGTTGCTGTCAGGTGCTTCGGAAGCGTTGAAAGCATTTTCTGAGAAAACAGGAATACCGGTTGCTTCAACACTGCTGGGACTCGGTGCCTTCCCTACAGACCACCCCAACTATGCGGGTTATCTGGGTATGCACGGCAACTATGCCGCCAACATCAACACAAACGAATGTGATGTACTGATTGGTGTGGGCCTCCGTTTCGACGACCGCGTCACCGGCAACGTAAGTAAATACGCCCGTCAGGCCAAGGTGATCCATATCGATATTGACAACGCAGAGATCAACAAGATTATTCAGACCACGGTGGCGGTTCATGCAGACGCCCATGAGGCCCTGACGGCGCTGACGTCGGCCTGCAAAGCCCAGTCGCATGCAGAATGGCTGAAGACATTTAAGGTACTGGCGGATGTTGAGCATGAGAAAGTGATCCGTCATGAGTTCAAGCCTTCCGGCGAACTGATGATGGCCGAGGTCATCAACCAATTGTCACAGTTAACAGAAGGCAAATCAATTGTGGTGACCGATGTAGGCCAGCACCAGATGGTCACTTCGCGGTACTATCAATATAAGCATCCACGTACCAACGTTACCTCCGGTGGTGCCGGCACCATGGGTTTCGCCCTGCCGGCCGCTATGGGTGCCAAGATGGCTTTGCCCCAACAGCAGGTGATTGCCGTGATCGGTGACGGTGGCTTTCAAATGACCATGCAGGAGTTGGGTACCATCATGCAGTATAAGATTCCCGTCAAGGTGATGGTATTGAATAATAATTTCCTTGGCATGGTGCGACAGTGGCAGCAGTTATTCCATGACAAACGCTATTCCTTCACGGCCATGGACAATCCTGATTTTGTCAAGATTGTAGATGCCTACGGTATTCCGGCGCGTCGTGTCAGCGAGCGGTCTGCGCTGAATGGTGCCTTGCAGGAGATGTTGGAAGCCACTACGCCGTACTTTCTCGAAGTGGTGGTCGGTCGTGAAGACAATGTATTCCCGATGGTACCCGCGGGCGCTGGCGTTGGCGAAGTATTGTTGGAAGCACCAGTACCAACCAAAAAGAACTAAAGAACCCCGACATGAAACAGGATTATACCATGGAGGTGGCCTCGGATAACAATTTTTCCGTGTTGAACCGCATCATTAACATCCTCAACCGGCGTCGTGTTCGGATTAAGAAGTTGATGGCCCATGAAAACGAAGATGACTTCCGACGCGGCGGGGTAATCATGCTGTTGCACACCACGGGTGACATGGCCGAAAAGGTAAAAGTGCAACTGGAAAAACTCATTGAGGTTGAGGAGGTGAGCTACCGTGAAGGCAGCTCGTCCTATCTTGAGTTAAGCGAACGCATTGTAGATGTAGACTAAACCCGAATCATAAATAACCAATTTAAATTCTGAACTATGGCGAAGATCAATTTTGGCGGAACCCTCGAAGAAGTAGTAACCCGGGAAGAGTTCCCGATGGCCAAGGCCCTGGATGTGTTGAAGAACGACACCATCGCCATCATCGGTTACGGTGTGCAGGGACCTGCCCAGGCCCTGAACCTCCGCGATAACGGCTTTAAGGTGATTGTAGGTCAACGGAAGGGGTCGAAGACCTGGAACAAAGCCATTGAACACGGCTGGGTGCCCGGAGAAACTTTGTTTGAAATAGAAGAAGCCGCCAAGCGCGGAACCATCATTGAATTCCTATTGTCCGACGCCGGTCAGATTACCTTGTGGCCCGTGATCAAGCCGTTTATGACGAAAGGCAAAACGTTGTATTTCTCCCACGGCTTTGGCATTACCTTCAAAGAACAAACCGGCATCGTGCCACCACCTGATATCGATGTGGTGTTGGCGGCACCGAAAGGCAGCGGTACTTCTGTGCGTCGTCTTTTCCTTCAGGGAAAAGGTATCAATTCAAGCTATGCCGTGTTCCAGGATGCTACCGGCAACGCCAAAGCCAAAGCCATAGCGCTTGGTATCGGCGTGGGTTCAGGTTATTTGTTTGAGACCGACTTTAAAAAAGAAGTGTATTCTGACCTTACCGGTGAGCGCGGTACCCTCATGGGTGCCATTGCAGGAATTTTTGAAGCACAATATGAAGTACTCCGCTCCAAGGGCCACACACCTTCTGAGGCTTTCAATGAAACGGTGGAAGAGTTGACCCAGAGTCTGATGCCGCTCGTAGCTGAGAACGGTATGGACTGGATGTATGCCAACTGTTCTACTACGGCACAGCGCGGTGCCCTGGACTGGAAGAAGAAATTCAAGGCGGCAACGTTGCCGGTGTTTAAAGAATTGTATGAGAGTGTAGCCAGTGGTGCCGAAGCCAAACGCACGATCGACACTTGCAGTAAGCCTGACTACCGTGAGAAACTCGCGGAAGAGCTGAAAGAGCTGCGCGACAGTGAGCTGTGGCAGGCCGGTGCAGCCGTTCGTCAGCTGCGCCCTGAAAAGAACAAGGTTGAAGCGAGCATGATCAATTCATGACAGCAGTAACCGCACCACATTCTCTGAATATCCGCAAAGCTTATGATCTACTGAAGCCGGTGGTCTCCCGGACCCCGCTTCAGTTTCATCGTGGCCTTTCGGAGAAATTTTCGTGTGAGGTGTACCTCAAGCGCGAAGACCTGCAGGTGGTGCGTTCCTATAAGATTCGCGGTGCCTACAACCTCATTCAATCCCTTACCGCTGAACAGCGAGAGGCTGGTGTAGTTTGTGCCAGCGCCGGAAACCACGCGCAGGGCGTTGCTTTTTCCTGTAAGAAGCTTAACATCCACGGCGTGGTTTACATGCCTGCCATCACCCCCAAGCAAAAGATCAACCAGGTCCGGATGTTTGGCGGCGATCATATCGAAATTGTTTTGA
>JBGAMI010000005.1:0-41953 GCA_044223085.1 Cyclobacteriaceae bacterium
GGATTGGAGAGAAAATTGCCTCAGCATCTGCATCGGATGCAAAATAACTCACCTTATTGATGGCCGGCGTACGGGCGGTCCTCATGACAGCGAAGGGTGTATTGAGCACGAGGTTAATATCCTTGGGCGATGTCGCGTATTGGGCTGCATTGCTCAGGGTAATCGGCCGGGTGCTTTCGCCAAACCCGCCTCGCATGCCAGCCACGACCAGCCCCAAAATTACCAACATCGCCGTCACACCTGATGCATAGTAGGTCCCCTTATGTTTAAGCTGAGGGCCCTCTACCTTGAAACGACGAAAGACCCATGCCATGAGTCCTACGAGTTCAACCCAAAATACCAGGGCGTACCAGTAGTCAATCAGAAATCGAAAGAACAATGAGAATCCGTTATGTTCATTCTCAAACTGCCTCAATACCACCAGGGTCGTGCGCCTAAGGGTATACGGGTAGTATACCGTATCGGCGATATTCATAGCCAGTCCGATAGCGTTGATCGTGAGGAACAAATAGCCCAGAACCAGCTGATATCCGGCGCGAAATCGGAAGTTAAACGGGATAATCATCAGCAAAATAAAGAGGGAATTGAGGTAGAGTACCGCAGACAAGTCAAACCGCAAACCCCCGAGTTGGATTAGCAGAAAGCGCTCTGAAGTCATGTCGGGAAAGAATTCCCGGTTATAGAAATAGAAAACCAGTCGGCAGATGGTGAACAGGAGCATCATCAACGCCAGGGCAGCGGCCAGATTGAGATATATATTTCCACGGACCCGAAGCCCCCTGAACCAGCCTGTATCTCCCTTGTCCATGTTGATAAGGCGCAAAATACTTCAATAGGGCCAAAATGTGTCGTCTGAATACCGATTTTCTCTTAGTTTTGTAAGTTGGCACGTGTACGAAAGTGCATTTGCCACACCCTTTCACTACCCCTAACCTGATCCATGAGGATTCTTGCGTATTCTGTATTTGTCATATTGATCAGTCATCAGGTCAATGCCCAGAACATTGAATCGTTTGGGGTCTTCGGCGGTTTTAATATTCCGGTCACGCTGGACAAAGGCCTTGAACGCGATACACGCTATGAGGCCAGGTTTCTGATCCGGGGCACTCCATTTGGATTTCACTATGGCTACGACCGACCCGGTTTTGGATGGGTAATCTCCCCTAGTTTGCTCACCCTCGGTCAGAATTATACGATCAAGAACACAACCGGTGGCGACGTGGGTACGCGCGATATCAACCTGAAGTACCTCAGTGTTCCCATCGCGCTGAAATTCCATGTCAACGATTTGTCATTCTTCCGACTCAGCATGGTAGCGGCACTGGATATCTGTTATCTCATGGATGGCAAAGAGACCATTACCCATGAGGCGGCCAAATTGAAGTTCCCGGCCGGGGTATCGGTACCCACCGATCCGGGATATCAGATCGCGTATGATGGCGTATTTGTACCCGCCGTAACTAATCAGATCCAGGTGTCCAAAGACAAGTTCAGTACGCTGCAACTCTTCGGGGGTGTAGGCATAAGGGCCGACCTCGATTTCAGTGAGAACTGGAGCGCAATGATCGACGGGCGCGCCAACTTTGGCATATTCGACTCCCGCAATGCATCCTACATCAATACCTTGACTTTCCCAACAGGACCAAACGACATCAACGGTAAGCCAGGTGCACCCGATGTGTATGGACAACGTCGCGATATGTTCCTGTCCTTTACCATGGGTATCTCCCGCATCATTCAGACCAAGACAAAATTCAAGGCCAAGCAATCTACACCGGTTCCTAAGATGCAGCTGAAGACCGTGAAGCCCAGGAAAATGAAGAAGAAATAGTCTTCTTCAGTCAAGTCTAAAATTTCTACCTTCGCGGTTCGTTTAATCAGAAATTCATGATGAATACGGTTTTCAAAGGAGTGGTCGTTTCGGCCATGGTGGGGTTGATGATACTTGCCGGAGGCTGTAAAAAGACCGTAACCCCAACAACGTATTTAGCGATTGACCTGGGTAGTCTTCACTCCATGTCGATTAAGTCGGATGGCACATTGCGTGGTTGGGGCAAGAACGACGGCGGTGCGCTGGGTGATGGTTCATCCATCAATAAGACAACCCCCTTTCTCGTTGGGTCATCTTATGCGTCTGTTTCCGGTGGATTCGGCTATACACTGGCTATTCGCCAGGATGGCACCTTATGGTCCTGGGGGTCCAATACACAGGGCACCCTGGGTGACGGATCAAATACCAACCGCAATTCTCCTTTACTCATTGGTGAGAATTACAGCAGCGTTTCTGCCGGCATTGCACATGCCATGGGCATAAAGACGGATGGATCTCTCTTTACCTGGGGCACCAATGGCTTTGGTCAATTGGGTGATGGAACACTCACCACCACCAAAGTACCCCAATACATCACCGGAGGATTTGTTGCCATTGCAGCGGGCAGTTACTTCTCGGCTGGTATTAAGACCGATGGCTCTCTGTGGACCTGGGGCTTCAATAACCTTGGTCAACTCGGTGACGGCACCACCAGCAACCGACCCACACCCCAACAAATCGGTACTAACTTCAAAGCCATCTCAGCATACGGTCTGTTTTGTGTCGGACTTAAGAATGACGGAACGCTCTGGACCTGGGGCGCCAACGATTCAGGTCAATTGGGTGACGGCACCCTCCAAAGCAAGAGCAGCCCGGTACAAATCGGAAGTGATTTTGTCAAGATTGCCGCCGGACTCAACCATGCACTCGCTGTTAAGTCCGATGGTTCACTTTGGGCCTGGGGTAGCAATACCAAAGGACAATTGGGGGATGATACAACCACCAACCACAATGCCCCCGTTAAGGTGGGCGATGGCTATGCGGATGTGGCAGCCGGTGAATCTCATAGCCTTGGCCTGAAGAAAGACGGCACCCTGTGGGCTTGGGGATACAATGGCTCTGGCCAGGTGGGCGACGGAACCACCGTGGATAAACACATTCCTGTTAATATCGCCAACTAAGTACAATAACATGATAACAGCGCTTTTGATCATCCTGGCCCTGGTGGCTATTCCACTGATCGCCGCTTTGTTTATGGAGAAGAAGTATTCCCTCACCGCAGAGATTATCATCAACCGCGCTCAACAGGATGTCTTCCATTACATCCGGATTATTGGTAACCAAAAACACTACAACAAGTGGGTGATGGCCGATCCAAACGTCAAAATCAAAACAACAGGCACAGACGGTACCGTGGGTTTCATTTCTGCGTGGGAAAGTCAGGTGAAGAATGTCGGTGTCGGCGCACAAGAGATCACCCGCATCATCGACGGTCAGGGCTGTGAAGCTGAACTGCGTTTTGAAAAACCATTCAAAGGCATAAGTCATGCGGTTAACATGACTGCCGCACTCTCCCCCAACCAAACCAGGGTGTCATTCACGTTTCATTCCAGCAACCCCTATCCCATGAACCTGCTGGTGCCCATGATCAAAAAAATGCTTCTCAAGGACATGAACGAGAATTGCGCCAATCTCAAGAAAGTATTGGAGGCCTGAGATTCCTATCTCCCGTAGAAAGACATAATAATCTCCAACTGGTCTAGAGCAGTAATCTGCTCCGCCAACAGCAAATCCTTTCGGAATGGCAACCAAACCTGTTGTTCTGCATCAAAGTATTCCGCCACATCTTTGCCGAGGAATAGCTTGTAATCCATCTTGGAAAGGCCCGCGACCACATAGCCCGGGTAGTAAATTGAATAGCCGCTGCGTCGCAAGTAATCAAGCTTTAACAACATCAGGAATTTGCCCAGACTATACTTTCGGTAGTCAGGGTCGAAGAAGTTAAGGATGCCGGCGCCCGATGTTTGTCCCAGATCAAGATACCCGGCAGCAATAAGGCGGTCGCCATCACACACCTGGAAGCACCGGGTGTCGAAGATATTTCGATTCAGGTCGTTGTTGTCCAGGAGGCACTCCTGAATACTGTCCGCGCCATCAAATGTGATGGACGACCGATATCGTTGATACAACAGCTCTTCTTGTGTGGTGATGCCCTGAAACGGTTCCACAGAAACCTTAAAGTTATGGTTCAGGTTCATGATCTTCCGGTGGGTCGGCCGGGGCAGCACGCGTGCAATTTCATAGCGAAGCCAATGTACCCGGTAAAAATCTGGCAAGGCCACGTGTGTTGTGGTGAATACTTCCTGCTGCATCCGGTACCACCCGCGCTCGAGGTAGGCATCCAGTTCGGTTCCGGTAAGTGCATCCGGTGCCAATTTCTCATGGTAGATGGTCATGACTACATGTCGTTCTCAGCTGGTCGAATCACAAACCTAACCACCTGCACCCTAATCTCCAGCACCAATTTTCGAATCACTTTTGAAAAACGCTCATTTACTCAAGTCAGCTAATTCATACACCTTTAGAAGAAGGACATGATGCGCAACAAAGTTGCATTTTATTTAGCTGTAACTATCTGATAATGAGTAATCCGCGTGCAAAAAGACACGAAAAAAAGTTGCACTAAACTGAAAATTTATATTTAATGAGCGGTCTGGTTTCCTTCTCTGATTACCTTCGGATAGACGTGCAAATTTCACCCCCACGTAAACGCAATACACCTCCGAATTAAAAAAGACTTCACACCTGTAACCCAAACAACTTATGATACGACTGGCATTGGCCGTAGGATTTATGGCTGTATTCGGTATAGTGGCATACGCGATTGTACTGCTCCTTACCAATCACTTCAAGAACAAAGAAAACCCTAACCAAAACAACACTAACTCTTAACCCGTATGGACGCAACAAATTCATCCAATTCATTTTTCAACCGCAAATCCATTTTTGCCGGTGCCGGATTGATCCTTGGATTAATCCTCTTTCTGATCATCAACCCGTTCTCCTGGAACGATGCCGGTAACCGAACCGTCGTCGAGCGCACCACTGGCGAACAGATCGTTCAGTTTGCTCCCGGCATCTTTTACGCCGGCTTCTTTGCCAAAGAGAAAGAGTGGCCCAATCAAATCTCGGTAACCTATCAGTCAGAGAACGCCAATCTCGATCTGGAAGACAACGGTATTGAAGTCGGACAGATCATGATCCGCTTCAGCGATGCCACTACCGCCAATGTGAAAGGTATCACCCAGTTCATCCTGCCTTCAGATGAAAAGGAAATGATCCTGATTCATAACACACACCGTACGCCGCAGTCGCTGGTGGTGAAGCGACTTGCTCCCTATACGAAAGAGTGTTTGCAGTCGTCTGCCCAGCTGATGAGCAGTGAAAAGCACTACGGAGGTGGTCGCGCACAGATGGCCCAGGACTTTATGGACCAGTTGAAGGAAGGCGTGTACCTGCTGATGACCGAAGAGAACCTGGTGTATGACTCGTTGGAGCGTGAGAAGAAACGCGTATATCAAACCGAGATTCAGTATGACAAAAAGACCAACCTTCCCCGCCGCAAGACGTCGTCGATCAAGGAATATGGTATTACGGTGGCGGATGCTGCTATCACCGACGTTGACTATGAAGACAAAGTAGATCAGAAACTCGTGAAGATTATCGACGCGGTCACCAAGTCATCCATCTCCAAGCAGGAATTGATGACTGCCCAGCAGCAGACGCTTACCGCGAAAGCCAAGGGTGAACAGGCCCTCGTTGAGATCGAGTACCAGCAAAAGCAGGAACAGACCAAGCAGGTGGTAGAGGCAGAGACCAAAGTAAAAGTTGCCGAGCAGGACAAGCTGCAGCAGAAGATTGCTTATGAAGGTGCGATCCTGGAAGCCAAGAAGATCAAGGAGCTGGCAGACGCGCAAGCCTATGCCCGCAAGATGATCATGCAGGCCGACGGTGCCCTCGAAATGAAACTAAATGCCCAGGTGGAAGTGCAGAAAGCATGGGCGGAAGCGTTTGCCAAGTACACGGGTGCCGTGGTGCCTCAGATTCAGACGGGTGCAGGTGCGACCACCAATGGCGCACTGAGTTTTATGGATATCATGACTGCCAAAACCGCACGCGATTTTGCGTTGGATATGAAACCCAGAGGTAATTAACAGAAACTCTGATCCGGTAACGGATAGGTAATTATTACCGAAAGTTGTTAAAAGACTCCGGCGCAGGCCGGGGTCTTTTTTTTGATTCAGGTAACAGGTTAGAACGAACTGCCTTCTTTGTTTTGTCAGGGCATTGATTGAAATTGGCTGAAATTATATCCTCCTCCACCTTCGTATCCGGGTCTTGTGAACCATTCCAAATACATACAAGGATATGACGGACTCAGGGCCCTCTCGATCATTATGGTATTGATTGCCCACCTGGGGCTCCTCGATGCGATGTATACCGATGCCTATCTCCCGACCAGAATTGCCTTTCTGATCAATGGAAATACCGGGGTCAACATCTTCTTTACCCTGAGTGGTTTCCTCATCACCCGGATTTTACTGGAAGAGAAAACGCGTACCGGCTCCATCCATCTCAAACACTTTTTCATCCGAAGAGGATTGCGTCTCCTCCCTCCGCTCCTGCTCTTCCTGCTCATTGTGAGCATACTCATGTATGTTGGCTACCTCCCGGTTTCATTCGTCGGTGTCCTTTTCTCGTTGTTTTATCTGTACAATTTTATTCCCGACCGATTCTATACCGGAGAACTCGGTCATCTCTGGTCGCTGGCCGTGGAAGAACAGTTTTATTTATTCTGGCCCTTTGTGATTCGGTGGTCGCCTCAGCGGAAGGCCATAACCCTTGCCATGGGGTTACTGCTTCTTTGCATAGGAGCACAATATTTTCTTCCATTGATCTCCCTTCCGTGGAATGGCCAGCAGCACCTGTTGATGGATGTGTTTCATGTGGGACGGTGGTTCTTTCCAGCCATTGGCCCGATCATGATGGGATCACTGGCATGCGTGCTGGTGCACCAGGGTTCATACGATAAGCACTTGCTGCATTATGGTCACTTCGTTTTGCTGCTTAGCGGTGCGCTCTATGGTTCGCCATTGATCTTACCAGATGTGCTGTTGGATTATTCAAAATACGGACAGGCAGCAGGCATCGTGTTGCTATTGCTGTGGCTGCAGGCCAACCAGGCCTCCCGCCTCACCAGGGCTTTGGAGTTTCGGCCCCTGGCTTACCTGGGACGCATTTCATATGGAGTTTACATCTATCACGGACTATTTCTGAGAACAGGACCCGGCGGTGCGCTCGCGGTTCAGCAATTTCCCTATAACCTCTTGATAACTTTATTCATCGCAGTACTCTCCTATGAACTTGTAGAAAAGAGAGTACTAAAGCTCAAAGACCGTTTTCGGTAGAAATGCTGGAATACCACGAGTCCACAGCGCTATCGGGGGTTAGCACCCGCTATCGAGATTCTATCTTTTTGTTGGTCCATAACAAAGCCTCTTGATGAAAAAGCAATATCATGAAAGGGAACAGGGTTGTTATTTATTTGCAGGCCGTCCAACGTCACTGACTGTACGCCCCTTCCGGTAACCGTTACTATTGCGGAATGCACATGCTGTGGCACAGTTACGGGCAGTTTCGTTTCTTTTCCTGACGTTAGTGTTGAAGCACGAAAGCCTGCGAATCGCTTGTTCTCATCCAAGAAAATAATTGAAATAGAAACCAGTGAACCCTGACGGTAAGTCGTATCAACGGAATAGGTCGACCTGATACTGATATCGAAGAGTTTCCCTGAACTCATTACCTCATGAGTAATATCTACGGGAATCCGGAGGCTAAAGGCTTCCTGCGGACGGCTTGTCGCTAAGGGCGACGATATCGTGGAGTTGGGCGCAAAATAAATGGCATCATATGCAGAACCCATGTGTTGGTATCTTGCAAAGCTACCAGCCGATGGGCCGGAGTTACCATGGGTCATGGTAAGTCGACCATTCAGAAATCGGGCTCCGACAGGATTGTTGTTTGTGAAGAGTAATCCGGTTCCCAATCCGGACTTAATCATAAAAGTTCCAAGTCTGTCCTTGCGTTCCGAAATTCTGCCCTGATAAAAAAACTCACCTCTGCCAGCCTCGGTACCAATGGCAAAATAAGATGAACCGTAGTGCGCCCTGAGCAGGTGACCAAATCGGGTGGTCATTTGCAATGAGATGTTTCCAAGGTTCTTTTCAATGTGGCTATTGTGACCAATTACAGCCATCCTGGCATTGGGGCGATGATTGGCTATCCACATTGTATTGCGGAACATGGCTGAATCCCGAAGGTTGTAGACCGACCCGAATCGCGGAGTGGATGACTTGCTTCGCTGGGCGTTTAATTGAATGCTCAAGGACAACCACGTAATACCCTGCAGGAGATACTGCTGCCGGAAAGTGAGTTTCCTTTCTTTCGCTGCGTCACTCATAATATTTGATATGGAATCCGCCGGCCGGGTTAAATCATTCAATGATCGGCTGGCGAAGTACGCCTCATCGTACTCATTCCCCAGGAATGCCCATTCTGCGAGCAATCGCCTGTGATAATCCGAAAGGTGGACATCCAACTCCTCCGCCAATTCCATTGCGTTGGCAGCAATGCTGTTTCTAAACAGCACATCTGCTCCCATAAGCCAAACACGATCAGGAACATCTTTGGCCCGATTGAATTCCTTCAGCCAAACCACGAAGGCTTTGAAGTCCTCATCGATAACCGATTGGTTCCGATTGAAGGTAAGCGGGTGCTCATGACCATTGACTACGTAGTCATTCAGGTGATAGGTATCGCTAAATCCGCATTCTGCCAGCACCACAACATTGAATCCTTTATTCCGCACCAGGTCTTTGGCCAGTTGTACAAACGCTTTTCGAAATTCGCGTGTACCATGGGTAGCTTCGCCAAATCCGACTACGGTCTTTCCATCATATCCATGGTATGCGTTTGTAAACCCTGAGGAATCATCCGGCGACACGGGAACAAATGAATTATGCAGCCAATCATTGGGTATTTCCGCACGTTGTGCCGACAGAGAAATACCAAAAAACAATAGGAACGGTACAACTAGGGAATAGCGCATGGCATAATACTTCTCCTAAGATGATCAGACTCCTCAATTTAGTTTTACCTATGGTTTAATAAAGCAACAATCCCCCCATTCGTGTACACCAACCATGATCGCAATGGAAGTCAGGCTAGATTTGCAATCCCGGCTGTTCCAGATTCGGTACTCATTAAAACGAAAAGCAAGCAAAAATTTGCAACACCCTGCTTTGAACCGGCGGGGTAATACCACCTGTTTGCGGCACGAGGTTGGTCAATCCGTGTTGGTATCGGAGACCGATATGAATGCGCTGGCCCAAGGTATATGACGCACCGCAGACTAGTGAAAAATCTGTCTTGGGCATTCCAGAGGTTAAGTCATTTTTCACAGTTACATTATTGATGGTACCCGCTTCTTTGGCAGCAAGCAATAAACCAAACTGTGGACCTCCGTGAATTGAAATTCGCCTTCCCCATTCCAACATCATGGGTACATCCAGGTAGTTCATACTTCTGGTAACAGAGCCGATAGAAGAGCCACCCGGAACTGATGAGAAATAATCATTACGTTGGCCTTGCCCCGAATAATATATTTCCGGGCGAAATGCCATCCTTCCACCCAAGGGGATCCTAGCAAATAAACCCGCATGTAGTCTGGTGACTGAACTGCCGGTGCTGTTATTGTCGGGAGCACTCAAATCAGCCTCATTCACGCCTATCTTGATCCCTATTTCCGGTTTATTCACCTGGCCAATGCCAACATAAGTCTGAAAGAGAAGCAGTGCAAGCAGCAGACGATGAGGTTTCATAGTTTTTACTTTTCAACCTCTAACAATCTGACAAAATTAATATTGCCCCAGGTAGTATAAGACATACTATTCACATCATACTTTATGTCTCTATTATATTTAACATCTCTTATTGAGAGGAATGTAAATTCTCTTCTTAGTAAGGTACAAGTCACAGTGTCTTCGTCTTTTCCATCCCAACTAATAAAAGAAGTTGTGATTTCTCCATCCCGCAAGGATCCCAAGAAAGGAAATAATCTTACATAATAAAGCTCATTCCCTTGGTTCTTCATTAAGGCAATATTCCTTGGCGCCTCCAACATGGGATCAAAAACTTCACATTTTCTGCTATTTTCCAAGTAAAAAACTTTAATATTTTCCATTTTAAAACCCTCTTTAGAGTATGGATTAAGCATATCGACACCTTTGTGATCATGAACAAAAATATCGATATACACATCATAATTGAGTGGCTCAACCTCACTTCTATCAGTGCAAGTAAAAGATACCCCCAATATTACAAAGCAAATAATCTCCTTTAATAGTTTCAAAATAATTTCAATTAAGGCTTCCTAATACCCACGGTCATGCTAGGATGATAGTTGTATGCAATGCCATTTGGGTTAAAGTTATAAGCAGAATACCAGCCGTTAAAGCTACCAGACCATCCCCAATTCATGTATAAGGCAGCATCATATCCAAAGTAGGTTTGAATCCATTCACCAGGAGTATTAGGATCCGGCGAACAAGCAAAGTACATCCATTCTCTCACTCCTGTTGTAACCCATGCGTGGCCGCCAAATCCATCGTTTCTCCAACTATTTAGAATAACGGGTCTACCTAAAGTCAAATCATTCTTAACAGTAAAGTAATTGTAGTTATTGATGCCGTAAGTGGGCAATGGATAACCAAAATTGCTAAATGTCGACTTAATTCTAGCTGGATCACCAACCGAAGTATAGCAGCTATACGAAATATTAAGGTTAGAAGGAGATCCAAGATTATTCATTAGTGAATTAAGTCCTACATCATTTGGCCCCATACTGGTCCAATTATATCCTAAGGGGTACTCATGGTACCTCATTACCATCGCAGTTGCGGTAGCATTGCATCCAGCCCAATACCTCCCATTTCCAGTTGCAGAACATCCAGCATAAGTCACTGAATTATTATAGCCGGCGTTTTGATCCCAGTTGTACGTAAACAAAGGCATTACCTCAGTATAAAGAGTTACCTGACTGTCCCCGTTATTACAATCTCCTATATAAGTGTAACTAACAATTTCAGTCCGTCCAGATTTTTGCTCCTTTTTTTCACCATCCAAAAGCCTCTTAGTTTTTGCATAATCCCAAAGATGAAGTAGCCTTTGATCTTGCTTTCCATTTTGACTTCTAACATCTTCAATCAATTCCTTTGTTGACACAATCCAATCATTCAACCCTTGCGGCCTTCCTGCATTAACTGGAAATTGGGATTCATCGGAGAAGGCCAAAATCGGTGATACTCGGGTATCACCTGCCACAATTATGAATCCCGTAGAATAGTTAATTATGTACATGCTCACTGCGCCAGCATCGTCAAATTCCTCATGAATGGAACTTACTTCTGCGACAGATGCCCTGCCATCTATTGACTTAATCGTTGGGGCCTGCACTTTGGCTATTAACATCACATCATCTCTCGATGCTGCGCCTAGTTTTGAACTGTTGTTAATATCATGATCAGTACAGGAGTATATAATTCCTGCAAGAAAAAACAGAACGCTAATTTTTTTCATAGGTTTTATATAATTTTAGAATTTGAATCACCACTAAAAAATTCCTTTAATCAGAATCTTTGTTGTCTTTGTTGAAATAATAAACAATTATCGAATTAGCAAATGAGAAGAATCATAGGATTTGCATTTTTCTTAATCATTAATGGCAACTGCTATGCACAAGATGTAAATTCCAAATGGAAGGCGAACCTAATCTACTCCTTTGGTATACCTTCTGGTGCTTTTGGCGCTGTTGACACTGCCAAATCAGTATCATATGTTTTGCAAAATGCACCTCAACTAAATGGTCCAGATAAAAAGGGCCACGCTGCTGCAGTCCAAGGTGTAGGTATCGAGTTTACTTTGACTCGATCTCTTATTAAAAAACTTCTCTGTTGGCCACGCCGCCTGAATGACATCCTCACCTGTACAGGTGGCTCCCATGGCTGGAGTTCTACAACCTAACATTGCTATGACATGCATTTGAAATTACTGTTATGGCTAAAAATGTTCCTTTTACTAGGTATCACCTATTCCTGGGGACAGAGCAAAGAACAAGTAATTGAAAAGTACCTTAAGGCTATCGGGGGAAGGGAAAACTGGCTTTCCATTCAAACCATGGTTGACTCTGGTATGATTGTAAATTATAATAGCAATTTGTTCAGGGCTGACACAATTTATTATAGTAGAATATTGGTAAGGCCGGATAAACAGAAGTACACTACCTATAAAAAACCCAGTGGACCACTATCAGAAAACAAATTCACGGAGTACTCGACATGCTATAATGGCAAATACCTATGGACCGGGAGTGCAGGTAAGATTACATTGCAAAGCCCTGAAGAATCCGAAGCATTCAAAAACACCATCACGCTTGGGTTACCTGATCTTTTCCTTTTTGATAAGACTGCAGAAATTGAATATATGGGGAAAATGGAGTTAAATAATACCGCTTATGAGGTCTTGAAAACTAAAGGAACGCATCAGTATTTCTATTCCCTGACTTATTTTGATTTGATTACCGGATTACCATCCTGCATCACAGGGTTTGATACACCTATCAAAAGATTTTCCTATTCAAAGGAATATAAGTGGGCAGGCAATATTTTGGTTGACATGGCTGTCGAGAATTATGTCGATGGAATACTTAAGGGAAGTGCATTTATTAAGTATATACAAATCAATAAAGCAATAAACACTTCAGTATTTAATGAACCCAATAGATAACTAACAATTCACTTACTATCCCGGATAGTACCATACTTTGAACAACGGAAAGAGGAGCAATCGCAGAACCGCGCGGGCTCATTTCTTTCTTTCTTTCATCGCTTTCATCCGCCCGGATCAGGGACAGGGATTTAAGTATTACGAGGTCAATAGTCGGTTTCATTCTGTTTGTTGGTTTGGGGTTAACATCGATTCACAGAAAGACAATCGGAAAAACTTACGTCGCCCCATACGTCGCGCCAGAACAATAAAAAAGGCAACCAACTGATAAACAGTTAATTGCCTCTAAATTCAGTAGTCCGTACGGGAATCGAACCCGTGTTACCAGAATGAAAATCTGGTGTCCTAACCCCTAGACGAACGGACCGTCTTTTTTAACGAGCCGCAAATATAGAATCCTGCCGCTATTTGACAAAAACGGCACCATTCTTTTTTGCCCCGGGGAACCATTAATCATTGGTTTTCGCTTTATAGTGGTATATTTTTACGCGCTAAAAAAAATTAAACCAAGACTAACATGACAAAGATCGGCATCAATGGTTTTGGCCGCATCGGACGCCTCGCGTTCCGCGCTGCCATCGACCGCAAGGATATTGAAATCGTGGGCATTAATGACCTCGTAGACCCGGCCTACATGGCCTACATGCTCAAGTACGACTCCACCCACGGCAAATTCAAGGGTACCGTAGAAGTGAAAGACGGCCACCTGGTAGTCAATGGAAAATCCATCCGCGTAACCGCCGAAAAAGATCCTTCCAACCTCAAGTGGAACGAAGTAGGCGCAGAAATCATCGTGGAATCTACCGGCCTCTTCCTCACCATCGCCGATGGTCAGAAACACATCAACGCTGGCGCGAAAAAGGTGGTTTTCTCTGCTCCTGCCAAGGATGACACCCCTACGTTCGTAATGGGCGTTAACCACAAGAAACTCACCAAGGAACACACTATCGTTTCCAACGCCTCCTGTACCACCAACTGCCTCGCTCCCATCGCCAAGGTGCTCAACGACAAGTTCGGCATCCTCGAAGGACTGATGAGCACGGTACACGCTGTAACTGCCACACAGAAAACTGTTGACAGCCCGTCAGCCAAGGATTGGCGCGGAGGCCGCGGTGCTTACCAGAACATCATCCCTTCTTCTACCGGTGCCGCCAAAGCTGTGGCATTGGTAATCCCAGAACTGAAGGGTAAACTGACAGGTATGTCGTTCCGCGTACCGGTAGCTGACGTGTCGGTTGTTGACCTGACCGTACGCCTGGCCAAGCCTGCATCGTACGACCAGATCAAAGCTGCCATGAAGGAAGCTTCTGAAGGCGAACTGAAAGGCATCCTGGGTTATACCGAAGATGATGTGGTATCCTCAGACTTCCTTGGCGACGCACGCACTTCTATCTTCGACGCCAAAGCAGGTATCGCCCTCAACGACAGCTTCGTGAAGGTGGTATCCTGGTATGACAACGAGTGGGGTTATTCCAACAAGCTCATCGACCTCGTACAGGAAGTGGCGAAGTTCTAATCGCAACGAAACTGAATCAAAAGAGCATCGGAATCCGGTGCTCTTTTTTTTATACCCGGGCTTTTCGCTTCACCCAGATATTGCCCAGCACACCGCACAATACCACCACCATACCCAGGTGCGCCTCCAGCGAAAAGGTCTCACCGAAAATGAAGTACCCAAACGTGAGGGCATAGATAATTCCCACATACTTTACGCTGGCCACCGTAGCGAGTTCATCCGCCTGGTAGGCACGGGTCATAAAATACTGCGCGATCTGGGCCGTGGCTCCAATGAACAACAACACAAGCCAGTCGGTGCCTTCCGGCATCACGAAGTCGACGCCGATCATCAGCAATAATGTGATGGGCAGGGAAACCAATGGGAAATAGAATGTGATGATCAGCGGATGCTCCGTCTGCTTTAATTGGCGGATCATATTGTAGGCCAGCCCGGCCGCTATGGCCGACCCGAGTCCGAGAAAAAGGTACAACGGCTCCACGCGATTGTCGAAACCCTGCACCATCAACACACCGCAGAAGGCCACGGCAAAGAAGAACCACTGAGCTTTGAGTACGCGCTCGTTCACCATGTACATTCCCATGATGGCGGTAAAAATCGGCGACAGATATTGTAAGGTCACCGCCGTGGCAAGCGGCATGTGCTGCAGGGTAATGAAATACAATACCAACGAAGTAGACCCGAACAATCCCCGGAGCAATAAGGCCTGCCGGTTGTTGCCCGGCAGCGGCACATGGTTGAATTTTAAAATACCATAAGCGAGCGCCAGCGAAACAACGGAACGGAGGAAAGCAATTTCAATGGCCGGAAGATGATTCAACGTCTTCACGGCTGCATTCATCATCGCGAAGAACAGCGTAGCAAACATCATGAATCGCACTCCGCGTGAAAACATGGCCCAAAGATAGTGCGTGACATGATCAATGGACCCTGCCTTGGGACCCGGAAGGTGCCTTTCGTCCCACTACACCCGATCAAATCACCCTCATCGGCTACGTAATATTCAGCCCTATTTTTAGCTCATTTTCAGCCTTCGGCATTTTCAAGGCATGCTGCAACAAAGGCTGTACGGCGGGTCGAATGAATAACGAAACCATAAAGTGCTGATATTCAATACTATATTGAAGTGCTTATAGTACTAAAGATGTATTAGCCGTTGCCGATTCAGGTTAGTGTACCAATGTAGGGTTTAGGCCATTTCTCGACGGATTGAGCGGTCGGGAGGCCGCACATTTGTTTCGTTGTTAAACAATAGAGCCCATGGCCACGATGTCCAACATTAACGTACGTCACCGCTTCACGCAAGTGGTGATCCTCGTCCTGTTGATTCTTGCCGGCGTGCTTTTCTCGCAGGTAGCGAACGCAGGTCCAAAGCCCAAGTTTGACAAGCCCAAGTATCGCACGCAGGTGCACCGCGCTGCCGGGCGTTCTTGTGTGGTACTTACCAAGAAACGCAAAGAGGGACCCGGCCGGCCGTTGCTATCGTCCCACCGCCGCGTGAAGAAAGCTAACTCAATGGCCCTGGCCGAAACGGATGGCCCGGGACCCAAATAATATTTAAGATAGGGTGTTTAGTGATAGCCTCTGCAGGTTCTCTGCAGGGGCTTTTTTTTGCGCTCTATTGTTCCGAATCTTGCCCTGTGAACTTCGATCGGGATACCTTCCTTCATCGCATGGCGCAGACGTCGCCATTCCCCTTTGACATCGCCATTGAGCGTGCCGAAGGTATTTACCTTTACTCACCCGAAGGGAAGCGATATACCGATATGATTTCCGGCATCGGCGTAAGCAGTATCGGCCATCGCCACCCGCACGTATTGGACGCCATCCACCGGCAGCTGGACAAACACCTCCATGTGATGGTGTACGGTGAGTACATACAATCCGCACCGAATCAATTGGCGAGCTTACTCACCAGCCTGCTCCCTCCCACCTTAAACTGCTGCTACTTTGTTAACTCGGGCACGGAAGCCAACGAGGCGGCCCTCAAGCTGGCCAAACGGGTAACAGGCCGCACCGAACTTGTCACGTTCCGAAAATCTTACCACGGCAGCACGCACGGGTCGATGAGCGTGTCTGGTAACGAAGTAAAGAAAATTGCCTTCAGACCTTTACTTCCCGACGTTCGCTTCCTGACCTTCAATGAAACAAGTGAACTGAGCCAAATCACGAATCAAACCGCAGGGGTAATTATCGAAACCATTCAGGGCGATGCCGGTGTGCGTATCCCCTCCATGGAATTCATGCAGGCCTTGCGCGCCCGTTGTCATGAGACCGGAGCCATGCTCATCTTCGACGAGATTCAGTGCGGTATGGGCCGGACGGGAAAGCTATTTGCGTTTGAGCACTACGGCGTTGCTCCCGACATTCTCACGCTGGCCAAAGCATTCGGCGGCGGACTGCCTATTGGCACCTTCGTCTCATCGGAGGCCCACATGAAGTCATTGACCCATGATCCGATGCTGGGCCACATCACCACCTTTGGCGGAAATCCGGTGTGCTGTGCTTCGGCCCATGCAACACTGGAAGTACTGACGCAAGAGAAACTAATTGACCAGGTAGAAGAAAAAGGCCGGTATTTACAATCCCTGCTGCAACACCCGGACATCCGTGAAATCAGACGGATCGGGTTGATGTTTGCGATGGATTTCGCCTCTGCAGAAAAAGTAAACCGAATCGTAGCCCGGGCCCGTGAGAATGGGATCATCCTGTATTGGTTCCTCTCCCACCCCTACAGCATACGCATGGCTCCGCCACTCACCATTGGCATGGACCAACTGAAAGAATCTGCTGAAATGATTCTGGATGCCATCGAACATTCCTGAGGGAATGGCGTATCTTCATTATCACAACCTTCCAACTATGAAAAAATGGTTATTGCTTATCGCCATCATAGCGATATTTTCCATTGCACGAGCCCAGGACCTGCAGACCCTTGCTCAGGAACGCGTAGACGGTAAAGAGACACCCGGAATCATTATTGGTGTCTATGACCATGGAAAGATCCACTATTACGCAGCAGGTTTTGCGGATGTTGCCACCAAACAACCGGTAACCTCCACAACACTTTTTGAAATCGGATCCATCACCAAAACATTTACCACAACCCTGCTGGCGCTGGATGTGGAAATGAAAACACTCTCATTGGAAGATCCCATTCAGAAGTACCTCCCCGAAACCGTCAAGGTGCCCACCCGCGACAACAAGGTCATTACTTTCCTGGACCTCGCAACGGCCCATTCGGGTTTACCCCGCATGCCTTCCAATTTTGCACCCGGCTCCAATGAAGATCCATATATCGATTATACAGCTGATAAGATGTTCAGTTTCTTATCCCAATACACGTTACCAAGAAACATCGGCGAGCAGTATGAATACTCCAACTTCGGCATGGGTTTACTGGGCGTAACGCTGGCCCGAGAGCACAAGACCACCTACCGCGAACTGGTGACCAGCAATCTTCTGAAACCGTTGAAGATGAATAACACCTGGCTGAATATGCCCAATCAGCATCATGCTCACGTCGCCACGGGTTATGCGGGTTCCACTCCCGTACATGCATGGACCTGGTCTGATGAAAGCAGCATGCAATCGGCCGGTGGGTTACTCTCCACAGCGGAGGATATGATGAAATATGCCATTGCCAATCTGGAACCATCCTCAAAGCCCCTTGGGAAGGCAATGGTGCAGGCCCACCGTGCACGCAGCAGCACGACTCGGGAAACCACCAAGATCGGCCTGGGCTGGCACATTACGGGCGAAACCGTCTGGCACAATGGCGGCACAGGGGGCTTTCGCAGTTTTCTCGGATTCAGTCCGGGAAGCAAAAAGGCTATCGTCATCCTGACCAACTCCACGGCTGGCGCGGACGACATCGGATTTCATTGGCTGGATGACAAGCAACCTCTCAAGAAGCTGCGCAAGCCGATCGTACTTGCCGACGAAGTCATGCAGGCCTATCCGGGCAACTACCAGATTTCTTTGCCTTCCATTACCGTGACGCTCAAGGATGGACAATTGTACGGACAGATGACAGGGCAACCGGCCTTCGAGCTCTACGCGGATTCAAAAGACCATTTCTATCTCACGGCGGTGGATGCGCAGATTGAATTTACGCGCAATGACGCCGGCGAAGTTATTGGCTTGATTCTCCACCAGGGTGGCAACGACATCAAGGCAACCAGAACGAAGTAATCAGATCTTCTCGACCACCAGGTTGTGGTTGGTATAGATACAGATGTCTGCGGCGATGTGCAGGCTCTCCCGCACCATTTCCTCCGCAGTAAGGTGTGGCGCAAACTTCTTCATGGCCAGGGCAGCCGATTGTGCATACATGGCTCCTGAACCAATGGCAGCTACCTGATTATCAGGCTCGATGACGTCTCCTGTACCAGACACCATCAGGATTTCATCTTTGTTGGCTACAATCAACATCGCTTCTAGCCGGCGAAGAAAGCGATCGGTACGCCAGTCTTTGGCCAGTTCAATGGCTGCACGCTTCATGTTGCCACCATAGGCATTGAGCTTTTCATCAAAACGGTCGAGCAGGGTAAATGCATCGGCTGTAGAGCCGGCGAATCCGGTCAATACCTTGCCGTCCTGCAGCTTGCGGATTTTCTTTACGTTGCTTTTCGCGATGGTGTTACCCAGCGTTGCCTGTCCATCCCCGCCAATGGCGATGCTGCCGTTATGGTGTACGGCCAGGATGGTAGTTGCGTGGATTTTCTCCATGGCGTCTGAGCCCTATCAGATCAGGATTCTGACCGGCTCCTCGAGGAGACTCTTGAATGTCTTCAGGAAGGCAGCGCCCACAGCACCGTCAACCGCGCGATGGTCGCATGACATGGTCACTTTCATCACGTTGCCAGGCACCAGTTGGCCATTGCGGACAACGGCTGTTTCCTTGATACCACCGATGGCCAGGATGCAGGCATCCGGAGGGTTGATAATAGCCGTGAAATCTTCAATACCAAACATACCCAGGTTTGAAATCGTGAAGGTGCTTCCCTCCCAGTCGCTGGGTTGTAATTTCTTATCGTGTGCCTTCTGCGCCAGGTCCTTTACTTCAGCCGCAATGTGTGAAAGCGACTTATTATCCGCAAAGCGAACAACCGGCACCAGCAAACCATCCGGAACCGCTACGGCCACACCGATGTGGATGTGGTGGTTCTTGCGCATTTTATCACCGAGCCAGCTTACGTTTACATCGGGGTGCTGACGCAGGGCAGCGGCGACCGCCTTAATGACCATATCATTGAATGATATCTTCACAGGGGATATCTCATTCATGCTCTTCCGCGCCTCGATGGCCTTGTCCATGTTGATCTCCATGGTCAGGTAGAAGTGCGGTGCACTGAACTTGCTTTCTGCCAGACGACGCGCGATGGTCTTGCGCATCTGGGAAACCGGTATCTCTTCAAAGCTCTCTTTGCCCACAACAGCTGGCAACACCACGGGCGCTGACTTGGTTGACGCCGACGCCGCAGGTGCAGTTGATGCAGGTGCTGACTTACCAGGCTTGAAATTCTCTATATCTCGTTTGGTTATCCGGCCATGTTCACCGGTACCTGACACTTGTGAAAGGTCTACACCGAGGTCTTTGGCCATCTTACGTGCCAGCGGGGACACTTTCATTCTGCCATTGCTGTGTGAAGCACTGCCTGAATCAGCAGAAGGGACAGTGGCCGCAGCTTCAGGTGCCGCTTGCCTGGCAGGTGCTGTGGCAGCACTGCCTTTTGCCTGGTGTGCTTTCAGCAGTGTTTGCCAGTCTGCATTCTTATCGCCGACGATCGCCAGTACGCCATTCACAGCCACACCTTCTTTTTCTTTGGCACCGATGTACAGCAAGGTACCGGTGTTGTAGGATTCATATTCCATCGTGGCCTTGTCCGTCTCGATTTCAGCCAACAATTCACCTGACTTCACAGCGTCCCCTACTTTCTTATGCCATGCGGCGATCACGCCTTCCACCATGGTATCGCTCATCTTAGGCATGAGGACGATTTCGGCTTTGATGCCAGTGGTATCAATGGCTGGCGCGGCTACGGCCACTGCTGTTTCAGTCTTGGTTTCAGTCTTGCCTGCGGCAGTGGCAGTGGATTGGGACGAAGCCAGCAGGGCCGAAAAATCCTCTCCGGACTTACCCACAATGGCGAGTACGTCGTTGATCTTCACTGCCTGACCTTCTTTGGCACCGAGGTACAATACCACGCCGCTGTTAAAAGATTCGTAATCCATGGTGGCCTTGTCGGTCTCAATTTCCGCCATCAGGTCACCGGATTTAACCGTATCTCCCACCTTCTTATGCCATTTTGCGATCACCCCTTCGGTCATCGTATCACTCATCTTAGGCATTCGGACGATTTCTGCCATGCTTTCTGCTTTTGGTTCAAACGAGGTCCAAAAATAGGCCAACGGAGCCGATTTTCAAGCAGTTTTCGGGGACTTTCGGAATCAGAAATTGAAGCTGCCTACGAGCACTTCAAACTGGGTAACGGATGGCGAGATGCCGTAAGAATAGCGGAAGCCAACATTAAACTGCTGGAGGAAGCGCATGACGTTGAAGTCAAATCGCACCTCAACCCCCGTGGAGAGGTAATTGGACTTGCCGTTGAATTTGGCCGTGACGAAATCCGGATTGGTACCCTGGGCATAGTCCAGAAATCCGTTGGCACGGATACGCTGAATATTCAGCAATGGACCGAGTGCGATGTCCGGATACCAGAGTGGCAGGGTGTAGTTAACCGCCATGGAATAGATGTTCTGTGCACGGGAAACGGATTGACCGCGGGGCAGCGGAATCTGGTTGCGGAAGATGTAATTGTCTTTCACCCCATTCTGATTAAGGGTTCCCGCCTTGATCACGCTGTGTTGATAGGCCCAGTAACCCCAAATGGAATGATGCTTGAATAAACCCGGAAAATAGGACAAACCATAAAAAGAGAACTGCCCGCCATTAAAGTTTCCACCATACGGGGTGTTGAAGTAATCAATGAATACACCTTGTCCCCACTTGCTGTTGATATCCCTGCGGCTTTGTTTCAACACCCGGTACGCTGTCACACTGAAGTGGTTGTAGATCAGGTTGCCGTTATCGGCATAATCGCGGAAGAAGTAAGCCCCATCTTTGGTGGATACCGTTGGTGCTGACTTGGGCCCGCTGCGCTCAAAGGCAGGCACAATACGGCTGTTGCTCACTGAATTCGTGAACCCACTGATTTGAGAATACCCGATCATATTGCCGAGGGTAACACTGCCAATAAATTTTGAAGTGGTGGTGAGCAAGGGAAGCCGAAGTCCGGTTTCAATGGTCTTCTCGTTCCAGTGAAAAGTCATGTTCTTTTGAGAAGCTATCGTATCCAACTTGACCGGCGCCTTTTGCAGGGTATCAATTCGGTAGAATGTGTAGTTGCCCTCGTTCACTGATCGCGATGTTTGGGCGTAACTGAAATCAATAATGGGCAGAAAACCCTGATAGCTCACCTTGGCTTTCCATGCGCCGTTGCGTTCGTTGATATCATAAATATATCCTGCATTGATGGCCGTCGTGCTGAGGATATCATTGGACGCGATGCCTACCTGGGCCTGTGTAAGTGAGTTAATAAAATACGGTCCCCAGCTGTGCGGGTTAATCATCCCTTGTGCCCGATGGTACCGGGTTACCGGGAATTGTTCCTTTCCGACCTGCGAGAATACGGCAGGGTTCCCCTCCTGCTCCACCAGGTGATCGTACATATTGTTGGCCGATGGTGCAGGCGTTGTAAACTTCTTCCACGCCGATGGGTTGAATTCCGTACGCACCACATCCATCCCGTCTTTTGCCTGATTGTTGTAATACAGTGTCTTTCCATCCGGGGATACGGCAGGATTGTAGGCGCCGTACTTTGCAGAAGTAACCTGATAGCGTTCACCGGATTGCAGATCCAGTGCGTAGATATTATCAATACCCGACACCGGGGAGTTGAATAGCAAATAGTGATCAAACAGTACCGGGTAGCCCACGTTTTCACTGCCTATGGCAATCAGGTTTTCGGAAGCACCCGTTGTGGCGTCAATGCGTGAAATGGTTCGTCCGGCTGCTGATGTGCGCAACACTACCAGCGACTTACCATCTGCAGACCATTTGGGCATCGATAAGAGATCATTTTCCGGATTAGGGAGTTCGACCAGAACCTTGCCACTCATATAGTCCAGGATCACCATGCGGTTGAGGTAATCATGGGTAGACTCGACAGTCGCCACTCGTTCCCCGTCCGGAGACAAGGCTGCGCCAGCATACCGGGTATGCGAAGAAATCACCCGCTCCTGCCGGTTCTTGAAATCGTATCCTTTCACGATGGCGTACGTGTGCACTAACCACCGCGGATCAAAACGGTACTCGTTCCATACTACGCGCTGGTTAGCTACCGAGAGCATACCCGTTTCATTGACCGGTCCCTGCACGTATTTATCATCTTCTTTCCCATCAGGACCAAGCACTACCAGGGTTTCAATGTCCCCAATGCCTGACTTGGTCACCAACACGCGGTTGTTGTCCATCGGTTGGGGATAGAAGTAGTCAGTGTAGGCATTGTTACGCCGCTGGGACACTGTTTCGAAACTTGTTAAATCAACACCAGCCAATGCCTGTTCATAGTCTTTCTTTCGTTCAGCAGCCATTTCGCGATAAAGCGCCGACACATGCATTCCGGTTTTGTTTTTAATGGCGTTGGAGAACGCAAAAGGAATAAAAGGAACACCCCATGCGCGGTGTGTCACCTTATCCCAGATCAGCGGATCACCGGTCTTCTTCCGCAAATAAGAAATCATGTTATACCCCAGCACGTAGTGATTCGGGATATTGTGTTTGTACGACCGCAGGTATTGTTTACTGTAATTGAAGGTTCTGCCCTCCAGGATATTGGTTCTGAACACCAGATCGAAATTTGGAATCCTGCCGCGACCACTCGGTGTAAATGCCGTCTCTGTTGCTACGGCATCACCTTCCCAGAACCACTGCGGGGCGGCCGCAAATGCAAGTCCTGCATAGGCCTGTTGGCCAAAGACCCACGACACTAATTTGGTGAAGCCGGTCTTGCTGCGTTCAAACTGGACCATGTGGCGGTACTCATGCGATGCCAGGAGGTTGAGCCAGTCATTGGTACCTGCGAAGTTGTAATTCTGCGACGGCATGGTGTAGAACTCGGACCGGCGGGGCGCCACAGTCACAAAGCCGTTGGACAGTGCGGACTGATTCTGAAGTACGATGGTTATCTTTTTAGGGGCTTTCCCCATCGACCTGGCTTCTGGCTCCCGAATAGTCTCGAGGGTATTGGCTACACGCTGCGCCTGTGCTTCGTAGCCTGCCGGAAACAGGAGGCGGAAGTGAGGCGCATTGAGTTGCTGCCATTTGATTCCGGGTGCATTCGTCTCCTGGATTACCGACTCCTGCGCAAGTACCGAAAGAGAAACACAACAAATGAAGAGAATGAGTCCGCTCCGGAGTAAAGGCATGCGCAGGGTTTAGGATTGAAAACTACTATAACCCGGCCCAAAATAAAACTTCCGGCCCCAAAATCACCGCGTTTGGGTGCTGTCTACTTCTTCTTGTATTTCTTTCCGGCTGAAGAAACAGCAGAAACATTAAAGAATCCGACTACCGCGCTACCATTGGGATTCGTGTTCTTCACATTGGTCGACACATTTGCCAAAGGCGCCGCGAAGAGCTCCTGAAATCCACCGGGTCGGTCGGTTTGCACGGCCACCTCATTGAGGTAGTTAAAGGCAGCCAGCGTGATTGAGTGAATTTGCACATTCACGGAGTCACCCGGATCATAGGGCGATAGCACCCTGTTGTTGCTATCCGTACGGTTAGGGTTGATGGCCCGCCGTATCGGTGTGATGAAGACAACACCATCAGTTTCACCACCTGGAGAGAACCCTGCATCAAAGGCAACATTGATTTCACTGGGTTTATCCAGGGCACTGCCATTCTTGTAAGCCCTGATCCAATACGCATCTCCGGGCCCTTTCGGGTCTGTGGCATAGAACTCAGCGAGGGTAAGAGTATCGGTGGAACCAATACGCTTCTCGCGGGAGAAGACAATACTATCGATGGCTGGAACGCGCCCCATCTTTGACACGGCCGTGAAGGTTTCTCCGCCCACTAACACCTGCAACTGGTAGGATTGTCCGACGTTGCCAAGGCTCTCACCGGGCAGGCCCTTCCAGATGTAGTGTCCTGCCTTTGTATTGTCTTCCGCGAAAGCGAATACTTTCCCATTGTTGTCGGTAACCTGAACCACAGCACCCTTAACGGCCGGTGGATATTGGTTTTCAAAATAAGGCTGACTTCTGGTGAGGATAATTTCCTGGGGCACGGATTTATTGTTGATCCACGCATCTACCACCAGCAAGGCCGGGGCACTTTCCAATGTGGGAGATATCCTTGTTTCACAAGAGAAGAGCAGAACCAAAATGCCGGCCAGTATCGCGATTGTATTCAATGTCTTTTTCATGCCTTCAGAATTTGAAATTGTAAGAGATTGAAGGAACAATGGATCCAATGATGGATATCTGCGTAGCCTGTGATGGCAGTGGTACGCCCGAAGGAAGGTTCTTCAGGTCTTCAGAGAAGTAGATGGAGAATGGATTCTTTCTGGCATACACATTATGAAAGAAAATACCCAGTAGTCAGAGTTCTTTCTTGCCGGGTCTGCTTCCCTTCCAGGCGGAAGGAAATATCCAAGCGGTGATAGTCGGGTATATGCACGTTGTTGCGTGTGTCGTTTACATTGTAAGGAATGAGGATGCCCTGCTGAATGTAACGGGACGTTGGAAATGTAGTGGGTGTACCCGAAGTAAAGATGAAGTTACCTGATACGGACCAGCGCTTGTTGATGTCATAGAATGCCGCCACCTTGAGGTTGTGCGTTTGGTTGAAACGGGTTTCATACCAGTCATTCCGGTTGATGCCATCTACCTTCAGTTCCGAACGGCCCAGTGTATAACTTACCCAGCCATTCAGGCGGCCGGTTTTCTTCTGTATATAAAATTCAATACCGTAAGCCCTTCCCTTTCCTACCAGCAAATCACCTTCGAGTAACGATTGGCATCGATGTAATCAATCTGGTTCTGGGTGTATCGCAGGTATCCCTCACGAAGCGGACTGGACAGGTCAGTAGACTTGATGGTAGTAGGTTGAGGTTAGCCACGTCAAGGGGGTTTGAAGCTGTTGTGTTGCTGATCAGGTGGAGGTATTGGGCCATCCGGTTGTAACTGCCTTTCACTGAACTGCTGGGCGTAGCCTGAAGCCGGAAGGAAAGTCGCGGCTCCATGTTTCCGTAGGAGGCAATGGTCTCTCCGCTGCCATAAGTCTTACTGCCGGTCACCGTTTTCCGGAAGCCCGGGATGGTGTCATTATAGGAGTAGACGGTGCCCGGACCGAGGTATTGAAAGTGGGAATAGCGTACACCATAGTCCAGCGAAAAGTGATCGGACACCTTCTGGCTGTTGCCGATGTGAAGGGCCGTCTCCAGGTTGTACTTTTTGTCCAGACTGATGTCTACCGCCTTGCCGTTGGTAACACCCACCGCATTGGCTGGCTCGAAGGTGTAATAGGTCAGGTCGCCTCCGAAGTTGAGTTCGTTGCTGCTGCTGATGAAGTAGGTGAACTGTGGTTTGAAAATGAGGTTAGAAATCGCTGAATTCCACTTAAAGCTGTTCCGGTCGTCTTTACCAAACTGAAGCGCATAATCGTAATTGCTATACACCAGTGTGGCGTTTGAGAAAAGTCGCTCGTTGAAGAGGTGGTTCCAACGCAAGGTAGCGGTGGCATTACCCCAATTGAAGCCCTGTACCTTGTCGAACTTAAATACATCGCGGCCAAAGTATCCGGACAGGAATAGTTTATTTTTCCGGTTGATGTTGTAGTTGGTCTTCAGGGTGAGGTCGTAAAAGTTGAGGGCACCGCCGTCTTTCAGCAACTGCACGAATGGCCGAGCAAGGATATCCGCGTAAGATCGACGGGCTGCAATGATAAATGACGCCTTGTCCTTAATGAGGGGACCCTCTACGGCCAATCGGCTGAATACAGAACCGATTCCTCCACTGGCCTCCAGTTTCTTGCTGTTACCATCCTTCATCCTCACATCCAGGATGGAGGCAATTCTTCCACCATACCGGGCCGGGACAGCCCCCTTAAACAACTTGGTATCCTTTACAGCATCCGGGTTGAAAACTGAGAAAAATCCGAACAAGTGGGACGAATTGTAAACGGGTGCCTCATCGAGCAGGATAAGGTTTTGTCCGACACTTCCACCCCGTACATTAAAACCCGATGCGCCTTCCCCCACGGTGCTTACTCCGGGCAGAAGAAGCAGGCTGCGCAACACGTCGGCTTCACCAAACAGCATAGGCACACGCTGAATCGTCTTGATTTCCAGCTTGTTGGTACTCATTTCTGCATTGCGTACGCTCGCCTGTTCAATTTCGGCCTTCACCACTATTTCCTGGAGTTGCTCGGCCTCCGGGGCAAGCTCAATATTCACCTGCAGGTTCTTATCAAGAACGAGTTGCTTCTCTACCCGCTGAAATCCGACATAGCTGAAGTCGGTGGTGTAGGTACCTGCCGGCAAGGTGAGGGAATAAAAACCGTACTCATTGGTCGTGGCCCCATTCTTTATTTCCTGAATGAAAACGGTTGCGCCGATGAGGGCCTCACCGTTGGAAGCATCCTTGATATACCCATTGATGGTGAACTTGTTCTGGCTCAGGGCCGGTAAGAAGGCCGTCAGGGCCAGGGTAATCAGGAGGGAGACGCGCATGAAACCAAATTTCTCTGCCTGTTGACGAAAATTATCACTCATTAGTTACATAAAACAGCGAACTTCGTGAAAAGTTATATGTTCAAGAAAATCAAAGAATTCTACCAGCAATACCGCGAATGGGTGCGGGTTGACCTGATCATGTACGCGACCATGATTTTTGGTTTGATCCTGTATGTGATTTATAAATCTATTGCCGACTAGCGAAGCATGATTTCGCGCACATTGGTGCGGATCTTGTTCGACAGATCGTCGGTAGGCAGGTCATTTACATCCTTACCAAAAGGATCTTCAATTTCTTCTGCGATCAACTCCACACTGAGGAGAATGTACGACACCAGCACCACCACCGGAACGGTGATGTATTCCAGCTGGGTGACAAAGCCAAAAGGAAGGGTGATGATGAAAATGAAAATGAACTTCTTGATGTACATCGAGTATGAGTAAGGAATCGGTGTATTCTTAATGCGTTCGCAGGCTCCGAGGACATCTGAGAATTCCTTGAGTTCCCGATCCAGCATGATCAGTTGCTCACCTGAGATAATCTTCTGGTCGTACAGCCGGTTGACACGTTCGTACAACATGCTGGACACCCGGTTGGGAACGTGGGTAACATTAACAAAGTGGTCACCGAATTGCTCGCCGGCGGGTTCGAGGTCACTCCACCGGGCGTTGTTGCGGAGGTGTTCACGGATCGCTACCACCAGGTTGGAAATCATGGCACTGAAATACAACCGGTTCTCCTGATCGTTTGCAGGCAACATCGCATTGAGTTTGTGTGCCAGGTTGCGGGTATTGTTGACCAGGCTACCCCAAAGCTTACGCCCTTCCCACCACCGGTCATAGGCAGAGTTGGTGCGAAACACCAGGAACAAACCCAGCACGATGCCCAACAGCTGATGCATGCTGATGGTACTGTGAAAATCCTTTTCGTGCAGACGGAAAACATCCAGAATGAGGTAACAAAATACCAGTGAATATCCGCCCATGAACAACAACACAGGCCTGAGGGTGCGCATCACATGGCGGCTGTAGGAATGTGAGATGAGGGAAGCCCAGGCTTTTGGATTATAGTCGATCATGGTATTTCAATTAGGGTCAAAGTACATCCAAACCACAAAAAATTCCTACTAAGAAGCCTGAAATAGCTGTAAACTTGCAAATTGAAACAAACTGCGAGTACCATGGGCACTACCCTCCCACGTTTAGTCTTTTGCCTCCTATTGCTGGCTTGCTTCTCCGGCTTCGCACAGACACCAGATATTGTCGTTACCGCCAAGGGTGACAGCCTTACCGGCAAGGCCAAGATCATGGCATATGATGTGATCGACCGGGTGCAACTCACTGAAGGGAAAACAAAAAAACAATTCACAGCCGTACAGCTCCAGGCCGTGCGGGTAGGTGATGTATGGTATGGTCCTGTCCGGACTGAGTACGGATATCGTATGATGAAGATCCTTCAGTCTGGGTTTCTAACCTTATACCTGGGCAGAGCTCAAAACAGCATGGTGTATGATGTGCAGTACCTGGTACGTCGCGATGGGAGGACCATGGAAGTACCCAACCTCACTTTCAAGAAGAGCATGCAGGAATTCCTCAGCGATTGCCCCAAGGTGCAGGAAGACCTGGCTGGCGAGAAACTAACCAAAAAGGATGTCACGGCGATTGTGAAGGAATTCAATGCTTGCCTCGAATCTACTGGCGCGAAGAACTCCGATCGCACAGCTGTAATACCTGATACAGACAACCGGATAACAGTCCTTCAACACCTAAAGGACAACCTTACTAACAGTGAGATTGCTTCGCGTACTGATGCCATCGATATCCTGAATGACATGCTGGACAAAATCAGGAAGAACCAAACCATCGCCAACTACCAGATTGATGCACTACGCAACATGCTTAAAGGCACGGTGGTAGAATCAGAGACAGAGAAACTGGTAGAACTGCTGCGCAAGCCGTAGGTTACTTCTTCGCAAAGCCTTTCACAAAGGCGATGATCTTGTCCGTGTTGTACCACAGCACGAGCACCGAGCAAATGGCGACTGTCAGGGCATACGCAAAGAGTTGACCGTGGTCGCCCTGCACTTCGATTCCCAACTTGGTGAGGTGCATGCCGATGGCGCCTGCCATTAACCCCAACGCAAGGCCTGCACCCAGCCAAGCCGTAGCAGGTATGAGGATAAGCACGGACGCCACCAACTCAAGTACGCCGATACCAATCCTGCCCCAGGGCTCCATGCCTGCTACTGTAAAGATGTACACCGATTCTGGTGCAGCGGTAAACTTGAAGTAGAGGGTCTGTACCATGATCACGGCTGCGACGACACGGCACAAGCCATAGAGAATTGCTTTTATATTCATACGGTGCAAAAACGGGGTTTCCCGAACGGCGTTGTGTCTCCTAACTGACAATCAGGATGATTTCCTAAATTTAAAAAATTATGTCTACCCATTGACAGTACCACGACTCATTGATAGGCTATCTGCATGGAACTGAAAAGAACGTTCGGGTTATGGTCATCGGTATCGTTGGTGGTGGGTGGCATCATCGGCTCTGCCATTTTCATGAAGCCGGCGCTTATGGCTTCTCAATTGGGTTCTCCCCTGCTGCTGGTGGCCGTTTGGGTATTTGGCGGGCTAATCACCCTGTGTGGTGCACTCACCAATGCTGAAGTTGCGGCCATGATGCCAGAGACAGGCGGACAATACGTGTTCTTTCAGAAGATGTATGGCGAGTTCATCGCCTTTCTGTATGGATGGGCTGCATTCGCTGTATTCAACACCGCAGGCGTTGCGTCCATTGCTTACATCCTCGGAACCTACACGGAGTACTTTTATGTATTGCCGCGCTTTCCCGAATCGATAGAGCACGGTATGAGTCTGTTTATGCCCGGCGTCGGGACCATCTATCCGCTTGAAAACATTGGGGTGAAGGGAATGACCATCCTGGTCATCGTGTTACTTTCCTGGGTGAACATCCGAAGTTCAGAATCCGGTGGCAGGATTCAGGTGATTTTCACGGCATTGAAAGTGGCAGCCATGGGTCTTTTGATTCTTGGACTCCTTACATCGGGAAAAGGGAATGTGGACAATATTCTTACTCCGTCCTCCACCATAACCTTTGCCGGCTGGCCGCTGATGCTGGCAATCATTGCGGCTACCTCTGGTGCATTCTGGGGTTATGACGGCTGGAACAACATCACCTTTATTGCCGGCGAAATCAAAGACCCGCAACGAAACATACCGCGCAGCCTGCTCATAGGGCTCTGTCTCACAATACTGATCTACGGCTTAATCACGCTTGCCTATGTTTACATGATGCCCATTGATGAGATGGCGCATTCTCCGTTCGTGGCTTCGGAAGCAACATCCAAAGCATTTGGTTTTGCTGGTGGTGGCATCATAGCCTTGTTGGTGATTGTGTCCACATTTGGCACCACCAATGGCAATGTGTTGGCCACCGCGCGGGTGAGTTTTGCCATGGCGCGTCAGGGAAACTTCTTTTCATGGGTGGGGAAAATTCATCCCAGATTTGAAACACCGGGAAATGCCCTGGCCCTTCACGCCATATGGACCAGTCTGCTTGTCCTCAGCGGATCATTTGACATGCTCACCGACATGCTGGTATTTGTTAGCTGGCTTTTCTATGGACTCAGCGCTGCAGGGATATTTATCCTCCGGGCCAAAATGCCTCACACGCCGAGGCCGTACAAAGTCTGGGGCTATCCGATCATCCCCATGCTGTTTGTTCTCTTTACCATATTCTTTCTGGTCACGACATTATACAATGACGTTACCAATTACCTGCACGGTCATACGCCCATCATCAACTCGTTGTTTGGTTTACTCCTCACGGCGCTGGGCGTGCCGTTGTATTTCTATTTCAGGAAGATCAGGCCTGTCAGCGGTTCAGGGACGGTTTGAGAAAATTCAATGTCTCCGGACTGACCTGAGTCAGGATAAGCACCACGATAAGTGCTATCATTGTTATGAAAGCCGTCATAATCAATTGACCACCCAGGTATATACCAATACCTTTAAAGAACGACTTTACCTTCCCGCCCTCCGGGAAAAAAGAGGCATAGCCAAAACCATAATAGGGAATCAGGATCAGCACCAACCAAAGGTTAAAGAATAATGAACCTGTAATGGCATACACGGTAACTGAAATGATACTCAGCCAATACCCGTGACCCATCAGGTAAAAAGGGATGACCAAATGCTCCAAAAAGTTGAGCCCCCTGCGCCGGAAGAAGATGTACCGGGAGGCGATGGCATGAAAAGGAACAATAATAAACGCAATCAACTTAATGTTGTCAGCAACAAACTCCAGGGCGAGTTGATAGATCCGGGTTTGTTCTGTGGCAACAGGCACAAAATTCTTGCCTTTCCCCATCAGGTCCTTAAAGTCAACGTTTAGTAAACTGGCCACCAGAAGATAGAGGGTAATCATCAGAAAAAAGTAGCCAACCGGGCCATAGTACTTTACCCGAACCCCTCGCAGGTATTCACGTCCAACCAGGCCGGGGTTGACGGTCAGGTCGCGGAGGGTGCGCGGCATCATGCCATCAAAGCCATATACCCTGGACCAGAAGTCACGCCAGGCTTCTTTGAAATTTATCCGATGGGTCTTTGTGGACTGGGCACAATGCGCACAAAAGTTTCCACTTACCTCATTTCCACAGTTGATACATTGCATATGAAATCAAGGGGTTGATTTCACCAAATATAATCGCTTCTAGCGATCCAGCCAGTCTCGGAACTCCTGCACCCGTTCGCGGGCGACAATAACTTCAGGATCGTCACTGTGTCGCAGGGTAAGCCGCAGTCGACTGTTGGTGTAGCTGATCATATCCTGCACCGCAGCCAACCCGACGAGGTACTTCCGGTTGATCCGAAAATAAGCCGAAGGATCCACGAGCCCTTCCAATTGATCCAGGGTAAAGTCGAGGATGTGTTTGCGCTGATCAACGGTTTGGGCAAAGGTGAACTTCTCCTGGCTGTAAAAGTAAAGGACGTCCTTTACCTCAACGGTTTTCAGGTGCTCTCCCACCTTAAGTACAAATCGTTCCTTATACCGCTTCGTCAACATTTGCATGGCGTTGCCTATGCTTTCCATCATCTTCTGCGCGGGCACCGCACCGATCAGGTGATTGTACTTGGCCAAGGCCGAACGAAGATCCTCAGGAGAAATAGGTTTCAGCAAATAGTCGATACTATTCACCTTGAAGGCCTTCAACGCGTACTCGTTGAATGCTGTGGTGAAAATGATGGGCGATCGAACTTCGGTTTGATTGAATATTTCAAAACTGAGGCCATCAGCTAATTGGATATCCATTAAGATGAGGTCAACAGGATCATTCGCCTTGATCCACGCAACTGATGCCTTGATGGTATCCAGCCTGGCTACTACGGTAGCTTCAGGAGCACATTGCCGCAGCAATGAATCCATGCGATCGACTGCCTGAGGCTCGTCTTCAATGATTACGATCTTCATCCCAGGTTATTAATGGCAAACGTACCACAAACTCCTTTTCCTTCTTTTCTACCAAAACTTCCTGCTGTCCTAAATGGGCATAACGCCTCCGGATATTGTCCAGTCCTACTCCGGCCGACTCTTCCGGAAGCACACTTTTGGGGTTCAGGTTATTCGAAACCACTATCCAACTGCCCTCACAGAATACCCTGATGTGCAATGGCTCCTGTTCGGAAATTACCGTGTGCTTGATGGCATTCTCCATCAACATTTGGACGGCGAGGGGCGCCACGTGGGTGCTTACATTGGATAAATTAATTTCTACCTGAAGTTTTTGTCCGAATCGGATGCGTTGCAGATATAAGTAAGACTCCAGAAACGCCAATTCTTCCTGCAGGGTCACCACCTCCTGATTGCGGGTCTCGAGCACATAGCGATAAACTTCAGATAGCTGCTTGATAAACCGGGCCGCTTTGTCCTGATCTTCATATACCAGGTTCGTTAGCGCATTGAGGCTATTGAAAAGGAAGTGGGGATTGACCTGATTTCGAAGGCTCTCATATTGAGCCTTTACACTTTCCTTCTGAAACCGTTCAGCCTCAATGGCTGCGGCACGCCACCGCAGCAAGAACTCCCGGCCATGAAGAAACAATGAAATCAGGAAAGTAATGATCAGCGAAAAGTATACGATATAAAGACTGTCTCCGAGCGATTCGCCGGTAGCGCGTTCCCAAATCATGATCACCATCAACACCACGGAACTGGTATAGAGAATAGTTACCAGCAGCCCAACAACCAGACGGGTAATCGGAAATTTTACCCACGAGATGCGATCATTCAGAAAATGAACCAGTAAGTCATTCCCCATCCAAAGCAAAATCCACAAGGCCATGGAGAAAGATGCGACAATGGCGTAATGAACCGGATTCACGCGGCAGCCCGTGCAGGTAAACCAGGTGCACACGACGGAACCGATCAACGATCCGCCAACGACGGTAGCATATTCCCTGAGGGTATAGGTCTTCATGGCTTTGGGTAAAGATAAGACTCCACAACCAATGCCGGTCAACGGCAGGTCTTGAGCATTTCTTCCACCATCTCTTTTCCCCATCGGGGCGCCAGGGAAGAATCTTCCGACGTTGTGAATTTCTCCAGGGCCTTGCGTGCCGTTGCACAGGACTCATCCATAGGGGCATTGAAGAATTTCGCGGTACCCGCCTGCATCTGTGCCATGAGGCCCAGGGCCCGGGGATTATTGGGATTGAGTGCAACAGCCTGACCAAATAGCTGCATGGCCTGGCCTGACATTCGGGGACCACGGGTAGCGGGATCGACCGTCAACCGAATCATGGTAACAAAGCCCTGCAAGGCTACGATCTCCGAATTGTTGGGTGACAGTGCAAGGGCCTTCGCGGCAGCCTCATCCGCACGGTCCAGGTACTGGTCCTTGGCAGTTCCATTGGGTTCACGGGTTGCGATCATTACATAACCAAATCCGATATAGTACAAAGGCTCCCACTTATCCTTTTCAGCTGTGGCAATACGTTCAAGGCTGTTCACAGCTGTTTGAATGGTTGCGATGTCCTTCCCCTGGTAAATGGCCATGATTTGTTGCTTCATGGCAGTCTCATACCTGGCGTCTCCGGCAAACACACCTGACATACAGAAACACAATAAGATTAAGACAACATACTTTTTCATATAGTTGATTTTAGAGATTAGGCAATTGATTCACACCCTTGTTCTTTGAGATGGTGATAAATACACCGAGAAAGATAAAATGTGGTGCCGGCTGCCGAATCGGCGTACGGGCATACACACCCTGTGCATCCGGGACGGTGCTGTAGTTATATCCAAAAATATTATTGCGATCCGTGAGGTTGGTACAGGATGTATAAATGATAAGCCAGTTCCTGGGTAAGTATGAAATATTCAGACTCAGGTCTTCATAGTAAGGTGTGCGGTCTCCGTTGAAAACGGGATTATTCGGATTGAAATACGGTCGACCGGTGCTGTAAGAATAAGTAAAACCAATCTGGGACCGTATTGCAGTAACAAAATGTTTGTATACAAATGAGAAATTATGATTGGATGCGAAAGACGGCATCGCCGATCGCGTGAAGTTCAGGTAGTCCCGTTCGGTATCCAGGTAAGAATAGGAAATCCAATAATCAACATTCCTGATCGTCTGGTTGTCTCGCCAGAATAATTCGATCCCCTTGGCATACCCAAACCCGGTATTGTTGAGCTGATTCGCATCACCATTGATGAAACGGACCAATTGATCATACTTTTTATAATACGTCTCAATCCGGAACGTCCGGTTGTTGGACATCAACTGATAATTAAAGATGAAATGCTCGGCCCTTTCGGCATGGAGGCTGTTGTTGATCCGCAGGTACTGATTCTGCGCCGATTGGTGGAAGGTACCATAGGCCAAAGAAAATTGTCCATTCTTACCCGGACGATAGGCCAATGAAATCCTGGGATCAACGCGCCATCCGCCGGTCAGATTGTTTAGCTCTGCACGCACTCCGGACTTCGCGACGAGGTGTTTGTTGGCATAGGCCTCCACTTCCGCAAATGAACCACTGATAACTTCATCAAATCCCTGTGTCAGCACAGCAGCCGTTTTTTCGTCTTGTTTGTTGGCCGTATAGTTTCGCTGAATAACTTCAGAACCAAATCGCACCTCCACCTTGTCCGATACAGAATGCTCAGCCACGGCCTTTGCATGGACGCCCTGCTCCTTTTCCTGAAGTGGTACCTGGTCGACACGATAATCATTCAGGTTATAATTGTAAGAGACACCTCCCCGAAGCACCCACTCCTTACCCAGTGATTGCCGGTACGCCGCATTGCCGTAAGCATAGGTATTGGACAGGTCGATGGTTTGGCTTAAGGTGGGATCAGCCACATCGTGGTTCCTGAGGGAAAAACTTGAGCGGTTGAAATTCCCATACACCTTGAGGAGTCCCTCTTTACCTACTTCGGTGCGGAAGGCAGAACTACCTTCTAATGAAGTGGGCATACTCACCCAATCCACACGCTGATCAATCAATCCAAAGTAAGGTTTGAGGTTCGTGTACTGAATCTTGGCAGAAACCGAAGAACGATCCCACACCTGGGTATGCGCTACATCGCCACCCACACTGAGCAGCCCGATATCCGTTTGATTGAGCTCGGCTTTATCTTTTGAATTCAGCACGAGTGCCGATGACAGTGCCTGACCATATTCAGCACTGTAACCACCTGTACTGAAACTTGTACCCTTAAACATGAAGGGCATGAAACGTCCACGTCCGGGTGTGTTGGGCGCCGAAGGTCCGTAGGCATTGAATACCGCCATACCGTCGATAAAGGTGCGCGTTTCATTGCTGTCGCCACCGCGCACAAACAACCGACCACTTTCACCATTCTTGGTGGTTCCCGGCAATGTATTCAGCGCACCAGCAATGTCAGCCGTAGCACCAGCGGTAGTCGCAATGTCAACTGCCTTCAAAATGGTACGCCGCTTCTCTTCTCCTGCCGTAAACGATCCGGCTGAAATAGTGACCGCATCAAGTTGATTGATCTCCTCCCTGAGGACGATGGCGACTGTGATTGGCTTTTTCTCCAGTGAGATCACCTGGGTGAAGCGTTGGTATCCAACAAATGATGCCACCAGCGTAGCAGTTCCCCGCTCCGGTGTGGTAAAACTGAAGGTGCCATCGATTCCCGAACTGGCTCCGTCATAGAAACCTTCCAGGGAAATGTTAGCACCGGGAATTTTTTCACCATGCTCATCCGTCACGGTGCCGCTGATCTGCGTTTGACCCGTCGCGCCAAACGAAAGGATGAGGAGAAAAATGAGAAGGAGGTTTTTCATGCGCTATAACACGACAAAAGTGCATGGCAGATCATGCCTGGTAAAAAGCAAGTCTCCGGACTGTCGGATGCCCGCGATGAAGTGTCAATGGGCTCTGGTGGACCGAAAGTCCTGTTCGTCACGACAGCCGTTTTCTTGACCGGAATGCTTATTTTTGCGCCGCCTGAAACAGATTTTCAGGCTTTCTATTGCATCATGGCTGAATATACCCGAGAAGAAATCCGACAGATCGAAGACAAGTGGCGTCAGAACTGGAAAGACCGGAATGTGTACAAGACCGAGACTGATCCCGCACGACCCAAGTGCTACGTGCTGGACATGTTCCCTTACCCCTCCGGTGCCGGACTGCATGTGGGCCACCCCCTCGGTTATATAGCCTCCGACATTTATGCCCGCTTCAAGCGGGTCAAAGGTTTTAACGTGCTGCACCCTATGGGTTTCGATGCCTTTGGTTTGCCTGCCGAACAGTATGCCATTGAACACGGCATCGACCCCAAAGTATCTACCGAACAGAACATCAATAATTTTAAGCGGCAGATGGGTAAAATCGGTTTCAGCTACGACTGGGACCGGGAAGTCCAGACCTGCCAGCCAGACTACTACCGCTGGACCCAATGGATCTTTTTGCAAATCTTCGACTCGTGGTTTAATCGGATCACAGAAAAGGCGGAACGCATCTCCGAATTGGTTCGGATTTTTGCGCTGGAAGGAAACAAGAATCATCCATTCCCCAACACCAAGTACCGCTTGACCAACGGCGCTACCCAATTCAATGCCGCTGAATGGAAAGCACTTCAGGAAAGTCAGCAACAAGAGGTTCTGATGCAGTATCGCCTCGCCTATCTCGCCAACACCGATGTAAACTGGTGCGAAGCCCTTGGCACTGTTTTGGCCAACGACGAAGTTATCAACGGCGTGAGCTACCGGGGTGGACATCCCGTGGTGAAGCGTCAGATGCGGCAATGGAGCCTTCGCATCACGGAATATGCCGACCGGTTGTTAAAAGGTCTTGATGAAATCGACTTCAGTGAGTCCATGAAGGAAATCCAGCGCAACTGGATCGGTAAGAGCGTGGGTGCCAGAATCGATTTTAAAATCAAAAGTGAAAAATCCGTTGACCAGCCATTGACGGTATTTACCACCCGGCCGGACACGCTGTTTGGCGTTGACTTCATGGTGGTGGCACCCGAGCATGATTTGGTCAAACAAATCACCAGTCAGCATCAACAACCGGAAGTAGAACAATACTTACAATACGTTGAGAGCCGCTCTGAAGTCGACCGAATGGCTGAAGTAAAGAAGATCACGGGCTGTTTCACCGGAGCATACGCCATCAATCCGATTAACCAGCGCGAAGTACCGATATGGATCAGCGAGTATGTGCTGGCCGGCTACGGTACTGGTGCAATTATGGCGGTGCCTTGTGGAGATGAACGCGATCATAAGTTTGCGAGGCATTTCAAATTGCCAATCACCAACATCATCGGCTCATACTATAATGGTGAAGAGGCTAACCCCACCTACGAGGCAACGCTTGAAAACTCAGGATTCATCAATGGCCTGAAGATGAAGGAAGCACAGGCCGTTGTGATTAAGAAACTGGAAGAAATAGGCATCGGCACCCGTCAGGTCAATTATAAGATGCGCGATGCAGGCTGGAGTCGTCAACGGTACTGGGGTGAGCCTTTCCCCGTGGTGTTCCGCAACGACATCCCCTATCCGATGAAGGAAAGTGAATTGCCCTTGGAATTGCCACCTTCCAACAACTTCAAACCATCCGGATCCGGTGAAGGTCCGCTTGCAAACCTGAAGGACTGGATTCATATTGGTTCATCAGAACGCCGTGACTCCAATACGATGCCCACCCATGCCGGGGCGGCCTGGTATTTCCTGCGTTATATGGATCCACATAACAAGCAGGCATTTGCGGATCGTAAGCACTTGGACTATTGGAACCAGGTGGATGTGTATGTGGGAGGATCTGAACATGCCGTTGCCCACTTGTTGTATGCCCGCCTTTGGGTCAAGATACTTCACGACCTGGGATATCTGAATTTTGATGAGCCGTTTAAGAAACTTATCAATCAGGGTAAAATTACCGGAGACTCGAGGTTCGTTTATCGCATCCGGGGTACTAATAAATTTGCATCAGCAGGCTTGATCTCCCGTTATCCTGAAGGTGTGGACCAATTACATGTGGACATCAGTCTGGTGAACGGATTGGTGCTCGACACCGATGGCTTTAAAAAATGGAAACCAGATTTTGCGTCTGCCGAATTCGAACTGGAGAATGGTCAATACCTCTGTGGCTCCGCTATTGAAAAAATGAGTAAGTCCTATTTCAATGTGGTAAATCCGGATGAAATCATTGACAAGTATGGCGCAGACACCTTGCGGTTGTATGAAATGTTCCTGGGCCCGTTGGAACAATCCAAGCCCTGGAATACCAACGGCATTGACGGTGTGTATAAGTTCCTTCGTCGCTTCTGGAATCTCTTCCATGACACCCAGGGCAATTTCAAGGTAAGCGCGGAAGCCCCGACGCGGGAAGAACTGAAGACCTTGCACAAGACCCTGCGCAAAATTGAGCAGGACGTAGAGAATTTTTCATTCAACACGTCCGTGAGCGAGTTCATGATATGTGCGAATGAGCTTACTTCCCTGAAGTGCAACAAGCGCACTATCCTCGAGCCACTCGTGATTGCACTTTCTCCGTTTGCACCGCACATCGCCGAAGAACTCTGGGAAAAACTGGGGCATTCAGAAACAGTTCTGAAAGCTGCATTCCCCGCGTACGACGAGCAGTACCTGAAAGAAAACGCATTCAATTATCCCATTTCCATCAACGGAAAAGTAAGGGCACAGATTAATTTTGCCCTGGACTTGTCCCGCGAGGAGATCGAAAAACAGGTACTTGCCTCCGAGGTGGTTGCCAAGTGGACAGAAGGAAAGCCACCCAAAAAGGTGATTGTCGTGCCGGGCAAAATTGTCAACGTGGTGGTCTGAATTCTGCCCTAACAGGCATTCGGAAAATTGCTAAATTCGCAGGCCGCTCTACTTAACGGCCTTGTATGCCCTATTCCAAGATCACCGCACTCGGTCATCACGTACCTGAGACTGTCATCACCAACCAGTACCTCTCCACCGTTATGGATACCAGCGACGCGTGGATCATCGAGCGCACGGGTATCAATGAACGACGTTGGATGGATCCAGCCAAAGATACCGTAGCCAACATGGCGGCCAAGGCAACGCGGATGGCCCTGGAGCGAGCCAAACTGACACCCAAAGACATTGAGTTTATCGTGTTCGCTACAATCACGCCGGATTATTTCTTCCCTGGATCCGGTGTACTGCTGCAACGCGAACTGGGCCTCGAGGGAATTGGCGCAATAGACATCCGCAATGCCTGCTCCGGATTCATCTATGCATTGAGTACAGCTGACGCATTCATCAAGTCAGGTATGTATAAAACCATCCTCGTGGTGGGTGCCGAAATTCAATCCACCGCACTGGATGTTACGGATCGCGGTCGAAACACCGCGGTAATCTTTGGAGATGGCGCAGGTGCAGCCATCGTTCAGGCTTCCGACAAGCCCGGCGTACTCTCTACCCACCTTCATTCAGACGGGCGCTTTGCAGAAGAACTTTATGTAAAAGATCCTGGCAGCAGTCGCCCCCGCGAACAAAGGCAGCCAGAACAGATTCTGGACACCACCGATTTCAAGGTAGTCATGAATGGAAGCCAGGTATTCAAGCATGCCGTGGTGCGCTTTATGGAAGTGATTAACGAAGCCCTTACTGCCAACAACCTCAAGAAAGAGGATATCAACCTGCTGGTGCCTCACCAGGCCAACCTGCGTATCAGTCAGTTTGTTCAACAGAAACTTCAACTGCGCGATGACCAGGTTTATAACAATATCCAGCGATATGGAAATACCACGGCGGCGTCCATACCCATTGCCCTCAGTGAAGCCTGGTCGGAAGGAAAATTGAAAGAGAATGACCTCGTGTGCCTGGCTGCTTTTGGCAGCGGCTTCACCTGGGCATCTGCAATGATCCGGTGGTAATCCAAAATAAAGAACCCCTCCATGAAAACGTCATCCTACAACCCAAGCCCGCTGGAAGTCGACTTCGCCAATGCATTGACCATTCTTCAACGCGACATCCAGAAGCACCTGCAGGATAACAAGGTGGTCAATGTGGAAAGCAACATCAACCGCGACAACCCCATGGTCAAATTCAGCCTCGTCGACAAGGATGGTGATCCACATGAAATTGTAGTCCGCATCATACAGATTCCGGACAAATTCTAGCCTGCAGACGATCCCTGAACAAACTTTAGCCAGATTCATTGCGTTATAGCAACATGTCCCGACCTCACACCAGAAAACTGGCAGTAGCCCTCCTGGGCATGGCCTTACTGCTCGCTGCCTTCACGCCGCCTGCGGACCGGTACTTTGAATTCATACGCAGCCTGGAGACTTACTCCGCCTTGTTTCGTGAAGTAAACCGGGTTTATGTGGACGACCTCAATCCCAATGATTTGTCACGCACCGGCATCGATGCGATGCTCAACTCTTTGGATCCGTACACGAACTACATCGCAGACAACGAAGTTGAAGACTATCGCAGGATGAACACCGGTGAATACGGTGGTATCGGTGCGGTGACCCAGAATTTTGGCAAACGCATGGTCGTCACGATGGTCTATGACAAATTCACAGCAAGCCAAAAGGGACTGAAGATCGGCGATGAAGTATTGCAGATTGACGGCATCGACCTGTCGAAGCGAACCACTGATCAGGCCAACCAATTGATGCGTGGTCAGGTAGGCACCGAAGTGAGCGTCACTGTTAGCCGGTTTGGCAATCCCAAGCCCATCACCCTGACATTCAAACGAGAAAAAATCAAAATCAGCAATGTGCCTTACTATGGCATGATGACTGACAAAACAGGTTATGTTCAACTCACGGAATTCACGGGTGAGGCAGCCAAAGAAGTAGCCACCGCAGTCGTTAACCTGAAAAAATCGGGTGCCACGTCCATCATTCTGGACCTTCGAGGCAACCCGGGCGGATTACTCAATGAAGCCGTGGGGATATGCAATTTATTCCTGCCAAAGGATTCCCTGGTAGTAACTACCCGCGGTAAGATTCCGGAGAACAACCGGATCTATCGCACGGAACTAAACCCAATTGATACTGAATTACCCGTTGCTGTGCTGATTAACAGGGGCAGCGCTTCTGCCTCCGAGATTGTTGCCGGCACCTTACAGGATTATGACCGAGCGGTGATTATTGGAGAACGATCGTATGGCAAGGGCCTTGTACAAACAGAAAGTCTATTGCCCCACAAGGCGCTGGTAAAGATTACCGTTGCCAAGTACTACACCCCTACCGGCAGGTGTATACAGGTACTCGACTACAGCCACCGACGGTCCGATGGAAGTGTCGCTTCCGTACCCGATAGTGTGAAGCGCGCATTCAAAACGAGCCATGGCAGAACAGTATACGATGGCGGTGGCATTGAACCTGATGTGCCACTTACCATTACACCAGCAGCACCTGTTATA
>JBGAMI010000005.1:42013-125946 GCA_044223085.1 Cyclobacteriaceae bacterium
CGATTATGGAACGGAGTATGCGTACAAACATCCTAAAATTGCTGACGCCAGAACGTTTAGCCTGACAGACCCCGAATACAATGAATTTGTGTCGTGGATGAAAAACAAAGAACTAGCCTATCAGACCGACATGGAACGTCGCCTGGCACTCCTGACCAAAGCAGCCAAGAAAGAACAACTATACGACCAACTCAAGCCGAGCATCCAACAGTTGGAGCAAAGGTTGTCCAACAGCAGAAAAAATGACCTGATGATATATAAGGATCAGGTGAAGCGATTGCTGGAAGAACAGATAGCCTCCCGCTATTACCTTGAGCGCGGGCCTGTTGAAGTATCCCTGAAATACGACGAGGAGATACGTAAAGCCATCGCGGTACTAAACAATCCGGCTCAATTCAAGAAAATCCTCAACCGCTGATGGCCATGGATCGCATAAAATGGTTGCGATCCGGACTGGTAGCTATGCTGGTGCTGGTTGTTTGCCTGGCGCTGCTGGACAGTTGTATGCAATTCCGGATGAGTAAATCGGAAATTGATACCTACTTCAGCAACAAGCCCCACAAAGGAACATTACATCAATACCGAATTGAAAGTCGCAACATCCATTACGTAATCGCGGGTGATTCAACATTGCCGCTCGTTCTTTTTGTCCATGGTTCACCAGGGTCCCTCAGTGCCTTCATCGATTTTCTCGCCGATACCTCATTGCTCAAGGTTGCTCAATTGGCCACTATTGACAGGCCCGGATTTGGGTATTCAAATTTTGGCATGGCCGAGCCATCTTTGAGTCGGCAAGCAGCGTGCCTTCGTCCATTGCTGGAGAAACACAAAGGACAACGTCCCATCATTCTCGTAGGACATTCCCTGGGAGGACCACTCGTAGCCCGCATGGCCATGGATTTCCCTCAATTGGTCGACGGCCTGATCCTCGTTGCACCCAGCATTGACCCAAGCCTCGAACCCAACGAGTGGTTTCGCGGTCCACTGGCGACCCCGTTTCTTAAATGGCTACTGCCCCGCTCCCTGCGCGCCTCCAACGACGAAATCTATCACCTCAAACCTGAACTGGAACAGATGCTTCCCCTGTGGCCACGCATTACCGCCCGTACGACCGTGATTCAGGGTAAGAAAGATGTGCTCGTGCCCTGGGCCAACGCCACTTTTGCCCAGCGGATGATCACGAACGCTCCGGTAAAACTGATGATGGTGGAAGACATGAATCACTTTGTACCCTGGTCGCATCCGCAGTTGATCCGACAGGCCATTGTTGAATTCCTTAAAGCTTCCGGTAAGTAAGGTTTTTCTTCACCAGGAACTTTTTCCGGCCCTTCGGGTTTATTATCGGACAACCTATCTTTAGTGCATGACTGAACAACTGATTGTATTTGTCCTTCTCCTCTTCGGCGTATTCCTGCTCTATATCGTTTCAGAAAAAATCAAGATCTCCTATCCGATCCTGCTGGTGATTGCAGGGCTGATCATCGGCGCGGTGCCCGGCATGCCTGCCATGGAGATGGACCCGGACATCGTGTTCTTCATTTTCCTTCCGCCCCTGCTGTATGCTGCCGCCTGGTCGACTTCATGGAATGACTTCTGGAAATGGAAACGATCAATCTTCCTGCTTGCCTTTGGGCTGGTGATTTTCACCTCCACCGTGGTCGCCTACTTCTCCGTGCACCTGATCCCGGGCTTTACCCTGGCACTCGGATTTCTGCTCGGTGGAATTATTTCCCCTCCCGATGCCGTCGCCGCCACCTCGGTCATGAAGGGATTGACCGTACCCAAACGCCTTTCGATTATCCTCGAAGGCGAAAGTCTTATCAATGATGCATCCAGCTTAATCATTTACCGGTTTGCCATCGCCGCCGTCATTACGGGTGCCTTCTCATTCGGCCATGCCACCGGGCAGTTTGCTTTGGTGTCTGTCATGGGTGTCGTAATCGGACTCGCCATTGCCAACATTTTGTATGTCATCCACCGTTTTCTTCCGACAACCCCCAGTGTGGATACCGCCATCACCCTGATTTCACCTTACTTCTGCTATCTCGCGGCTGAATACTTTCACTTCTCGGGTGTACTGTCGGTGGTAAGTGCAGGACTCTTCCTCTCCTGGCGCGCTGACGAAATCTTTAACTATCAAACCCGCATTCAAGCCATCAATGTCTGGGAGACGCTGGTCTTTATTCTCAACGGTGTAGTTTTTGTGTTGATTGGCCTGCAACTGCCACTCATTCTCGACGACCTCGATGGATTCACACTTAAACAGGAGATCTACTTCGGACTTCTGATCAGCCTGTTGGTTATGGTCATCCGAATGATCTGGATTTTTCCCGGCGCATACCTTCCTCATCTCTTTCCACAGGTGCGCAAGCGCGAAACACGTCCCAGCTGGAAAGCAGTCGTAATTAGTGGCTGGAGCGGCATGCGTGGTGTGGTGTCACTCGCCTCGGCACTGGCACTACCCCTCACCCTCACCAATGGCACTGCATTTCCATTTCGCAATACGATCCTCTTCATTACATTTTGTGTAATCCTGATGACCCTGGTGGTTCAGGGGATGACATTGCCGTTGGTGATACGCCTCGCAAATCTTCCCGATATTGATAATGTCGGTGGAGAAGAAAAGAACCTGCGCCTCCACCTCAGCTACCAGGCCATTGAATTCATTGAATCCAACTACGCCCAGGAAGATGCCACCCGTGACGCCTTGCATCACCTGAAAACCAAATACGAGAAACGCACCGACCACGTCAACCGGCGCATGCTGACGGCTGACCTTACCAGGCATTCAGAAGATGTGTTTCGCGAATTCAACAAACTTCAACTTCAGCTGATCAACTTTGAGCGGCAGCAAATCAAAACCATGCGTCGGAAAAATCAATTTTCCGACGAGGTCCTGAGAAAAATAGAATACGAACTTGACCTGGAAGAGGCTTCCCTGCGGTCGTTCTTGTAGACTTATTTCTTATATAACGCCTTACCGGTCGGCTCAAACTTGTCACCTGGTTTCCAGAACGGGGCCTGGGCACCGTTAGCAATCAGTTGATTGGCATAGACAAAGGCCCTGTAAAAGAGCACGAGATATTCGAAGTCCAGAGAGCCAACTTCGTCGGCAGGCTGGTGATAGTATTTCATCAATTCCGCGTCAAACGCCTTTACCCCCGGCGCAAAGTCAATCGCCGGCACGCCCTTCACCGCAAAGTTATAGTTATCAGAACGCTCATACAGGTTCTGCTCTGGCACCGGGTCTTTCGTAGCCTTCAGACCGAAGGCTTCACAGGCCTTGGCGATATTAGCTTCTGCTGAAGTTCGCTCCAGCCCAATAATCGTCACCACCGACTTGTCGTTGTAGCCGGCGCCATCGCAATCCATATTAAAGACAGTCTGATTCAAAGGAATGAGCGGGTGCTCAGCATACCAGGCGCTACCCAGTAGTCCCTTTTCCTCACCGGTAAGGGCCATAAAAATAATCGAACGTTTGGCCGGAAACTGCGCAAAGTACTTTGCCGCTGTCATCATCGCCACGGTGCCCAGCGCATTGTCTCGGGCACCATTGTAAATGGAATCATTTGCCTTCTTGGCACCAACCCCCACGTGATCGTAGTGCGCAGAAACGACCAAATACTCCTGCTTCAAAACAGGGTCTGTTCCTTCAACTACCCCCACGATATTTCGGGACGGGATTGATGTTGCGTCAGGGCGATCAACGGTAACACTCACGGTTCCGGTCTTCTTTTCCTTAATCTCCTTGAACCCCGCGAGATCAACTTCCTTCATCCAGATCCGGGGTATTTCAGCGCCATCCTTCTTAACGGTAGTACGCGGATTTCCGGTGAAGAAACTCACCAGCGATGGCCAAGGAAAAGGAGTCGTAACAAAAAACTCAATCAGACCTGCACCGCCAGCTGCCTTCACCCGCTTAAATTTCTCCGAAGAAGCGCTGAATATTGATTGTGCATTGCCTGCCTCTTTGCTACCAGCCAGCGATAACACCATCTTTCCCTTGATATCTGCAGGCATTTCTTCCGGGGTGCCATATCCTACGTAAACACATTCACCGGACCAACTCGAGCGCGCACCATCCACAACGATAAATTGATCCTTAAACGTCAGCGATTCACTCCCAAACCGCAGGGTCGCTGAAGCCACTGGCACCGCTTTAACCAATGATACGGGCTGTGAATAACCCGGAGCTCCGGCCAGTTCCTTAAGTCCCAACTGCCGGAATACAGAGGCAATATAATTGGCAGCAATATCCAATTCCCGGGATCCCGTGTCCCGTCCCCGCATCTCATCAGCTGACAAGAATGTGAGGGGTGCCTCCACCTGGGGTCTGGTAACCAGTTTGGTAATTTCCGCTACAGGTTTCTTCTGAGCAATCGAATTGGTGATGATAAGAACTAAGAACAGGAACAGCGACTTCTTCATGCAGTTTTATTTTTTGCTAAGCTAAATAAAAAAGGTGACCTCTTTCGAAGCCACCCTTTCGGTTTAGGTTACAGGTAATTATCGGAGGAATAACATTTCACGGTATTTTGCCAATGGCCAATCCTCATCGTCCACCAGCAATTCCAGTTTATCTACCGCATCCCGAATGGTATCGAAATACTTCTCCTTTACATCATCACAATAGGCGTAGGCACGCTTGTGCGTATCTGCGATCTTGTTGATGCGTTTCCGCTCTTCTACCATTGAACGAACGCCGTTCTTGATGGTATCAATATGGCCGGAGATTTCCTTGATGGTCTGCACCACTGCCTTATTATCAACTCCCAATCCCTTCAATCCGTTTGCATTCTGAATCAACTTGTTTTGATACTGAATGGCGGTGGGGATAATGTGGTTCATGGCGAGGTCACCAATCACACGGGCTTCGATCTGCACTTTCTTGATGTAAGCCTCCAGGCGGATCTCATTACGAGCTTCCAGTTCCTTGTGGCTTAATACACCGTGCTTCTCAAACAATTGAATGGAATCTTTGGACAAGTAAGCCTCAATGGCCCGGGGCATGTTCTTGATGTTCTTCAGTCCGCGCTTGGCCGCTTCTTTCACCCATTCATCAGAATATCCATCCCCTTCAAAGCGGATGTTACGTGATTCCTTGATGTACTTGCGAAGTACCGTCACGATGGCCAGGCGCTTTTCGGCACCCTTTTCGATCTCCTTGTTAACGGCCTCATTGAAGCGATCCAATTGCTCAGCCACAATCAGGTTCAACACCGTCATCGGCACTGCACAATTGTCGCTGGCACCCACGGCACGGAATTCAAACTTGTTGCCTGTGAAGGCGAATGGTGAAGTGCGGTTGCGGTCTGTAGCATCCAGGATGATCTCCGGAATCTGATCGATACCGAGTTTCATGTACATGTTGTCACCCTTCTCAATCTTCACATTGCCTTTCTTTTCCAATTCATCCAACACGGCTGACATCTGGCTGCCGATAAACACCGACATGATGGCGGGAGGAGCTTCATTGGCACCCAGGCGGAAATCGTTAGCGGCAGTCGCGATGCTGGCACGCAGCAAGTCGGCATATTCGTGTACCGCCTTCACTGTCGTGACAAAGAAGGTCAGGAACAGGAGGTTGTCGCGGGCGCTGCTGGACGGAGCATACAGGTTGATGCCGGTGTCTGTAATCAGCGACCAGTTGTTGTGCTTTCCACTACCGTTGAGGCCGGCGAACGGCTTCTCATGAAACAACACTTTCAGGTTATGCTTTTCAGCCACACGACCCATCACATCCATCATCAACTGGTTGTGGTCGTTGGCTACGTTTACTTCTTCAAAAAGCGGAGCCACTTCAAACTGACAGGGAGCCACCTCATTATGACGGGTACGAACAGGAATACCCAACTTCCAGCTTTCAAATTCAAACTCCTTCATGAAGTCATATACCCGGCCCGGAATTGAGCCGAAGTAGTGATCTTCCATCTGCTGACCGCGGGCGGGCGCATGACCAAATACAGTACGCCCGGCCATAACGAGGTCAGGGCGCGCCATGTACATGGCTTCATCCACCACAAAATACTCCTGCTCAGAACCGAGCGAAGCCACTACACTCTGAATGTCTTTATCGAACAACTGGCAAACGCGGGTGGCGGAAATATTCACCGCCTTCAGGGCCTTCAACAACGGTGACTTCATGTCCAATGTTTCGCCGGTGTATGACACAAACACCGTCGGGATACACAGGGTCTTTCCATAGAGAAACATCGGAGAGGTTGGGTCCCAGGCCGTGTAACCTCGGGCTTCAAACGTGCTGCGGATACCACCACTGGGGAACGATGAGGCATCAGGCTCCTGCTGCACCAGCTCGCTGCCTTTAAACTTGTCAATGCCAGCCAGGGCATCGAAGAAACTGTCATGCTTTTCGGCAGTACCTCCGGTCATAGGTTGGAACCAGTGGGTAAAATGCGTGGCACCTTTGCTCAGTGCCCAGGTCTTCGCCGCTGACGCTACTGCATCGGCAGTTGTGTCATCAATTTTCTCGTGGTTCTTGATGGCAGATGCCACCTTCTTGAACAGGGCGGGTGCCAGCGTTGCCCGCATTTGATCCATACTGAACACATTCTCAGCAAAGAAATCGGATACTTTGGCTCCCGGGCTGGCTACCGGTACCGAGGGGCGCTCGCTGAGCTTGCGCAGTGCCTCAAAACGTAAATAGGCCATAGGTGTAGTGGTTTTTAACAGATTCGCGCCAAAATTAGACCATTTTTTTAATCAGCAGGGTATTTTTTGACCCTATTTCTAAAAAAATCTGTGAGTTTTTTATTGTGTTGGGTTGTCTTAAACCTATACTTCAACCCGCACGATCGTGATTGGCGGTTTTGTATGGTTTGCCCCCGTTTTTTGTCCTCCTACCGATTACATACTTTTGAAACCTCGTGAAGAAATCGATCTGGCCACTACTGTTCCTCATTTTCATGCTGGCCGCACTGGCCTGGGTTCGCATTTCTCCTTTTAAACTGATTGAGCAGGATATCATTGCCCGTTGGCAGGACATTCAATCCACTGACTCCATCCGTTTCTTTCAATGGATATCCGACACCATCAGTTTTATCAGCCTCGGCATCCCGGCAGTCTTCGTGGCGATAGGTATTACGCGGAAACGCAAAGAATTTGTGCGCAACGGACTGATCATCCTGCTTAGCGTTGGACTGGGTGGCACGATCTCGGCAGTGATCAAGCGCACCATCAAAGAGCCCCGGCCCTATGAGGTTGACAGCCGGATTGCCCAGTGGAGCAAGGGTGGCAGCAATTCCTTCCCCTCAGGGCATACCACCGAAGTATCTGCAGCCGCCCTGGGTTTCTCCCTTATACTTTTCAGAACACCACCCGCTATCCTGCTATCCATCCTCTGGGCATTGCTGATGATGTCGTCACGCATAATCCTTGGGGTACACAACTTCACAGATATCCTGGGTGGATTTGTCACCGCCTGCATCGGACTTTGGATTGCTCAGGAAGGATTCAGGCGATATGACGCCCGACGTCAGGACAAGGGAGTTTCCTGAGTCCTGATTCTGGTCTTTACGGCATCAAACTCTTTGGAATAGTCTTCGCGCAAAGTACCCATCCATCGATCCCACCAAAGAAAGTAGAGCCCGTAGTTACCATTGAAGTACTGGTGGTGCTGGTTGTGATTCACAGAAGTATTGATCCACAAACCTATCCTGCTCGAGGCAAATCCTTTGGGATATAGCTCATACCCCAGGTGTCCATATACATTGTACACCATCATGATCAGCAAAAAGAGTCCGATTGCCAGTGGGTGGATTGGAAACAGAAAGGGCAAAATCGCAACGATTCCAAACTCTATAACGGCCTCCAGCGGGTGGAAAGCCATCGCAGCCCAGGGCGAAGGGTTGGTAGACAAGTGATGCACCTTGTGCAGGTACTTATAGACACCCGGCCGGTGCATCCAACGGTGTACCCAATAAAAGTAGGTGTCGTGCACCACCAAACTGAGTACAACAGTAAACAACAGGTACCCTACACCATAGGCGTGAATATCCCGATACAACATGGTGTATCGCGCCAGCGGACCAAAGAAAAAGAGGTATCCGAGGCCCGCAAATATGAGGGAGGTACTTGCTGAGTAAAGAAATTCACGACGGTAGTCTGATACGGCAGGAAACTTTAACTGAATCTTCCGGAACGACCACGCGCGCTTGAACAGCACGTAGTAAAGTCCATAGGCGATAGATGCCAGCAGTACATAACGAATGAATATTACTGCGAGAATAACGAAGAAGCGATCCGTGCCGGCACCTGTGAAGTCGAGCATACGGTAAACTTCGGAAATTTTCCGGTCAGTTCGAGCGCTTCACAGAACCTCCGCTGCTGGAGTCGGTATTGGTTTTGCCGGGATTGCCGCGATAACGAATACTTCCGCCGCTGCTGGCATGGGCTTCGAGACTTGTGGACACGTTCAACTTTACCGTTCCTGCGCTACTGGCAGATGCCTCAGCACCTTCCACCACCAGGTTATAGGCGTCAATTTCGCCAGCACTGCTCGCATCAGCCCGGAGGGATTTCGCTTTTCCTTCCAGGCTAATGTCTCCGGCGCTGGACGCGTGTACCGTAACGTCACCGCCGTCAATGGAAACTTCAATGTTGGCTGCACTCGAGGCATGAATATCCAGGGTGGTGAATTTAATCGGGCCATCCGAGAAAATGTTAGACGCTGAGCTTGCCGACAGTTTATCAAGATTCACATAAGTGACATACACTTTTACGTCGCGCTTATTACGTCCCCAGCCGTTGCTTTCGCGCATGTGGATACGCAAGTACCCACCTGATATTTCTGTGATCACCTCCGAAAGCTGACCTCCTGTGATTTCAACTTTCACACTCTCCTTGTCTCCCTTTTTCAGGTACACATCGATGGCTTCGGAGGATTTCACGCCCCGGAATGAGCCCGGTGTGCGTACCTCACTTTGCTGAGCAACGGCGGCCAGGGAAACAAATCCAGCCAGCAGAATAATCCATGCACTTTTCATTTCTTTCCGTGTTTTGGGTCAATGACCGTGCTCTGCGCCCAAGGTTGCACGGAGCGGGTTCAAGTAACCATTTTTTTTGAATCGTTGTAAGATTTAGGCTATTTTTGCTTAGATTTAGAAGGTTTCTAGACCTAATTTTCGGAAAAAATAAGCGATATGATTAAAGAGACTATCAATGTATTAATCAATCTGGCTGCCAGCGACAATAATATTGGCGAAAAGGAGGCCAAGACGATTCACATGATTGGCAAGGCCCATGGACTCACCCGCGAAGAGGTTAATGCGATGATCGAAAAACCCAAGCCCATAGGCAATCTCTCGGGCTTTACTGAAGACGAGAAGTTCGAAAACTTGTATCACCTGATTCAATTGATGAAGAGCGACGGACAGGTGTTCAAGAGTGAAATGGCATTCTGCGAAGAAATTGCCGGCAAACTCGGATACAACAAAGGAGTTGTCGCAGAACTTGCTTCCAAAATTTACAGTGACCCCACTATCACCTCCGATCGCAAATCACTGATGGCAAGGGCACACAAATTCCTCCACAAATAGGAGTTTTTCCAACCAAAACTTTACCCAAAGTCCTGCCCACCCGCAGGACTTATTTTTTGGCATATATTTTCTTTCCTCCCAAAACAGTCATTACTATTTCTGTTTTCAACAAGGAACTGTCAGGTACCTGCATGATATCCTGAGAAAATACAGTGAAGTCAGCTAGTTTGCCCGGCTCAATCGATCCCTTGATGTGCTCTTCGAAAGCGCCGTAAGCGGCATCCAGTGTATAGGACTTCAATGCCTGCGCGCGGGTCATTTTCTCCTCCGGCTCATATCCACCGGCAGGCTCTCCCTTCAGGGTCTGGCGCGTGACTGACGCGAAGTAACTCGCAATCGGACTGATGGGCTCCACCGGAACGTCGGTACCATTTATTACCCGAGCTCCGCTCTTCAGCAAAGACTGCCACATATAAGCGCCTTCCTTGATACGCTTTTCACCAAGGCGCTCTATGGCCCAGGGCCTGTCAGAAGAGAGGTGAATGGCCTGCATCGCCGGTATTACACCCAGCTTACCAAATCTTGGAATATCATTGGGATGTAAATGTTGCGCGTGTTCAATGCGATAGCGGTGGTCATGTCCAGGATTTTCATTGAATGCTATTTCATAGCGATCCAGAATCTCCCGATTGGCCCGGTCACCAATAGCATGAGAACATACCTGAAATCCATAGGTAAGTCCGCTGCGTGAAGTTGCCAATACAGTGTCCATGGACAAGGTCGCCATCCCTGACGTTTCGGAACTGTCACTGTATGGCTCCAGCAGCCATGCCCCGCGTGAACCCAGGGCACCATCGCAGTTGAGCTTAATGGACCGCACCGTCACTCCCCGTGGATCTACCACCGGTCCTTTGCGGTACCATTCATGAATCAACGAACGGTCCCGACCGGTGAGCATAACGTATAACCTGGACTTCAGCTTCTGCTCTTTATTGAATTGATTAAAGAGCTCAATATCAGAGCGTGAAGCCCCGGCATCATGAAAACTGGTGATGCCATTTCGGGCACAGGTCTCCATAGCCAACTCAAGGGCCTGGGCATCCCGTTCAGGCGTATTCTCAGGGATATGCTTTGTTACCAACGCCATGGCGCGCTCATTGAAGATACCCGTTGGGTTGCCCATTTTATCTTTGATGATCTCCCCTCCTTCTACGGCAATGTTCAGTCCTTCTTTACTCAACGGATTCACCCCTGCTAACTCCATGGCTTTGGCGTTAGCAAATCCTGCATGACCGCTGGCATGTCTCAGCCACACTGGGTTGTTGGGAGATACTGCGCTCAGCATCTCATGGGTCTGGAATCCCTTCACCATTTTTTCAGGCTTTACCTCCCATTTATCCTGATGCCATCCGTTGCCCAGAATCCATTGGCCAGGAGGAGCCTGGGCTGCCGCGACCCGTACCTTTTCAACCAGTTCATCGAAGCTTTTCACCGTGGACAAATCCAGGTTTAATTCAAAGTAGCCAAGCCCCATGATGTGACCATGGGATTCGATGAAACCGGGTGTCATTGTTGACCCCTGCAGGTCAATCACTTCGGTCTTCTCCCCTTGCCACACCGCAGCATCTGCCATGGTACCGGCAAATACGATGGTATCTCCCCGCACAGCTACCGCCTCCACCTCAGGTTGTTTTTCATTGACGGTGTATATCTTACCGCCTTTGATGATCAGGTCGGCCGGCATGTTGCGCGTCTGACAAGAAATAATGAGCAGCAATCCGAAGAGCCAGAGGTTTTTCATAGTCGTGTAGGTTCAGTAACAAATATAAACCGGAATTTAACCCGGGCGGGACAAATTATTGCAACGGAAAAAGAACCGGTATCTTGCGCAAAAATGATGCTATGAAGCAATGGACACTGGGTGTTCTCCTTTCGCTCTCCACGGTCGTGGTGTCGGCGCAAAGCGTTGGGTTATCCTTTTCGTACTTCGTGCCTCGTAATGGATACTTCTCCACACCCATCAGTCCATTTTCCATCCGAGGTGTTGGTGTAGACCTGAATCGGTTTATGGCCATTGAAACCGGAGCTTCTCTCTACAGGATGTCCGGGCTCAATGTGACGGACCTGCCGTTTGAAAGCAAATCCGCATTGACCGGACCTAACTTCACGCTGTTTGTACCGGTTGAGCTGGTGTTTCAGTTCAAAGGCAAAGGAGTTGAATTCGATATCAAGGGCGGTGGATTCTTTTTCTATGCCTTCGACCAGCACCTCAACTACGGAAACTTTGACCGTGCCGTGATGGCCTATCAAAAGTGGGATGTGGCAACCTCGCAACTCGCATTCAAGAACAGCCCCGGCTTTGGATATACCGTGGGAATGGAATTGACATTCGATGTGACGCGACAATGGGGTCTGTCGCTCGAAACAAATTACATCGCAGGACAATCCAGTTTGCCGTTGACAGGATCTTACTCCGGAGGCACCCTTGGAGGTTCCATCACCACCGTACCGGTAGACTATACCAACGCCAAGGTTGATTTTACCGGGATGGAATTTTCCATCGGTATCCTGTTCAAAACAGGGCGACGCTGATCATGGCCTGGTGGGGATCCACTCAGGCACGTTGACATTGTTCTTTCCGTAATGGGCGCGCGAGTCCTGGATAAATTGCTGAAACAACTGTTTGGAATAACCCGGTGCTGGAATGGCCGGATCATTTTCATAGGCGCCGACAGGTACAACAAAGTACCGGCGACCCTGCGATGGTTCGCGATACACCCACTCCAAAGAATACCGGGCATCCGTGATATGAACGAGAGCACTTCCGTCAGGTCGCATAATTTTTTCCAGATTGATGTGTGCCATGGCACCACCATTGCGATATCGTTCCCACTGAGCCGATACGAAGTTACCCAGCGAATAAACCAGGAACTGATCCTGCTCTTTGCGCCACTCCATGGGCTGTAACACGTGTGGATGTGAACCGATTACGAGTTTGGCCCCATGCTTGAAGCAAAACTCGGCCACCCGCTTTTGTTCGGGTGAAGGCAACGGCTGATATTCCAAACCCCAATGCAAGAAGACAATGATAGCATCTGTTTGCTGCTGTCGGGCTTTGTTCAGGTCGCGGTGAATCTGGGCTGTATCAATGAGGTTAACGATGTTGGGTTTGCTTACGCGGATTCCGTTGGTACCATAGGTATAGTTAAGCAAGGAAAGCCGGAAGCCTTTCACCTCGATCAACATGGGATAGTCATTGAGCCAGTCCGTCGTATCCCTGAAGGTGCCGGTGTGGGGTATTCCGGCACTGTCCAGCTGATCGATGGTTCGCTCCAAGCCTTTGCGAAAGCGATCGACACTGTGGTTATTGGCGGTTACCAGGGCATCAAAGCCGGCGTCCTTAATGGCTTCAAGAATTTCATCCGGTGCACTGAACTGCGGATATCCTTTGTAAGGCTTGCCTCCCAATGTAAACTCCAGGTTGCCAATGGTGAGGTCAGCGGATGACAACACCGGCTTGATGTATTGAAATACCGGGAAGTAGTTGTAGCGGCCCGTAGCCTGATCATAAGCAGAATTGATCTGCGTCTCATGCTGCATGATGTCGCCGGTGAAGAGCAATGACAAGCGAAGGGTATCCTGTGCACAGGTAACCTTAGCGGTGATTACGAACAGCAATAGGAGAATGTGCTTCATCGTGACAAACGGGTTTGTTTTTTTGGTGCCTCGAGGGTGACTTCCATAATCTGTCTTTCTACAATTATCCAAACGCGGTCCTGGGCACCTGGTCGGATGGTGGCCAGGCCTGTAAACGAACCGAATGCCGGGAGGATCAGTTGGTTTGGCGAAAGCCAGAAGCAGGGCAGCACAATTCCTTGTCGGCCGCGTCCCTCAAGGCGGGCACCGGGATGCAGGTGACCGGCCATATTGATCCGACCCATCGGAATGTCATCGTGCGCCATCGGTTCGTGGCTGAGCAGAAAGACGCCTGCGTCAATGGCATCCACCACCTTGAGCCCCTTGCGGACATATTGGGTTTCACTCATGATGTCGTGATTGCCCCGGACCAATTCAAAAGATACAGCGGCGAAATGTGTCATGATCTGGCCCAATATTTCCCATTCGTCATTGTAATGGCTGTGAAAGAGGTCACCCAGAAATACCACGCGGGCGGGCCGGGTTAGGTTGATCAGATCGATGAGGGTTTCTTCATTGTGGCGGTTTGCCGCTGCGGGTACCGGCATCCCTGCCTGACGAAAATGATTGATCTTGCCGAAGTGCAGGTCAGCGATGATGAGCATCTTTTCAGTATCCAAAAACGCTGCTTTTTCTGGTAAAAGCCTGAGGCCGTTGATGTTAATTTCTGACTTCAATGGAATATGCGGTTAGCGAAAGATAAGACAGTTTTCAGGGCTTTTTGGGGCCCTTTTTCAATCGAATTTTGCTTCCCGAAAACGGCAATAAGTCCTATCTTTCCACCACTGAATTCTTAACATTCGCTTAACCTGGCATAACGTCCACCCAACTACCTTTCACCCAAAATGGATTTACAGGGGAGCCTGTTGATCCTGTAATTCCAAGACCCCATGTTCGAACTCGACTTTGCCTATTCTGCGCTCCTCATCATTTGCCTGCTGGCAGCCTGCTCCTTTGAATTTGTAAATGGTTTCCACGATACAGCGAATGCTGTGGCGACGGTGATCTATACCAATTCGTTGAAGCCATGGGTAGCCGTAATCTGGTCTGGATTCATGAACTCCATGGGGGTGCTATATGGTGGTATTGCGGTGGCGATGGGTATCGTCAATCTTTTGCCGGTGGAATCACTGGTGGATCAGAACATCACCCATAGTATTTGTATGGTAGCTGCCCTCCTGCTGAGCGCCATATTCTGGAACTTATTGACCTGGTATCTTGGAATTCCCTGCTCCAGTTCCCACACCTTAATTGGCTCTATCCTGGGCGTAGGTATTGCTTACTCTTTCCTTCCTGATGCCGCCTCCACTGCAGTAAACTGGACCAAAGCTGAAGAGATCGGAATATCCCTGCTGATTTCTCCGATGGTTGGTTTTACACTGACGATCATTCTGATGTATTTGATTCGTGTTACGACCAAGGGCAAGCCTTATGGGGAAGACCTCTTCAAAGAGCCCAAGAAAAACACGCCTCCTCCCCCCTGGATCCGTGGCACGTTGCTGCTCACTTGTACCAGCGTTAGTTTCTTTCACGGACAAAACGACGGTCAGAAAGGCGTTGGTTTGATCATGTTGATACTTATCGGTATCGTCCCGGGATTCTTCGCCCTCAATGCCAATTTTGACACGTCTAAACTTCGTGAACCTATCAGTCGAATTGAATCGGTTATTTCAACGATTGATGCCACGCCACTGTCGGCGCCCGACCGGGAAAAACTGGCAGCGGCCAAGGAGATGAACGCTGACCTGCATGTGACGCTGGATTCGATCGGAAGCGTGAATGCCCTGCCCCGCGAAGCAAGATTTAAAGTACGCAAAGACATCCTCGTGATGGACCGCAACCTCAGTGAGTTGATGAAGAAAGAGGAAGCCCGGGTAAGCGAAAGCGACAAGAAAATCCTCAAAGAAAATCTGAAGAGCGTACGCAAACTTACCGACTACTCACCAGGCTGGGTCATTATCCTGATCTCTGTTTCCCTGGGATTGGGTACCATGATTGGTTGGAAGCGCATCGTAAAGACCATTGGCGAGAAGATCGGCAAAGAACACCTCAGCTATGCGCAGGGTGCCAGCGCCGAACTTGTTGCCGCAAGCACCATTGGAATGTCCAGTTACCTGGGTCTGCCGGTAAGCACCACACACGTGCTGTCGTCGGGCATTGCTGGAAGCATGGTCGCCAACAAGGGTGTTAAAAACCTGCAACCGGATACCGTTCGCAACATCCTGATTGCCTGGTTCCTGACATTGCCTGTAGTGATCCTGATGTCGGGTTCTTTGTTCCTCCTCTTCCGCGCTATTTTCTAATCCTCGGACCAGGTCAGTACCATCCGCTTTACGCGATCTTCCAACCGCTCGGAGGTCAGTTTGTCGCGTGATAACCTGTCGACCATGATGGGAAAAGCAAAAGGTGTGGGCCGGTCTGGCTCGCGCACTACAATTTTCTGGTGCCGTATGCGCTCCAACGCTTGCCGCATCCGTGCTTCTTCCAACTGAAAATCCATTACCTCCTCATAGGCCTGGTGGAGCAACAGGTTGCCTGAATCATAGTCGTTGAATACGCTAAAAAATAATTGTGCCGACGATTGAACATGCCGGTCGCGGATACGCTGCCCGGGAAATCCCTTAAACACCAATCCCGCAATGGAGGCGATGTCCCTGAATTTACGGCGTGCCATTTCTATGGCATTGATGCTGGCCTGAATGTCTTTCAGCAGGTTATCGCTTCCAAGCACATCGGTTTCCAGGGCTTCATACAAGGGTATCTCCTGATCGGACAGCAACTCAAAGCCATAGTCATTCATGGCCATCGAAAAGGTAATAGGTTTGATCTGTGAGATGCGATACGCCACCAGCGACGCGAGGCCTTCGTGAACCAGCCGGCCTTCAAACGGAAACATCACGACATGATACCCTTCGTCGGTATGGAAGTACTCGATCAACAGTTCGTTCATACGCGGCAGGTGCGACCTCAGGGCCTGCAGGTCCATCAGTGGTCGCAGAAACTTCATTTCTTCATCCCGCTCCTGCCCTTCAGCGGCCTCATGTACCTTGCGTCGGATCATTTCACTCATTTGTGACGACAGTGGCATCCGTCCTCCCTGCCAGGATGGAACTCGCCCGGACTTCTTTTTCGATTTCCGTACCTGCACATCCATATCCTTGATTCTTACAAACTCGAGCACACGGCCTGCAAACCAAAATGTATCGCCGGGAGACAGTCGGGAAATAAAACCTTCTTCGATAGAGCCGAGGTATTTGCCGCTCAGGAATTTCACCAACAGGGACGTGTCGCCGACAATGGTACCTATCGATAGGCGGTGACGCAGCGCCACCCGCCGGTTGTTCACTTTATAAATACCATCTTCGACGTCCACTTTTCGGTATTCGTCATATGCCGTCAGCGACTCACCACCCGTGGTGATGAAACGCAGCACCCATTGAAATTCTTCTTCGGTGATATCCTGATAAGAAAACGTCTGTTTGAGTTCAGGCCAGATCACATCGGGCTTGAAGCCGTCAGACACTGCCAAGGTGATCAGGTATTGTATCAGCACATCAAATGAGCGAACATAGGGAATACGGTCTTCGACAAGATGGGCGTGCATGGCATCGCGCACGGCAGCCGCTTCGATCAGTTCCAGTGAATGGGTAGGCAGAAAGTGGATACGGCTTATGGCCCCTGGCTGGTGCCCGCTACGGCCCGCACGCTGAAGAAACCGGGCCACACCTTTAGCACTTCCAACCTGAATGATGGTTTCCACGGGCCGAAAATCTACCCCAAGGTCAAGACTGGATGTGCACACCACGGCTTTAAGTTTGCCTTCATGCAGTTGCTCCTCTACCCAGTGCCGAAGGTCCTGGCTGATGGACCCATGATGCAGTGCAATCTGTCCGGAGAGCTCGGGGGCAACCTCCAGCATCTTCTGGTACCAGATTTCGGCGAATGACCTTGTATTCGTAAAAATGAGTGTGCTCTTGCCCGATCGAACAATATCCACTGCTTTCTGCAGCAAATGAATACCCAAATGTCCTGCCCAAGGCATTCGATCCAACTTATCCGGAAATACAGATAACACCTCCACCTGCTTCTCGATGTTAGCCCGGATGATACGGGGTTTGGGCTGTGTGCCCGGCCCCAGCAGCACGTCAAGCGACTGGTCCATGTTGCCAATGGTGGCCGATATGCCCCAGATCTTTAATCCTGGTGCGACGGACTTCAGTCTCGACAAGGCGAGCTCCACCTGAACACCACGCTTGGAGCCCATCAATTCATGCCACTCATCCACGACGATTGCGCGCAGATCTGAAAAGTATGACTCATATCCTTTCTGGGAGAGCAGCAGGTGCAGGCTCTCGGGTGTGGTGATGAGAAATTGCGGCGGCTTTTCTTTTTGTTTTGCTTTCTGTGCCGCGGTGGTGTCGCCGGAACGGATACCTACCTTCCATGAAGCACCCATACCCTTAATGGCATTCTCTGTGGCGTCCTGAATTTCCCTCGACAAAGCGCGGATGGGTGCGATCCAGATGGCTTGCAGTTTTTTTGACTTGGATTGGGTGCCATCGAGAATGATGGGGACTACCATGGAGTAGGTCTTGCCACTGCCGGTCGGTGCATTGACGAGGCCGCTCTCTCCCCGGGAATAAGCTTCCCAGGCCTCAACCTGAAAGGGAAACGGGGTCCAGCCCTGTTTGTTGAACCACACATGTCCCTTTTCCAATTCCAGTTGATTATTTTTCGGCATGGATTAAACAAATCACCAGTCTGCAGGTTATTACCCCAAATACACCCTTACTACCATGGGCCGTTATTCCATCAAGGAACTTGAAAAGCTATCGGGAATTAAAGCCCACACCATTCGCATCTGGGAAAAACGTCACAAGATCATTTTGCCGGAACGAACGGATACCAATATCCGATTTTACTCCGATGATGATCTGAAAAAGATCATCAATGTTTCCCTGCTCAACAACAACGGCGTTAAAATATCCAAAATCGCTGATCTCACGGACGCCGAACTGAATCAACAGGTCAAAGCGCTGAGCGATGCGCAGACCGATCCGGAAATTCACATCGACCAACTGGTGGTGGCCATGGTTGATCTGGACGAAGAGAATTTCGAGCACATACTCAATGGATTTATCCTCCGCTATGGCTTTGAGCATTCCATCACGGAGATCATTTACCCGTTTCTCGACAAGATCGGTGTGTTGTGGCAAACCGGAAATGTGACCCCTGCCCAGGAGCACTTCATTTCGAACCTGATCCGCCAGAAGTTGATCGCTGCTATTGATGCGTTACCCTTGCCTCCGCGCGGCAAGCCCGTAGCATTGCTTTTCCTGCCCGATCATGAGCTGCATGAATTGGGTTTGCTGTTCCATTATTATATCATCAAGAAATCCGGTCTGCGCACCTACTACCTGGGGCAGATGGTGCCTTACCGCGACCTCATCGAGATCTGCAAAACGCACCGGCCTACTTATCTGATTACGTCTATCACCAGTTCACAGGGTGCGGGCGAGCTTCAAGCCTACCTCGATAAACTGTGCACTGAAATGCATCACAGCCGCGTGCTTATATCGGGCTATGCCGTTCGGAAAACCGCCCTCAAGATGCCGTCCAACCTGCATGTTTTCTCGCGGTCTGCCGAGCTGAAGGCGCTTTTAGGCGTTAAGTAGTCTGTTTAACCATTTATAATAAATATTAAACAAAATTAGGTCCAATCAACCTGATCGGCCTATCTTTGTTCATTATTTGAATATAAACGTTGAACAAAATGACTATCGGCGAATTCAGCAAGCAGGTGGCCACTTTACGGCCTACGCTAAGGACATTCACCTACCGCTTTACGGCAGATCGCGAGGAATCACAGGACCTGATTCAGGAGACCATCCTCAAGGCATTGTTGTACCGAGACAAGTTCAAAGACGACACGAACCTGAAAGGATGGCTTTTCACCATCATGCGCAATACCTACATCAACAACTACCGCAAGGCCCAGCGGGCGCGTACCGTTCGTGATGATTCCGAAGGCAGCTATTTTCTCAATGTAGAAGACACCCACACCTTCAATAAGCCGGAAGGAAGTGTGGAATTCAAGGAAGTGTGGAAAAACATGAATGCCGTAAAGGATGAATTGTTGATCCCTTTTAAGATGCACACCACCGGATACAAGTACCACGAAATCGCTGAGCACCTTAATCTGCCAATTGGTACCGTAAAAAACCGGATATTTCATGCCCGGAAGGAAATCCAGAAGAAATTGACCGGATATCGCTAAATAGACTTACATATGGGTTCGGTTGCGGTAATTGGTTCAGGCTTTGCCGGTCTCGCCGCGGCCGCCAGTCTGGCCCAGGACGGACACATGGTTACCGTTCTGGAGAAGAACAGTCAGGCCGGAGGAAGGGCGCGACAATTCAAAGAGCAGGGTTTCACTTTTGACATGGGCCCCAGTTGGTACTGGATGCCTGATGTTTTTGAAAAGTACTTTCAACGGTTCGGTCACACGAGCAGGGATTTCTATGAGTTGGAACGGCTCGATCCCTCCTACCGCGTTTATTTTTCCCAATCAGATATTTTGGATGTACCCGCCGGAGTCGAACACCTGGTGCACATGTTCAACCGGCGAGAGCCCGGCAGCGGCGAAAAGCTTAGAAAATTTCTGGAAGAAGCTAAGTATAAGTACGAGGTAGGTGTGAACAAACTGGTCTATCAGCCGGGTTTGTCTATTACCGAACTCTTCGATCCGGAACTCCTCACCGGTATCTTCAAACTTCGTGTTTTTCAATCCCTCGCCTCTTATGTGCGGAGTCAATTCAAAGACCCCGGGCTTATTCAATTGCTGGAGTTCCCTGTTTTATTCCTGGGTGCCACACCGGGTAATACGCCCGCACTGTACAGCCTGATGAACTATGCCGACATGGCGCTGGGTACCTGGTATCCACGCGGTGGCATGTATAAGGTAGTTGAGGCCCTGGTAAAAGTAGCGGAAGAACAAGGAGTACGTTTCGAGTTCAACAGCGAAGTAACGGGCCTGAACGTAGAAGGAAGGTCAATAAAATCTGTCGCGGTCAATGGTACTTCACGACACTTCGACTATGTGGTAGCCGGTGCCGATTATCACCACGTGGAGCAGTCGTTATTGCCGGCCCCGTACCGTCGTTATACGGAGTCCTATTGGGAAAGCCGGACCCTCGCCCCTTCGAGCCTCATTTATTACCTCGGCATCAACAAGCGTTTGCCATCCCTGCTGCATCACAACCTGTGCTTTGACGAAGACTTCGCCTTGCATGCACAGGAAATTTATGACCGGCCGGCATGGCCTTCCAAGCCCTTGTTGTATCTGAGTTGTCCCTCGCGCACCGACGAAACAGTCGCCCCGCCCGGATGCGAGAATGTATTTATTCTCATCCCTGTGGCCCCCGGACTGGACGACACCCCGGAAGTCCGGGAACGTTACTACCACCTCGCGCTGGAGCGGCTGGAGCGGCTCACCGGAGAATCTGTCAGGGACCACGTAGTCTACAAACGGACCTATGCCCACCGCGATTTTATTCAGGATTACCACGCCTACAAAGGCAATGCCTACGGTCTGGCGAATACGGTGATGCAGACCGCTAATTTGAAGCCGTCGGTGGTAAACAAAAAGATAGATAACCTGTTTTATACGGGTCAGCTCACAGTACCGGGCCCGGGTGTGCCACCTTCCCTGATCTCAGGGCAGGTTGTGGCCAGGGTCCTGTCTGAGCGGGCAAGAAAATAACCACGGATGAATCAGCGCCAACTCTTTGATCTTGTAAGCTTCAGGACCAGCCGGCTGACCGCGATGAAATACAGCACGTCGTTCTCGCTGGGCATCCGTTGTCTGGACAAGTCGTATCGCGACCCGATCTACGCTATTTACGGTTTTGTACGGTTTGCCGATGAGATTGTCGATACGCTGCATGACTATCCCAAAAAAGAGTTGTTGGAGCGGTTCACCGCCGACACGTGGCGGGCCCTCGACGAAAAGATAAGCCTGAACCCGATCCTCCACAGCTTCCAGATTACCGTCAACCAATTCGGCATTGAACGCTCGCTGATCGAACAGTTTCTGCACAGCATGGAGATGGATCTGGTGCAAAAGAATTACGATCAGGAGGGATTTGAAACCTACATCCTTGGTTCAGCAGAAGTAGTTGGCCTGATGTGCCTCCGCGTATTTGTACAGGGTGACGAAGCGACCTACCAGCGGCTCAAGCCATTTGCCATGAAGTTGGGATCCGCCTTCCAGAAAATAAACTTCCTCCGCGACCTGCAGGCTGATTATGCCGGGCTGGGCAGGGCCTACTTCCCAGGCCTGGACCTGAGTAGGTTTGATGAAAATAATAAACAAGCAATCGAAGCCAGCATTGCTGAAGACTTTCACCAGGGCTACCTGGGCATCAAACAACTGCCCCGGAAAGCAAGACTTGGTGTTTACATTGCTTATCTATACTACCTCGCCCTGTTCCGCAAAATCAGGCGCTTACCCTCCCACGCCGTATTGAAATCGAGAATCCGGATCCGCAACAGATATAAGTTGATTATCTTGGGCTATTCGTTGGTAAAGCACCGATTGAACTTGATCTGATATGGAAGAAGTAGTTCTGGTCAACGAACAAGACCAGCCGGTAGGTACAATGGAAAAGATGGCCGCGCATCAGCAAGGGCTTTTGCACCGCGCCTTTTCATTGCTCATCTACAATAGCAAGGGTGAAATGCTGCTTCAAAAACGCGCGGCCTCAAAATATCACAGCGGTGGACTGTGGAGTAATGCCTGCTGCAGCCATCCCAGGCCCGGGGAGACTGTAAAAGATGCTGTGGAGCGCAAACTCTTTCAGGAGATGGGCATGAAAGCAGAGATACACTTTTCGCACACGTTCATCTATCACGTCAATTTTGGCGGTTTGATTGAACATGAACTCGATCATGTGTTTACGGCAACTACGGATACCCATCCTGTATTAAACCCGCTTGAGGCTGAAGACTGGAAGTATATTTCAATGGATGAATTACAGCAAGACCTGCTAAACCATCCGGAGCACTATTCTTTCTGGTTTCACCTGATCATGAAGCACCGGACACCCCGGTAAATCAAAAAGCAATCTGATATTGAAGGACCCATTCTCCCCGACGAGTCTGGAGCCTGGCGTCGCTGACTGCAAATACAGGACGACTCTGGTAGTTCAGGGTAAATTTACTGTTGTGGCCATAGATGAGCCAGTTCACACCGCAGTCAATCAGGGTCATGGGATCGCTCAGCCGATCGAAGTTTGCGTGTTGAACCGCTGCATATACCTGCAGGGTACCCTGGTCGCCCAGCAAGCGGTCGCGAAACTTATAACCGGATTGAAGAAATAAACTGGGACCCGTTCCGATGATGGGAGCAGCATTGCCGGCTCCATTAAGTGTACCATTCTTTACACCGTTGGCGGGGTTCATGGGACCTACATTCCGCAAGTACCCGGGACCAAAGTCATAATGGAAGTAGCCACCATAAATGGAGATAGCTGTTCCTTTTGTTGCGTTAATTGGTGCATCATAATACACATCCACAGCCCAAAGGTTCATGGCATGATAAACCGTATCGTTGGCGGACGTCTTGTTCCACATCGCTTTGGATTGGTTGACGAACCCAAAGCCCACATTGAACACTTTTTTCTTCCCGAGGTATGATCCAACAGTTCCAGGTCCTGCGTTGCCTTCAATATCCTTGAGTTGTACCATGAAGTAGCCCTGATAAGCCAGTTGGGGGATCATGGTGGAGTAACTTGAATTGGTGCCCAGCGGGTCGATAGGAATTGAAGCGGTTTGTGTAACAAATGGTTTGCTTACTGAGAACCGGTAGTCAAAGCGTCCAAGTTTTCCCTTTGCATAAACACCCATCTTGCGCACAAATTGATCGTTGGCGTCGTTGGTGGTCTCCTGAAATACGGGAGGATCAAGCAGCAGCAGGGTACTGATGGACGAGTTAGAGAACCGTCCAGGTCCATTCCAACCATGTAACCCTACTCCAAAATTCAATTTCTTTTTTACAATGGCATACTCGCCCACCACATCATGGAAGAAGGTTCCCACTTTGCGCGGCGACAGGTACCCAATATTGTTTTGCCCGAATTGCAGAAAGAAAAACACCCGATCGGTGAGTTGTCCGCTGAGCACCAATCGTGTGCGTCGCAAACCCACATCAAAGGTGTTGCTTTCAGGTTGTGTGTTTACCGTCGTTCCCGGGTTATTGTCATTGGACCGCACCCAGATCTGCGACGTGAAATTCAATTTGATGAATGCACTGCTATCCGGGGTAAGATATGTTTTCAGTCCGTCCCGGAGTGACTTAGGAAATTGCGCCTGCGCATCGAAGACCAAACAACAAAACACCAAAAGAACTCCGGAAGTGCGAAGGGTCATTGCGGCCAGATTTGAGGTTTAGGTGTTAACGCCATGTGAAGTGCTTAACATTGCATTAATGCACAGGTAATATTAGTGAACAATTTTGAATTTGTGGTGTTGAAGGTTCCGGGCCACAACACCTGACTCCAGCCTGTTGGCAAGTCACTGAAAATGAACATTCTCTGAATGAAACAAGGCAGTACAAAAAGATGGATCAACTCCCAGGCAGAGGGTATTGTGCCGGACGCCGTGATCTTCTGGTTTCGCCGCGACCTGAGGCTCACCGATAATGCCGGGTTGCACGCTGCCTTGCGACACGGCAAACCTGTTGTGCCGCTGTTCATATTTGACACTACCATTCTGGATCCCCTGGAAGACAAATCCGACCGCAGGCTCGTATTTATCCGGCAATCCCTGGAAAGACTGAAGGCGGAACTTGAGCAAATGGGTAGTTCGTTGCTGATACTTCATGGTGACCCCGTAGCCCTGTTCAAGCAGCTAACACCACTGGCCGTATACACGAACCGGGACTATGAACCCTATGCCCGAAGGCGCGATGAAGCCGTTGAAAAGGAACTGCAAAGGCGTGGAATTCCCTTTCAAACTCATAAAGATCAGGTGATTTTTGAATGCGAAGAAGTGGTCAAAGACGATGGTACGCCTTATACGGTCTTTACCCCGTACAGCAAACGATGGAAACTTGCCCTCACTGATTTTCATACGAAGTCATATCCAACAGAAAAGTATTTCAGTCAATTCAAGCGCTGTAATCCGTTGCCTTTCCCGGCCCTGACAGACCTCGGCTTCAACGCTATTGACGTGCAGTTCCCGGATCGCGTGATCAAAAAGAGTATAATCCGGGAGTATAAAGAACACCGTGACTTCCCGGGCATCGAAGGCACCAGCAAGCTCAGTGTTCATCTGAGGTTTGGCACGGTGAGCATCCGCAACCTGGTGCGAGTCGCGCTGACCACCAATGAGACTTGGCTCAATGAATTGATCTGGCGTGAATTCTATCACATGATCCTGTGGCACTTCCCGGCAACAGACAAATCATTCAAACCAGCCTATGATCGTATTGTCTGGCGGAATGATCCCGATGAATTTAAGGCCTGGTGTGAAGGCCGAACCGGCTACCCGATCGTAGACGCTGGTATGCGTGAACTCAATGCGACCGGGCACATGCACAACCGGGTGCGGATGATTGTTGCGAGTTTCTTAACGAAACACTTGTTAATCGACTGGCGGTGGGGTGAGGCCTACTTCGCTGCCAGGCTGCTCGACTTCGATCTGGCGGCCAACAATGGCGGTTGGCAATGGGCGGCAGGCTGTGGTTGTGATGCAGCTCCCTACTTCAGGGTCTTTAACCCATACATCCAAACCGAGAAATTTGATCCTGACCGGAAGTACATCCGGCAGTGGGTTCCTGAATTTGAATCATCGGGTTATCCCAAACCGATGGTTGATCACAGTTTTGCCCGCGATCGGGTGCTGGCGGTATACAAAGAGGCGTTGGGATCAATCTGAAGTCCTGAACTTTGCGGGTTGAATTTCGTTCAAATCATCATTTGTTTATTTTTAGGACCAAATCAAATGTATGCTGCGCAACTACCTGATCATTGCTTTTCGAAACCTGTTGCGGAGTCCCGCCTATAGTTTTATCAACATTGGCGGACTGGCTGTCGGAATCACGAGCAGCGTACTGATCCTGCTTTGGGTAATCGATGAAATATCCTTTGATCGCTTTCACAGCAATCGCGAACAACTTCACCAGATGTGGATTCATGCCACCTTTAGTGACCGGATCAGTTCGTATGAGTCCATGCCCCTGCCCTTGTACCAGTACCTCAAGACCGCGGACACCCGAATCAAGAATACAGCGGTAACTGACTGGGGGAGTAATCACCTCATCGCAGCCGGTGATCAGAAATTCATGAAGCGCGGGCCCTTCGTCAGTCCGGAGTTCCTGACCATGTTTAAGTTTCCGTTGATATCAGGTGATCCTTCCCGGGTGCTCATAGAGCCTACGGCCATTGTCATCAGTCAGCGGCTGGCCAACGCCTTGTTCGGAACCCAAGATCCGCTGAATCAACTGATCCGCATCGACAATCAGAGCGACTTTAAAGTTTCCGGAATACTCAAAGACGTACCGGACAACTCCACCTTTCAATTTGATTACCTGCTGCCGTGGTCGGTCTATGCGCAAATGGATTGGGTAAAACAATCAGAAACCCAATGGGACAATGAATCCTTCCCCATTTATGCAGAGCTTGCAGCAGGTGTAGAGGCTAAGGAGGTAAATCCCGCCATCGAGAAAATTATTTCTGAAAAGAATCCGGATGCCAAACGGCAACTCTTTCTGCACCCCATGGCTGACTGGCATTTGCGTTCAACTTTCAAGGATGGCAAGCCTGCCGGTGGAGCCGGGGACTATGTAAGCTTGTTTGCCGCGATTGCCCTGTTTGTTCTCGTAATTGCCTGCATCAATTTTATGAACATGGCAACCGCGCGCAGTGAGCGCCGTGCCCGCGAAGTCGGGGTACGTAAAGCCATTGGATCACGCCGGACCGAGCTGATCTATCAATTTCTCGGGGAATCATTCTTAATCGTAACCCTGGCAACCCTGATTGCTTTGGTCTTTATTGAGTTCTCATTACCATTTTACAATAGCCTCGTAAACAAGCACCTGTCGATAGACTATTCCAGTATACCAGTATGGTTGTCCGGCCTGGGCCTGATCCTGGTGGTTGGTTTGTTCGCCGGCAGTTACCCGGCTTTTTATCTGTCGTCTTTCAATCCTGCCAAAGTGCTGAAGGGCAAATTAATGGTAGGTGCACAGGGCGCAACCCCGCGCAAGGTTTTGGTAGCTATTCAGTTTCTGGTCGCCATTTCATTGATTGGTGGCACCGTTGTGATTTACCAGCAGATTAATCTGGTCAAGAGTCGCCCGATTGGATACGATAAGGAAAACCTGATGATGGTGACTTCGAATGATGAGCTGGCCAAAAACTATAAAGCCCTTAAGGAAGATCTTGTTCAATCGGGCGTAGCTGTCTCAGTCACCGGATCAGCAAGTCCGATAACCGCCATCTACGGCAACAATACTTTGGAATGGCCCGGTATGCCGCAGGGCCAACAGATTATTTTCAGCCGGGTGACAACGGATTATCTGTACACCAAAACGATGGGCATTAAAGTGCTGGAAGGTCGTGATTTTTCAGAGTCATTTAAGAGTGACACAGCTGCCATGCTGCTCAACCAGGCAGCCGTCGATGTGATGGGACTTGAAAATCCCATCGGTGCCCAGGTAGGACTTTGGAGCAGAAAGTGGACCGTGGTAGGTGTACTTGAAAATACCCTGATGGCATCACCCTTCAGAGCGGTACCTCCAGGTTTCTTTCTGTTGCAACCTGCCTGGCTGGATGTAATTACCATCCGTTTGAAGTCCGCCGATGACTTACCGGCAACCATTAAGTCCGTTGAGGCCATTTTCAAGAAACACAACCCTACCTACCCTTTTGAGTATTCCTTTGTTGATGACGATTTCAATAAGAAATTTGCTTCCATTGAAATGATTGGTACCCTCGCCAATCTCTTCGCATTCCTTGCCCTATTTATCACCGGATTGGGATTGTATGGCCTGGCGGCATTTACAGCCGAGCAGCGCACCAAAGAGATCGGAATCAGAAAAGTCATGGGCGCCTCCACCTTCAGCATTGTGCGGTTATTGTCCCGTGACTTTGCAAATCTGGTCTTCATTGGGTTTGCCATTGCAGCACCTGTGGCGTGGTGGGGATTGGGCAACTTCCTCGAGCGTTACGATTATCGGGTTAGCATCCAATGGTGGGTGTTGCCTTTGGCCGGCGTGATGGCCCTTTTCCTGGTACTGGTGGTGGTGGCCTCACAGGCAGCCCGCGCAGCACAGGCCAATCCGGTAGAGTCGCTGCGGAGTGAATAAGAGATCAATAGAAGAACACCTCGTCAACCATCACCCATCCCTTACTGCCCTTGCCGGAATGCCACAGTGGCAATTTTGCCACGGGCTTGAGTACCAGTTTGTAATACCGGTAGCTTGCGCCCTTCAATGGAACAGACAGGATACCCATTCTTGTCGGTTCACTCTTGAGAGGTTGCACGGGTTGCATGACAACCAATCGATCAAGCTTATCCGCCGACATACCAGCAAAGACTTCCACTTCAGCCGGAGGAAAAATGTACGAACCCAGGTTGTGGGCGTAACTCACCACCAGCGAGGAGACCGGCCTTCCTTTCTCGCCGAAATCAAATAAAGCCTCCATTGGCTGTTCGCGGTATCCAAGCCATGACGGTTCACGATAGACGTCGAGAAATCCCTTACGACCATTGATAAGCGTAGCGCCACCTTCGCCCGGGTATTGTTTGTCCGGTAATTTCAACAAAGTGGCGGAGACAGGATGAAGTCCCTCCGGAAATATGGTTGCTTCTGTTACCGCGCTACAATACCATCCTGGCTTGCACGCCATGGCGCGTATGAAGGTAGGCCTGGAAACCGATAGTGGCTTATCATAAACGACCGATCCCAGGCTGTCCGGCGTTGAACCATCCAGGGTATAACGGATTGTAACCCCCGGCATGGCACTTCGAATGGGCACCAATTGTCCTTTCGTCACCAGCCCTTCTGCTACGATAGCAGGTGCACTCAGCTTGAGGGTCTGGTTGTCCACAAAGTCATTCACCACCAACTGAATCTTCGGATACTGTTTCGCCAATTCCTTTCGCTGGGTTTCATCGATGGGCGTATTGGCTATGAACACCTCTTCGAGTGCGGGCATCTCCAACAGGGGCTTGAGGTTTTCGGCAGTGACCTGCGTACCCGCCAGGGACACACTGCGAAGGTGTGAGAAGTTTTTCCAACCCTTGAATCCACTGCCCGTGATCTTGCTGAAACTGAGGTTCAGTTTCTCCAGGCGGTGAAAGTCACCGATCGTTTCGATGTCCTTGTCCGATACCGGCATTTGATTCAGGTTGAGCACGACCAATTGATCCGCGATTGTCTGGAGGCGGGATAATTGTTCAGGTTTATAGGCCTGTTGAATGAAGAAATCGGCTTGCAAAGCCGGGCTATCCCGGTACAGTGGGAATACCGAGCAGAATGGTGTGTTGAGTTCAGTGATAGTTGTAACCGAAGCAGCAGGGATATCATCATACGAAATCACCGGTACAACGCTAACCTGCCCGCCGATCATCTTTGAGAGGACTTTCAAGGAGTCGTCATCATTCAGGTCATCTACTTTAGTTGAAAAATCCGGTCCATGCTGAATCCAAAGTTCAATGAGCCTGATTTCATGGGCAGTAAGTTGTGGCTTTCCTTCCGGTGGCATGTGGTCTTCATCCTTCATGGGCAAGTGGAGATAGCGTACCAAGCGGCTTTTATCCGGAGCGCCTTCTACCCATTCCTTCCCTTTCTTTCCACCGTGTCTGAACTTGTCCACGTCAGTCATGATTAACTTTCCTTTGGACTTTGACTCATTGTGACAGGAAATACACTTCCGCTGCAGGAGAGGAAGGATAGCATCCTGATAGACACTGCCATTGGAAACGGTGTGGAGCCTGGGATCAGAAATGGGCGCTAAAATAAAGTTCTGTCCATGTGTGAGATAACCACCCGTGTGTCCGGCAAATAACACAGTCACGATCGCAAGTCCTCCCGTAACATAAAAAAAGGTATTGGTTCTTTGGGTCCGTTCAAAACCGATAAGAAGCAGATAACATAAGATACTGAGCAGAATTCCGCTGAGCCGGTGTTGTTGCAACCACCCGGCGCCGTAGTCAGATTGATGAGACAGGAAAAAACCGAGCAAGGCCGTGATGGAAGCGGTCAGTGAAGCGAACACCAGCACCATCAACATGATATTTCGAAAGGCCCGTTTCTTCAGTTCGCCGCGCAGCAACAATACAAAAACTGCAAACACGAGTATGCCAATTGGCAAATGGAGTACGGCGGGATGCAGGCGGCCAATGACCCTGATCCATATGGGCAGATCGATATGCTCTTCAAACCACCAAAAGCATAAGAGCAACGCCTGCAGGAAGAAGATAAATCGAATGGCCATATCCTTGACTACACCGAAGCGCATAATCAGGCGATAAGTCCGGGAATTACTTTACCAGCAACGTCGGTAAGGCGATAGCGCCGGCCGAGGTGCTTAAAATTCAGTTGTTCATGGTTGAGGCCCAACAGGTGCAAGGCAGTGGCATGAAAGTCATTGACATGAACCGGGTCGCGGACAATATTATATCCAAACTCGTCGGATTCCCCGTAGACCGTACCTGGCTTAACACCTCCTCCAGCCATCCAGATGGTGAAGCACCGTGGATGATGATCGCGTCCGTAGTTAGCGGTGGACAAGTCGCCCTGGCAATAATTGGTACGACCAAATTCACCTCCCCAAATCACCAATGTTTCATCCAATAATCCCCGCTGCTTCAAGTCGCGGATGAGGGCTGCCGTTGGGCGGTCTACATCCTGGGCCTGCAACGGCATCTCTCCTACCAGGTTTCCATGTTGGTCCCAGCCCTGATGATACAATTGCACAAACCTGACTCCAGATTCTGACAACTTCCGGGCAAGCAGGCAATTGGCAGCGTATGTTCCAGGCACCAGGCAATCGGCACCATACATTTTTACCGTGGCGTCGGGTTCTTTCGTGAGGTCAGTGAGTTCAGGTACAGCAGTCTGCATGCGATACGCCATTTCATATTGCTGAATCCGGGTTTGTATCTCAGGATCTCCAAACTCTTCATACGATTTATTATTGAGCTTGGCAAGCTGATCGAGCATGGTACGTGTCTCTTGCCGGTCGCGGCCCGACGGATCTTTCAGATACAATACGCGCTCTTCACTGCTGCTGAACTGAACTCCCTGGTGTACGCTGTCCAGGAAGCCATTGGTCCATAACTTGGAATAAACTCCTTGTCCATTGCCACGACCGCGCGACAGCAGGACACAAAACGCAGGCAGGTTTTTGTTCTCGCTCCCGAGTCCATAACTCAGCCACGCCCCCATGCTGGGTCGGTTGCCTTGCTGTGCACCAGTCTGCATAAACGTCAATGCAGGATCGTGATTGATGGCTTCGGTATGCATGGACTTTACAATACACAGGTCGTCCACCAGACCTGCGATGTGCGGAAACAATTCGCTCACCCATGCACCGGATTGACCGTGCTGGGCAAATTGAAAATGAGATCCAATCAATGGAAACTTCTTCTGTCCGGACGTCATACCGGTAAGTCGTTGGCCCATGCGAATCGATGCTGGCAACTCCTCGCCGCGCATCTTATTGAGCATGGGTTTGTAGTCAAAGCTCTCCAACTGCGATGGAGCTCCATTCTGAAACAAATAGATGACGCGTTTGGCCTTGGGTGCGAAATGCGGAAGCGGAACAAATCCAGACTCCTGACCTGCCTCCGCTCCATCAAAAAGTCTGGGAATCAACAACGAGCCCAGGGCCACCGACCCCAAACCCAATCCCAACTTTCCCAGGAAGTGTTTGCGGGTAATGTGAAACCGATGATCAATGAATTCCTTGCTCATATCAGGTCTTCGTTATCGTCTCTTCGAGATTATACAAGGTGTGGATCACCTGCATCAAAGCCGCCGTTGCAGCTGTATCCAAACCTTCGCTGCGTGGATACTCTCCAACCCTTAGCCGCGCTTCGGCCAACTTTGGCGCTGCGGTGAACTTTAGCTTTTCCGACTGAAAATAATCCAACATCTGGCTCAACTCACCTGATCCCGGTTTCCTGCAAAGGATACCCCGGAATGCAATCTCAATTCGTTCTTTGTCCGTGAGCGGGCGTCGGGATAGCCGTTCAGCATAGACCCGGGACGCCTCAAGGATAGCAGGATCATTCATGACCAACAGCGACTGTAGGGGCGTATTTGTCCGCAAACGCCGCACTTCACACTGATCGCGGTTGCTGGCATCAAAGACGAGCATGCCCGGAGGTGGTACCGTTCGCTTGATAAAGTTATAGAGTCCGCGTCGGTACAACTTTTCCCCATGATCCTGAATATAATGCGCAAGTACTCCGCGTCCTGATGTGGATGATTCCCATAGTCCGGCAGGTTGATAACCTTTAACGCTGGGTCCGCCGATTTCTTTGTTCAGCAGGTCACTGCTCGACAAAGCCAGGTCTCGCACACCTTCAGCAGAGAGCCGGAGGCGCGGTGCCCGCGACAACCAGATATTCTCCGGATCGATCGCAAGTTTCTCTTTGGTGATCTGTGCAGACTGACGGTAAGTGGCAGATACTACCAGCTGGCGCATCAACCGTTTGATATTCCAGCCATGTGTTTTGAAATCAACGGCCAACCAATCCAGCAATGCGGGGTGGCTAGGCATATCACCTTGCATACCAAAATCACCCGCCGTTTTTACCAATCCCCTGCCAAATACTTCCTGCCACATCCGGTTGACAAATACGCGTGCCGTCAATGGGTTTGCTTCATCAAACAACCAGCGGGCCAGGCCCAGGCGATTATTGCCATACCGGGCAGAGTCGAATGGAAGTATGGCTTCCGGCAAATCAAATGGCACCTGGTCGCCATGGGCGTCATAGACTCCGCGCTTGAGGATGTACGTTGGCCGGATGCGCGTTGAGTCTTTCATCACCATCACCTCTACCGCCGTGGTATCGCGCTTGTTGATGAACGAATAAATGTCCTGAATCTCCCGGGTGGTGAACTTGATCTTTGGCGGATCCGCGAGCGATGCCAATTGAATATCTCCAACGAGGCCTTTCTCCGGCACCTGGTTGAAGAATGCAAATGTGCCATAGTATTGCTTTTGGGATATCGGATCATACTTGTGATCATGACAATGGGCACATTCAAATGTGAGTGCGAGAAAGGCTTTACCAAATGTGTTGGTGCGGTCGGTGACATACTCGACCCGGTACTCTTCCTGAATCACACCGCCTTCCTGGGTAATCTTGTGGTTGCGATTAAAGCCGGTAGCGAGAATTTGTTCTTTGGTGGCCTGAGGTAACAGATCACCAGCGAGTTGCCAGGTGACAAATTGATCATAGGGATAATTCTTATTAAAGGCATGAATCACCCAGTCACGCCACGGCCACATGGTCCGCAGGCCATCGTCCTGATAGCCATGCGAGTCGGCGTACCGTGCAACATCCATCCAATAGACCGCCATCTTTTCACCATATTGGGGAGTGGCCAGAAGTTCATCGACAATGCGTTCATAGTTAGCCGAAGAAGGATCGTCGAGAAATCGGTTTTGCAATTCAATAGACGGTGGCAATCCGGTGAGGTCCAGACAAACGCGTTTAAGGAGGCGTGCCGGGTCCGCCTCCGGGTTCGGCTCAAGTCCGTGTGCCTGCATTTCATTCACCACAAAACGGTCAATTTCATTGTGGAGCCATCCGGCCTTGTCCACCGAAGGCGGGTCCATGGCTTTGGGCGGAATAAAAGCCCAGTGCGGTTTGTATTCTCCCCCCTGGCTAATCCACTTCCTGATCAGGTCGATCTCTTCTGCCGAAAGAACCAGATTTGATGATGGCGGCGGCATTACATAGGAAGTGTCCGACGAGGAAATGCGTTTGAATACCTCTGATTGTTCAGCTTTTCCCGGAACCAGGGCATGCCCGTCCGGATCATCCTTCAGGGCAGCAAGAGCACCTTCGCGCGTGTCCAGCCGAAGGTTTGCCTGGCGCTTGTTGGCATCGGGGCCATGACATTTGAAACAGCGATCCGACAACAGTGGCCTGATGTGCAGGTTATAGTCCACGGAATCGGGCAGCTGGGCCGTTGGAGTTTCCCGGCTACAGGCGCCGTGAAGCAGCAGCAACAGTACAAGCAGAGGTGAAAAACGTATTACGGGCACCTCTAAAGTTGGTGAATTTGTTGAATTTTTGAAATCAGTACATTACTCACGGTCACCTCCAGGCTTGCGCCGGGTAGTTTAAACTTTCAGGCTTTTTGGCTGTTATTCAGGTATGAAGATTTACAGGCTTGTCAGAAAGCAGTTTCTCCCTATCCCCATCGAGACAGCGTGGGACTTCTTTTCGTCACCGAGGAACCTCGCGAAGATTACTCCCAAAGAGATGAACTTTGAGATTCTGACCATGTCAGGTGGTGACCGGATGTACGCCGGACAGGTCATCAGCTACAAAGTGACCGTTATACCCGGAATCAGGGTGCGGTGGGTCACGGAAATCACACATGTTCAGGAACCCCAATACTTTGCCGACGAACAGCGTTTTGGTCCCTATGCCCTCTGGCACCACAAGCACCATTTCAAGTCCGTTGCCGGCGGCATCGAGATGACCGACGAAGTGGACTATGCCATACCCCTGGGTCTCCTGGGCCGGCTGGCGCACTGGATTTTTGTAGGCCGGGCTGTAAACCGTATTTTTGATCATCGTTATACTGTACTTGAAAAGTACTTCGCACCCCAATCATGAGCGCATCGGTTATTATCATTTGTTCCATCATCACCATCGGCACATTCCTCTTCTGGGAATTTGTAGCCTGGTTCACACACAAATACATCATGCATGGCTTTCTTTGGGTGTGGCATAAATCACACCACACGGTACACGATCATGCGTTGGAGCGAAACGACTGGTTTGCGGTGGTCTTCAGTATTCCTTCCATCGCTCTATTCTACTATTTCAGTCAGGTCAATTACAATCCGTATGGACTATCAGTTGGCCTGGGGATACTCTGCTATGGAATATTCTACATTGCCTTTCATGATATTATCGTTCATCAGCGCCTCAAATGGCGTCCGGAAAAACGAAGCCGCTACCTGCAGCGCATGATTCACGCTCATTACGTACACCACAGCAAACACACCAAAGAAGATTGTGAGGCCTTTGGGTTTTTGATTGCCCCCAAGAAATACGAGCCCCGGAGCTTCTCATTCAAAAAGGACCGGCAGGAGACCCAATAAAGATCACCGGTGGAAAAATATTATTACCTGTCCCTGGATTTTCTTTCCATCATTTTTCCATTGATGTTCAGCTTTTATCCAAAAGCTGATTTTTCCAAAAAGTGGAGATTCCTTGGTCCGGCCATTGCCATTCCCGCAATCGTGTTTATCATCTGGGACAATTGGTTTACCAGCATGGGCGTTTGGGGTTTTAACGATCGCTACCTCACAGGCCTGCGCCTGGGCAACCTGCCCATCGAGGAAGTATTATTCTTCGTTTGTATACCATACGCCTGTGTCTTTACGTACGAAGCGGTCAATTATTTATTAAAAACGCCGCTCAGTAGAGCGACCAACGTTATCTCGGGGCTGATGGTGCTGGCATTAGCCATTACAGGTGGCGTCTATATTGACCATTGGTACACCAGTGTAACGTTTATCGGATTAGTCAGCTACCTCATAATCTTGTATATCTTCAGGCATACTGCTTTTCTGAGCCGCTTTTACTTTGCCTTTCTCTTCATCCTGATTCCATTCTTCATCGTCAATGGCATTTTGACGGGTACAGGCTTGCCTGAGCCCATCGTCTGGTACAACGACACGGAGAATCTGGGTTTGCGCATGCTTACCATCCCAGTAGAAGACACCTTTTACGGCATGCTGTTGATTCTCATGAATGTGAGTATTTTTGAGTTCCTGCAACAACGCAGCAACAGCAGATCATGAAACATTTATTCGTCCTACTATTCTGTGCAGGGTCGGTCCTGGTACAGGCAGGCAGCATTTCCGGCATGGTATTCAATGACGCCAATGGCAATGGTATTCGCGATACCGGCGAAACCGGAATGAAAGGGGTAGCTGTCTCCGATCAGGTCAATGTGGTTATTACGGATGCCAATGGTTTTTATAACCTTCCCAACTCGAAGGGGTTTGGTTATGTTTTTATGACACAGCCAAATGGCTTCAAGGCGCAGCGCTCATACTTTCAGAAGGTGGACCTGGGTCTAAGTGCAGTACACGTTGATTTTGCGTTGGTAAAGGTGAATACGCCTACCCAGTTCAAGTTCATTCACGCCTCAGACACCCATATCTCTGACAAGAGTCTGGACCGAATTGCCAAGTTTCACGCGGTGATAGACAGCGTAAGACCCGATTTTGTATTGGTCACCGGGGATCTGGTAAAAGATGCCTTGCGGGTGGGTGAAAAGGAAGCAACTTCCTTGTATGAGTTGTACAAGAACGAGATGGCCAAGGTAGGGCCGACTGTGTGGAACGTTCCTGGCAATCATGAAATTTTTGGCATTGAGCGTGAGCTGTCAAAAGTAAGCCCTGATCATCCGTTGTATGGGCGCAAAATGTACCGCTCCTACTTTGGTCCCGATTACTATTCCTTTAACTATGGCGGCATTCATTGGGTGGCATTGAATTCACTGGACTTCGACGACATGTGGTATTATGGTGGAATCGATTCCGTTCAACGTGAATGGTTAAAGAAGGACCTGGCTGCACAGCCCGCGAAGATGCCGGTAGTTACATTTCAGCATGTACCCTTCTTTTCAGGCGGCATCAGTTTGGCGGGATATACGGAATCCGGCCTGGGTCGTACACTTGAAAAGGAGAAAGGCAAACTGAAATTTCGCCACGTAGTGGGCAATGCCCATGAGATCATTACCATTCTGCAAACCCATCCATTCCCGTTGGCGTTGGCTGGCCACCATCATGCCCGGCAGTGGTTCTTCCTGGAGACAGAAGGACAGCAGACTCGTTTTGAACAGACTGCGGCGGTGGTTGCACCTGGAGCCGAAGGCGCCTTTAAGATTCCTTCCGGAGTTGTGGTTTACACGGTGAACAATGGAGAAATCGACGAAGGGTATTTTGTGAAGTTGAAATAGGCTTTTAATCAACAGCTTTCAGTTCTCATTAAACAAAGTGCGGGTATATTCCAGCAAATGGGTGGTTCCTGCGTTTCCGTGGCCAGGAATTACAACACGGATATCAGGGTATTTCTTCTTAACAGTGTTCACTGTCCCTGACCAAGCGTCGACATTGGCATCTTCAAGATTGCCTTTTGATGCCCCAAGTGCTTTTATCAGGCAGCCACCAAACAAGACGCGGTCGCGAGAAAAATAACCCACCACATTGTCTTCGGAATGTCCTGGCCCAGGATAACTGATATGTACACTTTCGCGACCAACATTGAGTGTAAGGGTATCCTCAAACTCAATCCAGGGTCTCGAAAACTGCCTTTGCTTCTTTTGCCATAATGCAACTGTCCTTTTCGAGGCGTAGCCAGATATACCTCGTTGATTGAATGCTTCCATTCCGCCAACACAATCCTCATGAAAATGAGTAGGTACTACTGCCACCAATTTCATCTTCATCGAGTCTGACAAAAATCCGATTAACTCCACTGAAGCGGCATCATCAGCCGGTGTATCGAACAGAATTGCTTCGTTATTGTCAACAACAATCATTCCGTTACATTCCACGCGTCCAAAGTCACCCGAATTCAGATAAGAGATGTGCTGATAAGTGGCCTTCGCCAATTTCTTGATAATCAGTTTCCCGGTTCGATACACAGTAGAGTCGACACACGCAAAACCATGCCACAATGAATCCAACTTAGGCCAAACGCCATCCGTTTCTGGTTTAGGAGAAAGTGCATGAAATACAAATACCTGGTTCTCCATCGGGCAGGTGGCGACCCTGACAACAAAATGCAACGTAATCGGTCGTTGGGTCATGTAATCAAGCATATCAATTGTACCCCGGAATTCCGCTGGGTTGTCCGATGGGTTCAGGGTCACCTCTGCCTCAGGTATTTTAGTTGATGGGATACCCTTGCCTTCTGCATTGGCATGAATCAAACCGGTATAGTATGATTTCAAATAAGCCGCCACCACAACCGAGTCGATCAACGGAGTTCCCTCCAGCTTCCACACAAAAGCATAGGTCCAATAGTCCTCGCTGCCGGGCTTTGCCCATCCAGGTGCAAATCGAATGTCCTCCACTCCCTGAAATGAAATTTCCGGCGCGAACGAAGGCGGAACCGGGAACGATTCCGTGGTCCAGTCAGACGGGACAGGAAGCTCAAAACCAGATTTCTTGTCTGGTTGATCGACTGGTTTGCTTTGTTGGCAGGAAAAAACAATCTGCGCCATGAAAATCACGAGCAGATATCTCATGGATACATCTTTTTTATGTGCTTTGCATGGGCCATCAACATCTTCTCCAGAATAGCCAAATCCACATCTGCCAATTTCTTGATATAGATACACCCCTTCTCCGATTTGTACTTACCCAGCTTGGTTAGCAGTTCATCCCGCTTCTCAAAATTTCCCGACAAATACACGGTTAACGCGTTCGCCCTGGGCGAAAATGCCAGCAATGGGGCATCTCCTTCATGCCCGCTGTCGTACTTATAATGATAACTCCCGAAGCCAATGATACTGGGTCCCCAGAGCTTAGGCTCAGCTTGCATCAGTTTCTTCATGAGTGCTATCAATTGATAGCTGTCGTCGCGTTTGGTTTTATCTTTCACTGCATCGATAAAACCAGTTACACTTTTTTCGGTTTCCGTCGTTTTGTTCTTAGCCATGATAAAACAATGGTTGTCTTTTAGTTATTAATGGCAAACATCTATGATTTGTTTGTCAACTGACTGATCATGTTATTCAGCATGGATGGAACGATCAGTTTATGGAATGGTCTTACGGGCAGAAAGTAGACCTTTCCCCACACATTATTGAATCTGACCAGGGTGGTAATCAACAGTTTCTTAATCCCGGGATTTTTGGAATCGGGCACCAAGAGCAACGAAACCCGAAAGTCCAGGTGCTTATCATCTTCGCCGAGGATTACTTCGAAGTCGTTCTTGTCGTAAACCCTGAACAACCCCATCTTCTCCCCCGGTTCACACCGAAACCGTTGCATGGCCAATTGCCTTTCGGCAGGAGTACCTGAGGTCTTAAGTCCTACGGTTGACGCCAGGGTATTCCTGATTCCAAACAGGGTCTCTACCCATTTCGGACCCGCCTGAAAGAAAGCCTTTCCCAATGCCGTAGCGTCAATACGGTTTTCCGGGTCCTTCAGCAGGCCCTCATAGCTATCCACATAGTCCGCAGGGTGCGGGTATTGTTTCAAAAGGGAGTCGACCGGAAATAAAGGCTGCATAAGTTGTGATTTAGATAAATCAGACTGTTTTCGGCCAACGCCAAGCCAATATGGTAATAGTTACAGACAAGGCTATTTCAATCACAGCAAAATAACTATAGAATATGTACCATTCACCAATCGACATTGATGCAACAGCGATCATGATCAGCGTGTACAAAATTCCAAATGCAATATTTAGCATACGGCTCCAGCGGGACGGCAGTATCAGACTCAAGGCAACCATCAACGCCGGTATTGACATCATGACCGCAAAGGCCACTAGTTTAGCCGGTGAAATGGGTCCACCTACTGACTTGCCTTGTATCAGTGACTCAATATGACCCGGAACAAACAGATGAAAATAATCACAATAGATGTAGCATAACATCAGGGCTGCCCACAAGGCTGAGAGTTTATACCTGACAGGAACGGGCAGGTCTGTAAAATCGGGTCGGTTTTCCATGCGGTCAGAAACTAGACGAAATTCGCAGCTCCTCACACGAAGATAAACCTAAAAAGTTTTCAGAAAAGCCGGACGAAGAATTTGGACCTCACACCTCGAAGCCTTCAAACTCGCTTGATGTTTTCTCACGATACTCCCTCACCAACCGGTCGTAGAGCCCTGCCTCACGCGTATAGCCCTGCACCTTCACCGCTTCCTTGCTGGCGGTGTGATTGGTAACGGGTGGTGTCAGGCAGCTCACGCTCATCCCCAACTTCTGCATGCCGTGGACCATATTGGTGAAGTGATTCAGGTTGGTCTCAGGGCCAACTACTTCACAGGTTTTTTTACGGTCATCGCGAATGATTTGCCAGCATTTGGTGTACATGATCAATCAGGTTACCAGCGAAGGTAGCTTAATTATTAGGGTCCGTCGCCTGACTCTCCGGAACGGCTGCCACCTTACTTCCGGAAGTACCCCACAACAACAAACCAGTGCCCACCATGATCGAAACGTCTGCCATGTTGAATACACCGGTTTGAAAAAGGCCAAAATCGATGTGCAGGAAATCGGTAACCGAACCAAACAATACCCGATCAAAGATATTTCCCGCGCCACCACCAATAAAGAAGCACAGGCCAGCGAGGGTGATAAGGGATAAATCCTTCCGGGCAAATACAAATACGATAGCTCCCAACAGAATCACCAGCGGCAAGATGGTCAACAGCCAAACCTTGAGCCGGGGGTTCATATCATTTCCCAAGCTGAGAAAAGCCCCGGTATTCTCCACCTTGGTCAGGATGAGGTGATGATCAATCAGGTATATCTTTTCAAAATAGTCCATCTGCTGACGCACCACGTGTTTCGATACCTGATCGCAGCCAATATTGGCGGTGAGGATCAGCATGATAAGACCCTGACGAATAATCCGCTTTGCGAAAAGCAACCTGGGCATCATTAATTGACTTTCATTTTCTTCCAATCGGCATTCTGCTTCAGCAACAAATAGGCTTTTTCAACATCGCTCAACCGCTGCTGATTGATTGAATACGCCTCTTTATCCTGATCGGTAGGCGCATAATCCGTGCTGTATACCACGCTCTGCTTGCTGATCGCCGACAGTCGCTCAAGCACCTGAGGCGGGTTGCGGAAAATATCCATACGTGCGCCTGTCTGGTTCACATCATGTAACCGGGCTTCCAGCTGATAAATCTTCTCCTCCAGCGCCAGGGCCGCAGTTGCTGATTTCTTATCCTCCGATTGCTTCAACAGTCTTGCGCGTACCGACTCCATCTCCTCAATCAATTTCAAGGTTTGGTTAATGCTATTATACAAACCAATGCCATAGGTAAACTGGGTGTTGATCTCTTCATCCGTTGACTTGCTGCCCGGATCCTTCAGGATGGTCAAGGATTGACGCAGTTCCTGACCGTGGGCCTTCAATACAATGGTATATTCTCCGGGAGGTACCATCGGCGCAGTAAGGCCGGGACCAATATCCAAATCATAAATAAACATGGCACGGGAGCCGTCCTTGTCCAATTGCACCCAATCCTTGCCGCGTGGCCTGGTTTTCAATCGGGGTAATACATAATCCTGTAAACGCAGATCCCAATAGACGCGGTTTATACCCGGACGATTGGGGGCCGTAATGGTTTGCACGGTCTCTCCCTTTGCATTCAACACCACGACAGAAACGCTGTCTGCACTCCTGGACCCCAGGTAGTAATTAATGTCCGCACCGTAGGGTGGATTCCATCCATTGACAAAACTCTCATCCGTCTTGATGCTGGTATTGGAGTTATCCCTTACAATAAACCGATACGTAGGTCGATTGGAGAAGAGATGAGCAGATTTGCGCTGCACCTCGCTGGTGAATTCCCGGATGGGCGTTACATCATCCAGGATATAAATACCGCGGCCATACGTAGCAATGGCGAGGTCTCGGAAATTTTTCTGGATGGTAATCCCATAGATAGGAACAGGAGGCAGGTTATTTTTCAGCCGTACCCACTGCCCACCATTGTCGGGCGAAAAATAAAGTCCATTATCGGTGCCCATGAACAACAACCCCTGCTTGCCCGGGTCTTCGATGATCTGGTGCACAAAATTGGAATTCGAAGGAGGGAGATTGAGTGACAACCTCCGCCAGGTTTGTCCAAAATCGGTTGTCTGAAATACATAAGAACCGAAATCTCCGTTGTGATGTGCATCCACGGCGATGAGACATCCGCCTGCGCTAAATGGCGACGCGTCGATGTGCCGGATGGTTCCCCATTGCGGCAAGCCTGGGATATTGGGCGAAACATTTTTCCAACTCTTCCCTCCGTCCTGTGTTACACTGAGTATACCATCGTTGCTGCCAGCCCATAGAATACCTTCTTTTACAGGTGACTCCGCCAGGGAATACAGCGTACAACCATCCCATGTCATCAGGTTGTCGCTGGCCATACCACCCGAATTCTGCTGGTGGCTTTTGTCGTTGGTGGTCAGGTCAGGGCTGATCAACTTCCAACTCTGTCCGCGGTTCGATGTCTCATGCACAAACTGGCTTCCCACCCAAACGCGGCCGGGAACATGCTTTGACACCACCATCGGAAAATTCCAGTGCCAACGGTACTTCGCCAGCGCCGGGGTATTTCCAATTTCTGTCTCAGGCCAGGGACGCACGTCGCGAAGCTGCATGGCACTAACGTCGTACACGTCCAGGCCTCCATCATAACAACCGGACCACACGGTATTGTTGTCAAAAGGATCCGGTTGGGCAAAGCCGCTCTCGCAGCCGCCTACACCGCGCCATAAGCCAAGAGGTATCGACCAACCCGTCAGGTTGCGACTGGGGCCGCGATAGGAATATCCATCCTGGCGATTGGAGTACACATTATATGGTATCTGATTGTCGGTAGCGATGTGGTACATCTGGGCAATCGGCAGGTTAATATTCTTCCAGCTACGACCTCCATTGTACGTGAAGTTTACACAACCGTCGTGGGCACAAAGTATGCGGTCGGGGTTCTTGGGATCAAACCACATGTCATGGTTGTCGCCGCCGGCAGACCAGGGATTAAAACTGGTATCAAATGATTTTCCGCCATCCACCGATTTCATGATACCCACGCAGATGGTATATAATTCATTTTCATTCCGGGTAGAGACCCGCAGACGTGTGTAATAGCCGGCGCGCTGACCCATTGAGTGATTCTTTTGCATCAGCTTCCAGCTGTCACCGCCATCTTCAGAGCGATAGAGCCGTGGCTCCTTGTCTTCGATCAGCGCGTAAACCACGTTCGGATTGGTAAAGGCTACATCCACGGAAGTCTTTCCAACCGGATGTGTCGGTCCGCTCTCTAAACCATTCCGCAGCGGGGTCCATGTCTTACCGCCATCACGTGTTCTGTAGATACCGCTGGATGCACCGCCGCTCTTCAGGTTCCAGGTCTTGATTTCTACTTCCCACATGGCTGCATACAACACATCCGGATTTTTGGCATCCAATGCAAGATCAGAGCAACCAGTATTCTCGTTGAGGTGAAACACCAACTGCCAGGTCTTTCCACCGTCGGTGGTTTTATAAACACCCCGCTCCTTTTGCGGACCGGAGGCATGGCCCAGAGAAGCCACATATACAATATTGGTATCGGTTGGATGAACAATAACACGACTGATGCGCATCGTACTTTCCAGGCCCATATGTTTCCAGGTACGACCGCTATTAGATGATTTATACACACCATTACCGATGGCGTGTGCCGGACGGATGAGGAAAGTCTCACCGGTTCCTGCCCATACTTGTTTGGGGTTGGAAGGAGCAACTGCCAACGCACCAATGGACGAATCATCCATCTGATCGAAGATCGGGCGCCAATGGAAGCCCATATCATCTGTCTTCCAGATTCCACCTGAGGCAGCACCTACATACGCGACGTTGGGGTTACCGGGCTCGCCGGCAACAGCAATGGTACGGTTGCCATCCGGTCCGATGAACCTGAAACGCAGTTGTGAAAATGTTTTTGGGTCGGGGGCTTGGGCCTGGAGCGAATGAACTGAACAGGCGACCAAAAAAATCAGGAGCAGTTTTTTCATATAACCAAATTTATGAAAAAGAACCGCTCCTGATCGTCAGGTCAGCACGTGGGCTAACCTGATTTGATGAGTGGACACTACGCTACCTGCACGGCAGGCGGTGCAACCGCCATTTTCTTGGGTTGGCTGCGTTTGAAATCCTTCTTGAGCAAGGTGGCAAACTCAGCTGCCAGTTTGCGGGTGCTGCGATCAATGATCTTCTTCACCCGTTTGTTGGCTTTGGGCAATTCAAGGGCACCCAATGATTGCTGAACAGAATCCTTCAACAAACTGCGCAGGGCTTTTTTGGATACTTTCTTAATGTCTTTTGTTTCCATGATGGTGAATGGTTTCCTATCAAAACTATATCTCCGGGAAGAGAAATGATAATTCGTTATTCCCAGGAATCACACAATCCATCCACAAAATCAACCACTTAATTCACAGCTACTTATGTTATTAGCTGTGGATAAGTTCACCCCAGAGTACCCCTATTCGTACCGCAAGGATGTCACCGGGTTGGAGGCAGCTGCTTTAATAGATTGGTAGGATACCGTAAGCCAGGCGATGGCAAGCGCAACCAGGCCACTGGCCACAAAGAGCCAGGGCGTAAGCTCAATCCGGTAACTAAAGTCAGCCAGCCACCAATCGGCCACATACCACCCCAGGCCAACGGCCGGGAGAATGGCGATGAGCACGAGGATGGTGAACTCCCGCGATAGCAGCAACGTGAGGCTTGCTGACGAAGCACCCAACGCTTTCCGAACGCCAATTTCTTTGGTGCGTTGTTCGGTGGTAAATGCAGCTAGCGCGAAGAGGCCAAGGCAGGCGATGAAAATCGCCAGACTGGAGAATACAGTGAAGATATTCTTCAACCGCATTTCGCTGCGAAACAACTCGTCAAAATCCTGGTCCATAAACGTATAGTCAAGGGGCTCACCCGGAGCAAGATTCTTCCACTGCTGTTCCACGCCGGCCACCACGGCCTGCACATCCCCTTCGTACCGGATTTGCAGGTTGCTGGCACGCTCAGTCAATCGAATTACCAACGGCCGCACCTTTGACTTCAGCGACTCGAAATTAAAGTCTTTCACCACCCCCACTATCCGCACCGGTATGGCCACGGGACCATTGAAGTCTGTGAGCTCTTCGCTCAGCGGATCCTCCAACCCAAACTCTCGCACGGCAGCTTCATTGATCACACAGGCGGTTGTATCGGTCTTGAAATCACGGCTGAACCAACGGCCCTGCTTCAATTCCAGTTTCAAAACGTCAAGGTGATCGAAGTCGGCTTCATATTTAGCCACCAGGTGATCGACATCCAGCCCTTCCTGACGAAACACGGTAATATTATCTACGCCCGGAAAACTGGAAGTAGAGTAACTTGATTTTACTACGCCTGGCAATGCATCCACCGCTACCTTGAACGCATCGCGGTTCTTATCCAGGCGACGGGCCGCTGATACAGCCAGTACATGCTCCTTGTCGAGGCCGAGGTTGCGGCTTTGCATATAGCTCAATTGCTGATACACCACAAGCGTTGCAATAATCAGAAATGTGGATACGGCAAACTGAACCACCACCAACGAACTTCGTACTCCCTGACTCTTCATGCCGGCTCGCACCTTTCCTTTTAAAACCTCTACCACATTAAAAGAAGTGAGGTATAAGGCCGGATAGCTGCCAGCCAGGAATCCGACGAGTATTACGATCAACAACACGGCGCCCATAAAGAGCGGGCTCCACAGTGCCCCCAGGGTAAGCTGCTTGCCTGCAAGGGTATTAAAATAAGGCAACAAGAGAAAGCTAAGCGCAACGGCCAACACGACCGCCAATGCACTGTAGAGAAATGACTCCGCCAGGAACTGGGTGATCATCTGGCCCCTCAGGGAGCCAAGTGTCTTGCGCAACCCAACTTCCTTGGCCCTTCCTGCCGACTGTGCCGTGGACATATTCATGAAATTGATGCACGCCAGCAACAGGATAAATATGCCGATACCGGAAAAGATATATACATACCGGATGTCTCCTGAAGGTGTAATGTCGTCAGGCAGCCTGGCGTAGAGGTGAGAATCCGCAATCGGGTAGGCGAAATAACCATACTTGCCACCCTGCTTAATGAATTGTTCAAAGCTGATGCCCAATCCGTTCTTTAGCTCGTCACCTACATTCTTAATCACCAGTTTCTCCAGCCCCTGATTAATATCTTCCAGGCGGGTAGCCGGCGTCTTGGTTACGTAAGTCTGAATGCTGTTACCTGTCCATCCGGGCCAAAAGTCCTTTTCACCAGTCAGGTAGGAAATAAGCGCCTGGTAGGTCATGTGCGAATTGCGCGGTGCGTTTTCAACCACACCGGTTACCTTACAGGGCCACTTTCTATTTCCAATCACAATGATTTTACCCATCGGATCTTCCGTACCAAAATACTTGACAGCCAATGCCTCGGTAATAACGACAGAATTAATTTCCCGTAACGCCGTCTTGCGATCACCCTGCAGCAGCTTGAAGCTGAAGAAGTCAAAGAAATTGGAGTCGGCATAAAACACCTTGGACTCTGCGAAAATTTTGTCCTCATAACGAAATGTAAGAGTCGATCCGTTGCCCGGGAACACGCGAACGAAAGATTCGATACCCGGAATCTCCGCCTTCATCGCCGGCCCCAACGGCATACACGAATTGGTAGTCAGAAACTCCTGCCCGGACATCCGACCATCCAGGGCCACCCGGTAAATATTCTCATGTCCCTGCAAAAAACGATCATAGCTAAGTTCATCCACCACATATACCGTGATCAACAAACAGCATGTCATGCCCATAACAAGGCCTGTGATGTTGATAAAGGAAAACAGCTTATGCTTAAGGATGTTGCGGATAGCGATGCGTAGGTAATTCTTCAGCATATCGGGGGTTATTTGATTCTTTTGAACTTAGACGCAGTATCCAGCGCAGACGTTGCACCCGCGCCGGATTGTTGATCTGTTTCCTATTCGTAGCGGAGGGACTTTACCGGATTGGCCGCAGCTGCCTTGAGGGACTGCACACTCACCGTAAGCCAGGCAATAACCACAGCGGTTAAGCCGCTCAATACAAACACCAGGGGACTGATTTCAATCCGGTACACAAAGCCGGTGAGCCAGGTATCAGAAACATACCAGCCCAGTAAGGCAGCCGGCACAAAAGCAATGATAACCAACCGGATGAATTCGCCAGACATCAGCAGGTTGAGGCTCACCGTGGAAGCGCCCAACGACTTGCGGATACCCATTTCCTTGGTGCGTTGCTCGGCCGTGAAGGCGGCCAGGGCAAATAGACCCAAACAAGCAATGAGAATGGCCAGGCCGGAGAAGACACTGAACAACTGCCCCATGCGCTGCTCGCTGCGGAACAAACGATCAAAATTCTGATCCATGAAGGAATACTCAAACGGCTCATTCGGCGCATATTGTTTCCACAGGCGCTCGGCGGTAGCCACGATATCCGTCGACTTTCCATCGTACCGGATCAACAACGTGTTCGAATTCTTCGTGAGGATGATAGAAATTGGCCGGACCTGATCTTTGAACGATTCAAAATTGAAATTCTTAAACACACCAATCACCTTCAGCTTCCTGGGCGTGCCGTCATTGTAAAGAACCTCCTCCCCCAACGGATTTTCCCAACCAAATTCCTTGGCCGCAGCTTCGTTGAGCAGAATACCGGTGGAATCAGAAGGGAAATCACGCGAGAAGTACCGGCCCAGTTTGATTTCAAACTTCATCACATCCTGGTGATCATAATCAGCATAGTACACGCCGAGGATATGATCCTGGTCGTTGCCGACGCCCTTCACCGCCGTGGTGTTGTTAATACCCGGAAATGAATTGTTGGTATAGCTGGCCTTCACAACGCCGGTTTCCTGATTAATCGCATTGCGAAATGCTTCCCGATTCTTGTCGAGGCGGTACGCATTATCCAGAATAAGAATATTGTTCTTGTCGATCCCCAGGTTCTTCTCCTGCATGTAGTTCAATTGCTGAAAGACCACTGCCGTAAAAATGATCAGGAAGATGGACAAGGCAAACTGGAACACGACGAGGAAACTGCGAATGCCTTTACTCTTGAGTCCCGAGCGCACTTTTCCTTTCAATACTTCTACTGAACTGAAACTGGTCAGGTAAAAAGCCGGATAGCTGCCCGCCACCAAACCAACCACCACCACCAGGGCAGCTATCCCGACCAGTACCAGCGGTTCACCCAAAAATGCAATGGTAAGTTCCTTTCCAGACAGCACATTGAAGTAGGGTAACAGAAAATAGGTGGCTGCCATGGCCAATACTACCGCCATCAGGCTGTACAGCACCGACTCAGATAAGAACTGACCTATCATCTGACTCCGGTGGGATCCCAGTGCTTTGCGCATGCCCACCTCTTTGGCCCGGCCTGCAGATCGCGCTGTGGCCAGGTTCATAAAATTGATGCACGCAATCAGCAAAATAAAAATCCCTATTCCACCGAAGAAGTAAACGTACATCATGCTTCCGCCCGGCTCCAGGTCGCCCTGAGACGTGGAGTGCAGGTGGATGTCCCGTACCGGCGTGGTATAATACCCAAAGGCCCCACCGGCCTCCTTCATCTGCTTCAGGGTGGTGCCCATGAACTTCTCCAGTTCAGGACCAACATATTTCTCCACCATGCCTATGAACTTCTCCTGTACACCGGCAATGGAAGCATTTGGCTTCAGTTTGAAATACGTGTACATGAAATTGTTGAGCCAGATGGTGCTCTTCAACTGCTCTGCACTGGATGCAGAGGCCAGCGCGTGATAATCAAAGTGCGAGTTGGCAGGTGCCTGTTCAACCACACCTGTCACTTTAAACGACTTCTTTTCACCTCCGATTTGAATGATTTTTCCGACCGGGTCTTCTGTTCCAAAGTATTTTTCAGCCAGTTTCTCATCCAGCACGATGCTATTGGGTTCATTCAATGCTGTTGCGGCATCGCCCTGCAACAACCGGTATCCGAAAAACCGGAAGAAATTGGAATCCACATAGAATACTTTGCTTTCCGAGAACATCTTGTCGCCGGAGCGGAAGACCGGATCCCCCATCGAAGCAATGCGCATGGCACTTTCAACTTCCGGCATATCCGATACAAGTGCAGCCGCCATGGGTGGACAGGTACTTGCCACACGGATGTCCTGTCCGCCAACCTTGCCATGCAAATCAACCTGATACAACCGATCAGCGTCGGGATGGAAATTGTCATAGGTCAATTCATTGCTTACATACAACATTAACAACAGACAGGACGCAATCCCGACTGTCATGCCAATCATATTGATGGCTGTAAAGAATTTGTACTTGAGCATGTTGCGCACGGCAACAACAAAGTAATTTCGAAACATGGGTAGATGTGATGGGTTGACAGTAAGACGACCTGCCGGGTCAAATGGTTACTCCAATTCGAAAACTTTTTTTCATCATTCCCCGAAGCAAAAAAGGATACCAAACCGAAGCAAACATACTTCGGTTAGTATCCTTATAGTTTCCAATATCGGTTATTCGTCGCGCAAGGTCTTGGTAGGATTCAGGGAGGCCGTAGCCACCGTTTTATATCCTACCGCCGATATCGCAATGAATACCATGGCTGTTACGGAAATAATGATGGTGACGGCATTAATGGCGAGGTAGTAGGCCCAGATGGACTGCATCAGCCAGAAGGTAAGTCCGTAGCCGAGTGCACCTCCGACCACCATAGAGAACAACATATTGATCACGAATTCCTTATTGATCACCCCGGCAATATTTCCCAGGGAAGCACCCAATACTTTACGAACCCCAATCTCTTTCATCCGCTTCACAATATTCAGGGAAACGAGTGTGTAAAGGCCGATGCCGGTCATCAAGGCGCCAAAGAAGCCAAGAAAGCCGAACATCGTCACCACATTGGCATTGATCTCATTACTCTCATGCATCTCCTCATCCATCATCCTGCCATTGTACTGCGCAAGCGGGAACACCTCTTTCCACTTGGACTCCATAAACGTATTGACTTCCTTCACCTTGGCAGGATCCATTTTCGCTACAAGCAATTGGTACTTATCCGGCTTGATGTAACGGAACATCATGGGACGCACCTGCATCCACAGTGCCCTGGCGTATACATCCTGGGCTACACCGACCACAAATAATTGTACGGTATCCATCCACACAATGCGCTTCCCGATCGGGTTGTCTGTCCATCCAAACTCCCGCACAAACTGTTCCGTTACGATTACAGACTCCTTCCGGTCCGTCTCGGAGTCTCTTTCGAATTTCCGGCCCGACACCAACTTCATGTCCATGGCTTCAAGGTAGTTGTCGCCGATATCCATGATATCCACCTCCTTCTGCAGCGACTCAAACTTCACGGGGTCGTTGTACCAATTGAAATTAACGTGGTTCTTGGTTCCGGCGATCAGGGTAATATCCTTGTTCGAGATGAGCGCATCCCGATAGGTATTGAACGCACCCTCATTATTCACATGCACTGAAATTGCACCATGGGTGGTGTAGCCAAGGTCATAGTCACGCTGGTACTCGCCGTTCTGATAAAAGGCTAGCCCGGTGATGATCATGGTCAACGAAATCACAAATTGTCCGCCCAGGAGGAATCGTGTAAACCAGCTGGTACCGCCAAACTTTGCTTTTCCCTTCAGGATACTGACGGGCTCAAAGCTGGTGATGTAAAAAGCAGGATAAGAACCGGCGATCAGCGCTGTCAGCACCAGCAGGCCGGCCAGGAATCCCAGAAATCCAAGGTGGTTGGCATAGGTCAGATTGAGGTCAAGCCAGGTCCATAACGAATCATAAGCCGGTACCAACACCTCTGCCATCAGGAGTCCTGCCACCAAACCAAAGAAACACAGGACAAGGTTCTCACCGAGAAACTGGAAGATGAGCTGCATTCGCATACCTCCCATTACTTTGCGTATCCCGATCTCCTTTAATCTTCGGCTGGAAATGGCAATGGATGTGTTCGTGAAATTGAAACAGGCCAGCAGCAAGAGCATGCCTGCCAAAATGGAAGGAGCTGTTACCGCTTCATCCGGTATGCCGCCACCCAGGTAATCACTGTCCAGGCGTGGGTTGGCCCGGTTGCGACGCATCATCCCGTCAAAATTCTCGAGGTAAAAACTGGTCACCTTAAAGTCTTCCCGGACTTTGTTCTGCGGCTCCACATACTGCTGAAGCTGTTGTGTGATGGCAGCTACCCGCGAAGGATCATTGATCTGCAGAAAGAGCACGTGGGTCCACCGCTTCCAGTTGGTTTCAGACAGGTCCGGATCGAGGTTAATGTCCCAGAAATTCTCCAGCAACGTAACCATACCAAAATAGCGGAAGCTGGAGTTGTTCGGGGGCAACTCAAACACCCCGCCGATTTCAAATTCCTTCGGACGTCGGACGCCATCTTTGCCCAGCACCACCTGGGTAATTGACTTTCCTACTACATCCTCGGAGTTGAAATACTTCCGGGCCAGTTCGTCACTGATAAATATTTTTCCCGGATTGTAGAGTTCCGCAAAGGAACCGCTTTTCAGTTTATAGGTGAACAGGTCAAAGTAAGCCGAGTCTACGAAGGCAATGTTGGTCCCAAAGACCTCCTCACCAATCCGGATATCCGAATAGCCGGACATGACCCTGACGGTCTTGTCCACTTCCTTGAAATTCTGTCTGATGTAATTGGCCAAAGGCATCGGCGCCATGCCGTACCTCTCCCGGTTGCCCTGAAACTCGCGCCAGAACTGTACGCGGTAAATCTTATCGGCGTTGACATGCACCTTGTCCCATTGGTCGGCATACTCCCAATTGAGGTAGGCAACGATGCAGCAGGCGATGGCGATACCCATGCCGAACACATTGATGAAGATGAAAAGCTTGTTCTTCATCAGGCTGCGGAACGTGATCAACAGGTAATTCTTTAACATGCGGGGGTTGGGTTTGCTATAAGACGTGCCAATTCATCTGAGGTTGCACGGCAGCCATGACAAAATACGTGCCTTCACCAAACTGCAAGTCTTTCGCACTTTATTTCCAACGCAGTGTTCACCCGTGAACAGTAGTTGTTCGATTACAGAGGTTCACAAACAATAAAGCCCGTCTGTTTCAGATGAAACAAACGGGCCTTACACCTAACCTAAACCTAAACTATGAAGAACGCATTCAAGGTGCGCGACCTTGAAGTCTTGCCAGGGGCTTCCTGGTTCCTAGATATGGAAATGCTCTTTGATGTTCTCGGTTACCACCTTGCCGTCAAACAAGTTGACAATGCGGTGGGCATAATTGGCGTCGTAGGGAGAGTGCGTTACCATCACGATGGTAGTACCTTCCTCATTCAATTGCGACAACAATTTCATTACTTCCTCACCGTTGGCCGAATCCAGGTTACCGGTTGGTTCATCCGCGAGGATCACTTTAGGCTTGGCCACAATGGCGCGGGAGATAGCCACACGCTGTTGCTGACCACCTGACAGCTGCTGGGGGAAGTGGTTACGGCGGTGCATGATGTTCATGCGCTCCAATACCTCTTCAACACGTTGCTTGCGCTCGTTGGCAGGCACCTTCATGTACAACAAGGGAAGCTCCACGTTTTCAAACACCGTCAGTTCGTCAATCAGGTTGAAGCTCTGAAATACAAAGCCGATTGACCCCTTGCGCAACTGGGCGCGCTGGCGTTCGCTGTACTTGGCTACTTCGTGCTCACCGAAGTGATACTCGCCGCCACTGGGGTTGTCCAGCAAGCCAAGGATGTTAAGCAGCGTTGATTTACCACATCCGGACGGGCCCATGATGGCCACAAATTCACCATCCTTGATCTCCAGGTTGATGCTGTTGAGGGCGGTGGTTTCCACTTCTTCGGTGGTGTACACTTTCTCCAGGTTCTTTAAACGGATCATATTTGTCGTGTTAGTGGTTAGATGAGGGAATGGATGAATTAGTTGTATGAATACTTGGTTTTCTTTTCAGGGTTACAAGACATTAGACGCTATTATTGTCAAAGGGTTGCACTATTTAAGGAGTAAAACTTCACTTTGGCCGAAATTCTCATAGGAGGAAGTGATCACCTTGTCGCCCGGCTTCAGCCCTTCGAGCACCTCAAAGAACTCACTGCCCATCTTGCGGCCCAGCTTGATTTTGCGACGAACAGCATGGTTTTCTGCATCCAGCACAAATATCTCATTGCCACCGGTATCCTTGTAGAAACCACCCATTGGCAACAACAATTCCTCGGAGGACTGACCCAACTCGATCCGCAAACGGAGCGATTGTCCGGGCCGGATGCCCTTGGGGGTCTCGCCCACAAATTCCATTTCTACTTCAAAGCGGCCAGCGGTAACGGTTGGATAGTTATAGGTAATGACCAGGGTATATGTCTTGCCGGCTAAATCAGTCGTTGCATTCAGGCCGATGGAAATCCGGGGCAGGTACAATTCGTCAATGGGTACGCGCACTTTGGATACTCCAACAATGTCCACCTGCCCTACCCGCTGGCCCATGGTAACGGCTTGCCCAACTTCCCAGTGCGGTGTGGATAACTGGCCATCAATTGGAGCGCGGACGATCAGGTTGTCAAGAATCTTGCCCACCCCCTCGAGGCTGAGTAATAGTTTGCGTTCGGACTCGTCCAGTTGGCGGATCTGGTTGGTGCGGCTGATGGAGTCAATCTGGAAGGCGCGGTAGGTAATATCCCGGCGCTTGAGGTTGGCAAAGTAGTCTGCTTCAGTCTGCTCAAACTCCTGGCGGGCAATCAATTTCTTTTCATACATCTGCTTCTGACGCTCATATTTCGGCTTCAGCGTAGCAAGGGCATTGTCAATGGTTATCAGGCTCTCCTGCTGGCGCAGGGCATTCTGGTTGATGGTCAGGCGTGTGTCGCGGGTACGGTTGATACTTTGGGTCAGGTTCGACTCCTGGTCAAGCACGGCAATCTCCCGGTTGAGGTTGGATATCTCCATGATCACATCACCCTTCTTCAACATGGCACCACTTTCCCGCACAATACGCTTGATATTACCTCCTTCAATGGCATCGAGAAACACCGTGCGGCGAGGCGCTACGGTGCCTGTCTGAGGGATATATTCCTTGAACTCACCCCGGCGAACTTCCGAGATCGTGATCTTGTCTTTTTCGATGACCAACTTTTGACGACGGTCGGCAAAAATGAATTGCCAAACTACAAATCCGACAAACAAGGCAATACCGCCATAGGTAGCGATCTTCTTTAGCGTCCAGTTCTTCTTTTCAATTTTCTTATCCATGCGCGATACGTTAACAGTCGGATTGACGGTAGGCTATTGCCAACTACCGTGCCAACGGGGAATTCGCACAAAAAGTTATCTTTTTTGGATTTTCCTCGTTCAAAGGTGAACGTATATGTCCGATAACGGACGCATCTTGCTCGCTATCGAATAGAAAAAAGCCAAAAGAAGCGCCCAAAACGGGTTTAAATAATGCGGTATCAACTTTGCGAAATGCCCTCTCAGGAACCTAAAACCCACCTATCATGACCGACCAAAAGCACGGAAAGATTCTCATCGTCGACGACAACGAAGACCTGCTCAAGGCCGCCAAGATGCACCTGAAACGTCACTTTGCTCAGGTGGACATTGAGAAGAATCCCGAAGCCATCCCCAACCTCATGAACAACGAGGATTACGATGTGATCCTGCTAGACATGAACTTTACGAAGGATGTGAGCAGCGGCAGCGAAGGCTATTATTGGCTGGAAAAGATCCTGCAGATTGATCCATCTGCCGTTGTGGTGCTGATCACCGCTTATGGCGATGTGCAGATGGCTGTAAAGGCCATCAAAGCCGGCGCTACTGACTTTGTCTTGAAGCCCTGGGAGAATGAGAAACTCCTGGCAACGTTATACTCTTCCATGCGCCTGCGCGAAACCCGCGATGAGGTGCACACCCTGAAAATCAAGAACCAGGAAATCAACCAGGCGGTCAATGACCGGTACAAGGATATCATCGGACAGAGTGCAGCCATGCAAAGGATCTTTCAAACGATCGACCGCGTGGCCCATACCGATGCCAACGTGCTGATCCTGGGTGAAAACGGTACCGGCAAAGAGTTGATCGCACGGGCCATTCACAGCAACTCAGCGCGCGGCAAAGAATCGTTCGTAGGTGTGGACCTTGGATCGATCACAGAGACTTTGTTTGAGAGCGAGCTCTTTGGCCACAAGCGTGGATCTTTTACCGATGCCAAGGAAGACCGCCCGGGACGTTTTGAAATCGCCAACAACGGAACTTTGTTTTTGGATGAAATCGGAAACCTGTCAATGCCGTTACAGGCAAAGTTGCTGACCGTATTGCAGAACCGCCGCGTGAGCCGGGTGGGCGCCAATAAGGAAACCCCCATCAACATCCGATTGATATGTGCCACCAACATGCCGCTCTACGACATGGTGAAAGAAAACCGTTTCCGTCAGGATTTGTTGTACCGGGTAAATACCATTGAGATCGAGATTCCGTCGCTGCGCGACCGCATGGAAGACATTCCCCTCCTGTCGCAGCACTTTCTCAAACACTATGCGGAGAAATATCAAAAGAACATTACCCGCATTTCAGACGGAGCCATGACGCGCATGAACAAACATCCATGGCCGGGCAACATCCGTGAACTCCAGCACGCCATTGAACGGGCGGTTATCCTTTCCAACAACAGTGTACTCCAGCCAGAGGATTTTAACTTCAATCCCGTCACCGGAAAAGAAACAGAGCAACCCATTAACCTCGATCAGTTCAACCTGGATGAAGTGGAGAAACTCCTCATCCGGAAAGTGCTCAAGAAATACAATGGCAACATTACCCAGGCGGCTGCAGAACTCGGACTAACCCGGTCCTCTTTGTACCGCAGGCTGGAAAAACACGGGCTCTGATCCATGAAACTGTTTCGCGATTTCAGGGCCCGGATTGCCTGGCGGGTCGTTTTCATTGGCCTTTCCATGAGCGTGCTGGTGTACATGATCAATCATCCCAACATGGTTTTCGCCGCGGGCCTCACCGCACTGATTATCGTGGCTCAACTGTTTGAATTGTATCGCTTCACTTCTCAAACCAACCGCAAGCTTACCCGCTTTCTGGAGTCTGTGAAGTATTCTGATTTTATCTCCGGCTTTACAGCCGACAATACCCTGGGTGCCAGCTTCCGCGACCTTAACATGGAGTTCAATGAAGTGCTCGAGGCCTTTCGCAAGGCGAGATCGGAAAAAGAAGAACACTGGCAATACCTTAATACCGTTGTGCAGCAGGTGCGAACAGGCATTCTTTCCTTCGATGGCGATGGCCAGGTGCAACTGATCAATGCCAACGCCAAAAAGTTCATCGGCGTACAGACGATCAAGAACATCAACGAACTTAAGGCAGTCAATCCGGACCTGTGGTCTGCCTTGCTGGAAGTGGAACCCGGCAAAAGCACCTTGTACAAGTCCGGTCAGGATTTTCAGATCACCATTCAGGCCACGGAGTTGCGGATCCGGGGCAATGCGATGAAACTGCTCACGATGCAGAACATCCAGACCGAATTGCAGCAACAGGAGATCGAGGCTTGGCAGAACCTGACCCGTGTCCTGCGGCACGAGATCATGAACTCCATCACGCCCATTTCCTCGTTGACGTCCACCCTGCGTGAAATTCTCGATCACGAGATGACGCGGTCAGGTGATGATTATCATTTGAAGAATGAAGGAGCTGAAGACCTTCGGGAAGGATTAGAGACCATCGAGAACCGAAGCAAGGGGTTAATCAAGTTCATTGACGCCTACCGCGAGTACACGTCATTGCCACAACCCAAGATCAAAACAGTAGTATTGAAGGAGTTGTTGGACAAGGTTGCGCAACTGATGCGCACCGAAATCAAAAAGACGGCTATTGCATTTTCGGTGACGTACGAATCTGAATATCTGAGTGTTCAGGCAGACGCCGAAATGATCGAACAGGTTTTGATAAATCTGGTGAAGAACTCCATTGAAGCGCTGAGCGATACCCCGAATGGGCGGATCGACATGCGGGCCAGTTATACCGCCGGTGCCGTGATCATTGATGTGAGTGACAACGGGCCGGGGATTATCAAAGAGGCACTCAACCGGATTTTTGTCCCCTTCTTTACAACCAAGAAGACAGGATCAGGCATCGGATTGAGTCTGTCGCGTCAAATCATGCAGATGCACCATGGCTCGCTGTCGGTTGAATCGGAGCCTGGTGTAAAGACGGTGTTTCGGTTGAAGTTTGGGGCTTAGTGTGTGCAGGTTTTCTTAACAGTATGTGCCGGTTTTCTTAACCGGCACCTGGGATTCGTTAAACCAAACGGTCGGTGAAGAAACTGTACAACGGCTGGGCCAGCCAAGCACCAATGGGCTCAAAACGGCTCCATTCCCATTAAAGATCAATCACACTACGGACCGTTGGAAACATCTCACACGCCAAGATTTCACCTGTCACTTTTTTTTTGCTTGCCCAAAAGAAAAGTAACCAAAAGAAAATGGCACCACGAACACTGCGCACCTCCCCGCTGCTGGCCGCCTTGCCACCGCACATGCCTCGGTTTGCGCCGCGCTGTTCGTGGACGCCCACCCGCAACCCAAGGCAATGTAGAGTTGATTAATAAGTAACCAAAAGAAAATGGCACCACGAACACTGCGCACCTCCCCGCTGCTGGCCGCCTTGCCACCGCACATGCCTCGGTTTGCGCCGCGCTGTTCGTGGACGCCCACCCGCAACCCAAGGCAATGTAGAGTTGATTAATGGCATCATTCGCCACTTAATAACGACAGGCAAATCGAAGCCAAATATCTACAGTCATTGCGGACAGCGCCTTCGAGATTTGCGTTGAGTTATGAAATGAAATCATTTTCCACCATGTGTTGAATTTTCTGATCGATCCCGATGGCCATCGGGAACGGGGCCACGCGGCCCTGGAGCGGAATTCTTAACCACTAACCCATAACCAAATTCGAAACCTGCCATTCAATGATACCGGCGTGGTTGGTGACAAACTGTAAACGGCAGGGAAATATTCTCACTAAAGACTTCTTCTGAAGTTCAGCTAAGCTATCTCCGTTGTCACAAAAAATCAATCGCTCACGGATCGTTGGAAACACCGACCTAGACTACTTAGTCAGGTTTTCTTAACCGGCACCTGGGATTCGTTAAACCAACTGTCGGTGAAGATCACCGACCGATACTGGACTTACTGCGAGCTTAAAAACTCATCCCACTCCTCCTGTTTCATCCCGCTGATATCGCGGAGGAATAACGTGTAAGAGGGCTTGAATGGACGATGCATCATGGTCATGCCGGCCTCCTCGGGTGTGCAGTCTCCTTTTTTGGCGTTACACCTTTTACACGCTGTCACGAGATTCAACCATGAATGAGGGCCTCCCCTCGAACTGGGAATCACATGATCCAGCGTAAGATCCCGTTTGGCTCCGCAATACTGACACTCAAAATTGTCGCGCTTGAAAATATTCTGTCGGGTGAGGTTAACGCCTTTGTACGGGGCGTTGACATATCGGTTCAAACGAATCACCGACGGCATCGGATAGGATTGCGTGATGCTGCGGATCTTGTGGCCATTGGCCGAACGTACCATTTCACTCTTGTTCAGATAAACAAGGATAAAAGCCCGTTCCACCGAACAAACCATCAGTGGGCTATAGTCCTGATTGAGTACCAAAACACGACTATCCATTGTGAAAAGATAGCGCAAAGTTTTGGTCCCGGCAACGCTGCCAGACTACGGTAGAATCCTGCGAATCGAATGGATAGGATGTGTAACGGCACCGGTCTCGGAGTGACAAATACCCTCCATGGTAAGGACATCCATGCGCACCTGCCCCTGGACATGGATGACCCTGCCCTCCTCCAGAACAATGCCTACATGCTTAACGGTGCTGTTCCTGTCTGCAAAAAATACCAGATCTCCGGGATGGGCCTCGCCGACCTTCTTGCCCTGTGTGGACTGTTGACGCACATCGCGGTACAGTGTGTACCCGGCAATGCGGTACACCATCTGGGTCAGCCCGCTGGCATCTATTCCAAACGGACTCTTGCCTCCCCATTGATAAGGTGCTGCCAGGTATTTGCGGGCGATGGTCTTAATAAACTCAGCATCGCGTTTTTGCCCCAGCCCCTTAGCCTCCCCATTAAACGCAAACTGCTCTTCAATCTTGAAGAGTTCAGAATTGGAGATGGGTACGATGCTTCCCATGACAATGGTCAGCGGGCTCTTCTTATACAACACCGGCGACGCCACCTCGGTGGTAATCTTGAAATCGGTTTGGTTAATCTGATCGAAGTATTCCCTGGAAATGGTGTGATGCTGTCGTGCGTCCAGCCATCCTTCAGCGCGGTCCGCATAAATCACGATTCGCAGCCAACGTTTATCTTCACTGGTCCCGGTAACTTCATAGTGATCACCGAAGAGCAGTTGCGTCACCTGTTCCGCGGCATCCCGTGGCTCCTTTCGGATGGACACCAGCGCCAGTCTGCAAACACCGTAATCAATCACCTCCATAGATCAGAACTTGATGCGCGATAATTCGCGTTTGATATCCTTGTCTTTGATACTGGCCCGCTTATCGTGCAACTTCTTGCCCCGCGCCACAGCAATCTCCAGTTTGGCATACCCGCGATCATTGATGAACAGCCGCGTTGGAATTAACGTAAGGCCTTTTTCTTCGATGCGTTTCTTTAGTTTGACCAACTCTGTCTTTTTCAATAAGAGTTTTCGATCGCGAGCGGCTTCATGATTATAGTGCGTACCCTGGGCGAATGGGGAGATATTAACACCTTTCACAAACGCTTCCTCATTATTGAAGTACACAAAGCCATCCTGGAGGTTGACCTTGCCTTCGCGAATGGACTTGATCTCTGTACCCTTCAGGGCAATTCCGGCTACATAGGTATCCAGCAATTCAAACTCAAACGAAGCCTGCCGGTTCCGGATATTAACGGTATTGGAAAAACGATCGGAAGCCACGCTCAGGGTTTGGTAAAAATCTGTTTGAGTTTGTCTTTCTTCAGCATGCGTTGCCCGGTCTTTCCTGCCGCGATGAGCCGCGCTCCGCATTTTACTTCAATATCACAAATCAACTCATTTCCTACAATTCGTGCTACCGTGGCAGTGATCAGCAGTTCTTCTCCCACAAAGGCCGGCGACCGGTGCTCAATTTCCAGCAAGGTGCCTACCCCCTCTTCATCGTCCTCTTTCATCTCAATAAAGAACAGCCTCGATGACCATTCGATATCACGTGCCAGCGCAAAGGTAGAACAAACCGGGTGCAATAATGTTTCGTGGAAGATAGCCTGATCGGCCTCCTTCACCACGGTCCTGAATTCTTTGCGATCCCCGGGCTTGAACAGGTATTTCATAACTCAAACGGCATTGAAACTCAGGTTAGGGATGGGCGCTGCATCCAGGGAGGCAAACTTGCCCAGGTTGAATTTTATTTCTGCCGCCGCTGCAATCATGGCGGCATTATCGGTGCAATACTCAAGATCAGGAACAAATGTCTTCCACTGCAATCGCGATGCCCGGCGATTCAATTCATTGCGCAACCCTGAATTAGCGGATACACCACCGGCCAGGGCAATGGTCTTGATACCTGTTTGGTTACTCGCCTGCTCCAGCCTGTCCATCAACATGGAAATAATCCTGGCCTGAATGCTGGCGCAGATATCGGCCAGGTTCTCCTCCACAAAGTTGGGATTCGCCAAACGACCATCGCGGACAAAGTACAGGAATGCTGTCTTAACGCCGCTGAATGAAAAGTCGAGTCCCGGCATGTCGGTATTGGGAAACTTGAATCGCGTGGGGTCACCGGTCTTCGCATAGCGATCGATCAGGGGCCCGCCCGGATAAGGCAAGCCCAGAATTTTGGCCGCCTTGTCGAAGGCCTCACCTGCAGCATCATCCTGGGTTTCGCCGATGATTTTGAAATCCAGGAAATCATTCACCACCACCAATTGGGTATGCCCGCCACTCACCGTGAGACACAGAAAAGGGAATGATGGCACCGGGCGCTCCGGCTCGCGGGTATCGCGAATAAAGTGTGCCAGAATGTGGGCCTGCATATGGTTTACTTCGATGAGCGGAATACCCAAAGACAACGCCAATCCCTTTGCAAAAGACGCGCCAACCAGCAATGAACCCATCAATCCGGGGCCGGTGGTAAAGGCAACTGCGTTGAGTTCAGATTTATTGACACCGGCATCCCGCAAAGAGGCGTCGACCACGTGCACGATATTTCGTTGATGGGCACGCGAAGCCAGTTCAGGCACCACACCCCCGTATTTGGTGTGATCGCTTTGCGAGGCTATAATATTATTGAGTACCTTGCCGTTACGTATAACAGCCGCTGATGTCTCGTCGCACGAGGATTCAATGGCAAGAATAGTAGGCATTCAGCTTAAATGAATTGGCAAGTTATCAAATTTCAGGTTCTGAAATGGCTGCGACGCATTGTCTTCTACGGACTCTACGGATTGGTGATCTTTTCTGTGGTGGGCTACGGCGTACTCCAGATTCCGTGGGTGCAGAAGTCGCTGGTCAGCAAGGTGACGGATCGGTTTTCTGCCGTCTCGGGATTTACCGTTTCCTTTGATCGGTTCTACTTTATCTGGTATGACCGTCTCGAAATCACCAACCTCCACATAACCGACCCGGAGCAGCATTCGATGATTGAGGCTGGCAACCTGTTTGTCAACTTCAGCATCAGCAACCTGCTGGCCAACGACGACATTAATCTTGATGCCGTATCACTGACCGGCGGAAACGTAAGCCTCATCACCATTCACGACGCTGATACCAGCGTTCGGCTGAATATCAATGTCTTCATTGATGCTATCAACAAGCAAGTGGCATCCGGGAAGAAGGGCGGGAAAAGTCCGAAGATCCGAATCGCAGAAGTACTGTTAGCGCAGTCCCTGTTCTCCTACAACCAAACTGAAAAAGATTCGATCCGGGGCTTTGACTACAACCACTTCCGGGTGGCCCTCGACGAAGGCAACCTGGATAACTTCAACATCATCGGCGACACCATTGAGTTCCAGTTGGGGTCACTCCAGATCAAAGACGAGAAGACACAACTGCATGTACGGCAGCTCAGCACGTTCTTCCGCATCAGCCAGGGAGGCATGGAGTTCATTGGGCTCAACCTCGATTGCAACAAGAGTCATATTTCCGATACGATCATATTCCGTTACAACAGCCAGGCAGATCTGAGTGACTTCAACAACAAGGTCCAGATTGATGCGCGGCTGAAGAACACTGTACTGTATCCGGAGGACATTGCCCACTTCACCACGGGGCTCGAACAATGGGTCGAGCCAATACAATTGACCGGGCATTTCCGCGGCAAAGTAGCTCACTTCACGTTCAGCCCCATGCAGGCCTCTATCGGCTCGTCGATGGTGGCCGGTAGTCTTGAGATGGATGGCTTACCGGTCATCCGGGAAACGTTTATCAACGCCAGACTCAAGCCATCGCGGGTATACATGCGCGACCTTGGATTTCTTTTTCCCGAAGCCTTCACCAGAAATCTGGGGCCGCTCAATCAGGTGCAACTGAAAGGCAACTTCCTGGGATACATCAATGACTTCGTGGCAGATGGTGAAATGATCACTCCGTTTGGTCTGGTGCAATCGGATATCAACTATAAGATCGAAGAAACCAACCTGCGGCAAAGTGCCTACAACGGCCAGCTCAAACTCACCAATTTTGAAATCGGCCGTTTTGTGGGCGATACCGTAAACTTCCAGAAGGTCACCCTCGCTGGTCGTATCAAAGGAAAAGGATTCACCAAGGAGTCTGCCGACTTTACCCTGGTAGGTGAGATTCCTTCGATTGGTGTACGTGGCTATAACTATTCCAACATCCACTCCAATGCCCACTTTGCCAACCAGTACTTCCAGGGTGACGTCACGATTGACGATCCTAATCTGCAGATTGCGGTGAATGGCTCCATTGACCTCCGGCCCGGCAAAGACCTGATCAACATCAACGCCCGACTGGACACCATGCTGCTGCATAAACTGCACCTCTCCAAAGAAGAGATATTCCTGCAATCCAAACTGGACATTGACAGCCGCGGGCTTTCCCTCGACTCGATCGTGGGAACTGCACACTTCACCAATACCCTGATACAGTTTCGCGACGAATCCATCAAACTCGATTCTATCCGGATTGTGTCTGAGAACGACAACGGGTTCAGGGACCTCCTCCTGCGCAGCTCACTCGTTGACTTGTCGCTGAAAGGCAACTTCTATTACACCACCATGTTTACCGACATTGAGCGACTGGTACATGAATTTATGCTCAACATCAAGAACGATCCCATCGCCGTTAAGAAATATTATAGTGAAAAGAGAAAGTCGGAACAGGCCTATCGCGCCGTGATCGAGGCCAATATTCATGACCTGAATCCGTTGTTCCAGGTACTCGATATCGATTTGCACACCTCACCGGAAACGAAGATCGAAGGTGTATTCTCCAACTCAAGCACCTCCAACCTTCACTTTTTCACCCGCTTCGATTCCCTGATCTACAATGGCCAGGAATTTGCAGGCAACGAAGTCGACTTCAGCGGATCGAAACTTCGCGATAGTACACAGGTACTGGCCCAGCTCACCATCGCCTCCGAAAGCCAGCAGTTGAGCAAGGCCCTTAAGACCAAAGACCTCTTCCTGGAAGGCATCTGGAACAAAGACCACATTGACCTGATGTTTGACATCAATCAGGTGGGATACAACAACTCGTTGCGCATCGCGTCGGAAGTGGATTTCCTCGCTGACAGTACCAAAATCAAGATCCTCCCATCCGAAATCCGGGTGCTGGGTGAACCCTGGGTGATCAACAACCGCAACTATACCCTGGTGAAAGGTCAGGAATGGAGCGTGCACAACCTAGGTATCACACACCAGCATCAGGCCATTCACATCAACGGCGAAGTATCCAAAGATCCCTCCCGCATCCTTCAAGTTGATATCAGGCAGTTTGACATGTCACTGCTCAATTTCTTTAGTCAGGAGAAATTCAAAGGAATCCTGAACGCAGACATCAAACAAAGGGATCTGTACGGCGACATCTTCATTGAAAATCAGTTGGACATTGACTCGCTCACCATCAACAATTTTCTGGTGGGCGATGTGCGCGGGAAAAACATCCGTGACCCAAAAACCAATCACTTCAACATCGACCTTACCATCGACCGGCTCAAAAACCGGATGGTGGACATTAAAGGTTACTACGATCCCAAAGACAAGGAAAATCCCCTGCACACGAAAGCCATTCTTGAAAAGGCCAACCTCAAGCTCCTGGAGCCAGTCGTGCGTGACCTCTTCTCACAGTTGGATGGCACCCTGACGGGAGTTTATACCATCGAAGGCACCTTTGGCAGCCCCAACATCAGCGGTGAAGCCAAAATTGAAAACGGGCAGGTCATGATCAATTACCTGAAGACCCTGTATAAGGTGAATGGCACCCTGGGTATGGAGCCAAACAAGATCATGTTCAACGACTTCCAGCTTACGGATGGGTTTCAAAACCGTGGCCGACTTCAGGGATACATCGCGCACAAGGGGTTTTCAAAGATGCGCATCAACCTGGACGCCTCGTTCAATAATTTTCAGGTGCTTAACACCACGGCAAAGGATAACAGCCTGTTTTACGGGCAGGCTTTTGGTACAGGCAACCTCAATATCCTGGGACCTGTTTCCAACCTGAAGATCTCCGCCAACGCGCGAACCAACAAGAACACCCGGCTGTCCATACCCATTGGAGGCACCACGGCTTCAGAAGAGCGCAAGGAATTCATTCAGTTCTCCAACTTCACCGACAGCCTGAAGAACAAAAAGAAAAAAGGTGCCGCCAAACAAAACTTCAAACGCGAGCTGTCAGGCCTGACCCTGGACTTTAACATCGACGTGACGCCTGACGCTTATGCGGAAATCATCTTCGACATTAAGTCAGGCGATATTATCCGCGGCCGGGGTCGCGGCGATATCAACCTACAAATCGATACGAAGGGTGAGTTCAACATGTTCGGACTCCTTGAATTCACAGAAGGCGCTTACAACTTTACGTTGTATGATATCATCAACAAGGAATTCAACATCAAACCCGGCAGTAAGATCAGTTGGTTTGGCGACCCCTATCAGGGCGTGCTCGACATTACGGCCAGCTACCGTCAGCTTGCCTCCATGGGCCCGATCCTGGATGACCAGACATTGATCAATGATCCGAACATCCGAAGGAAGTATCCGGTAGAGGTCCTGCTGAAACTTGATGGCCCCATGCTCTCCCCCAACCTCAACTTCGACATCGACGCCAAAGACCTGCCCGATAACGTAGCTGTAGAGGGAGGCAAGCCACCTGTGCGACTGAAGTTCACCTTCAACGCCTTCAAGGCAAAGCTCGACGAACAGGAACTCAAACGGCAGGTGTTCAGCTTAATCATTCTGCGAAAGCTCTCCCCTCCTGATGCGTTTGCGACAGGCGGTTCGCTCTATAATTCGGTGAGCGAACTGCTCTCCAACCAACTCAGCTACTGGCTGAGTCAGGTGGATCAGAACCTGGAGATCGACCTCGACCTCGGCACCCTGGATCAGGAAGCCTTCAATACCTTTCAACTGCGTTTGTCGTATTCCTTCCTCAATGGCCGGTTGCGGGTGACCCGCGACGGCAGCTTTGGCAACCAGGCCAACCGATCTGAAGTATCTACCATCGCTGGCGACTGGACGGTAGATTACCTCCTCACTCCCGATGGCAAGTTCAAAGTGAAGATGTACTCACGTTCGAGTGTCAATCAATTACAAAACTCCCTGAACACCCAGAACGCGGCCGTGGTGACCGGGGTGAGTTTGCTGTACACCCAAAGCTTCAACGAATTCAAAGACCTCCTCCGCTCCGCCCGCGAACGGCGCAGAAGAGAGCTGGAAAACAACCCACCACCAACAGAAGAAACGGATGACAACAAGGGAAGTCATTAAAGGTTTCTTCGCTGATGTTGATGTCCATGCCCTGCGAACACCGAGGGCAATCCGGGTACTCATTTTCTCCGGAATGGTTTATGTGGGTCTGGTTCTTGCACTCGCTTATGCCTGGTACAGCCGGCAATGGGGAAGTTCTTTTCAGTTCTTCGATGACCTCGCCGAATGGAATCAACTCGACAAACTGGCGCACTTTGTCTGGGCATTTCATATTACTGCAGTGGCTGCCCGTCTGCTGACTTGGGCTAAAGTCAATTCACCGACGGCTATTGTCACCGGAACCATTTTGTCCTGGATCTTCATTTCATCCATTGAGGTACTGGATGGGTTCTCTGCTGACTATGGCGCGTCGATATATGACATCCTCGCTAATACCCTGGGATGTATTGCCTTCTTGCTGCAGTCCATCCTATGGCAGCGCATCCGCATTTGGCCTAAGTTCTCGTTTCATCCAACCACCTTTGCACCCTTGCGGCCAACCATGCTGGGAAACGGCTTTCTGGAAGAAGTGCTCAAAGACTACAACGGTCAGACCTTCTGGTTTTCTTTTCAGGTACCCTGGCTTCGGCTTCCCTCCTGGCTTGTGATAGCGGTAGGCATTGGCGCTGAGGGAATGGTCTACAGCCGGGAAGCCGAAAATGTGCTGCACGATTTCAGTTCACACAGAAAGTACCTGCTTTCCTTGGACCTGGACTTATCCCGCCTCGGGCCGAGGAGCCGGTGGATGCGCGTATTGCTTTGGCCGCTGACTGTGATCAAGTTTCCCGCGCCCGCCATTGAAGTCTCCGCACTGGGGGTAAAATTTCATCCAATTTACTTTTAGTCATTCCGGAAATGCCCCGGAAATCATTAATTTCATGGGCGATTTCACCCCTGAACGACCAAAGCCATGGCAATGAACCTGACCGCCTTCATGAAGCACTATGCTGAGCAAATCAATGGCCAGTATATTGAATACAACCAGACCCTTTCTGTCATCATTATCCCCGTGTCTGGCAATCGCTTTCAAACTGTGTTGGGCACCATCAAGCAGAGCAGCCTCTACAACCGCAAAGTGATCACATTCACCTCCAAGGTTTGCCCCATGACCACCGGATCCATCGACTACAAGATGCTGCTGGAGCAGACCGCTTTTTTCAATTATTGCCGCTTCATGATTGCCGACAACTACCTGCAGGTGGAAGCCGTCTCCGCGCTGGAAGGCACCAATGAAGATGACATCAAAGAGATGCTACAGGAAGTCGCCAACCTCGCCGATCAGTATGAAATGAAGCTCACGGGAGCGGATATACACTAGGGAGGGGGAATAGGACTTAGGGATTAGGGATTAGGGATTAGGGACTTGGGAATGGGGATTGGGGGCCCGGAGTTGCGGTGGCGATCCAGCAGGTATTCATTAGCGATTCATCATGTATTCAGTGATCTTTCGCTGATCCTTCGCTCATCCTTCGCTCGAATCCAGACAAATTAAGACGCAATCAGATTTGACCTTTGTACTTAGGGTCATAGTCTACCATCCATTCAATACCGTATTTGTCCCTGAACATCCCAAAGTACGAACCCCAGGGACTGTCAGCGATGGGCATTTCAACCTGTCCTCCTGCGGAGAGTCCGTTGAATAACTTGTCGGCTTCCTCCCTGCTTTCGGCACTGATGGAAATCTTGCTCCGGTTTTCGTTTTCGTTGGTCCGGCCCAACATCTCGGGAACATCATTGGCCATGAGGACGTTCTTTCCAATTGGAAGAGCAATGTGCATGATCTTGTTGGCTTCCTTCTCGGATACCGGAAACTCAGCGCTGGCCATATCTTTGAACCTCATCACGTTGGCGAACTCTCCGCCAAAGACCGACTTATAGAAATTGAATGCTTCTTCGGCATTTCCGTTGAAGTTAATGTAAGGGTTGATGAGGGGCATAGTCTTTATCGTTTGAACGAAAATAAAAATTCAGCCTTACTCATCCCTCCCCATTGCGGAAACTTTTTCACTAAAAGCGTACAAGGCAATCTTTAAGGCCGCCTGCCTAAGTTTAACAACTTGTCATACAACGGCCTGATCTGCAGATCGCCAAAACCGTATATCCCCTCGCGGGTTGAGAATTCCCGAAACACATCAGCAAAGTCCGCCTGCTTGCTTTTCAGCATGATCTCCCGAAGCGTTCTTTCTGGTCGGCCTGGTGAACCGTCAACAGGAAACCGATCGATGTGCGCCTGACATACTTCCTGTAGCGAACGGAAGCAAGGAGACGTTGTATTGGAGAGTTCCTGAAGTCTGACGAAATCACATTTCAAATATGCATTCCATAACTCATTGGCGAGTTCGATATCCGCGTGCTTAAACCTTACCCGTGACGCATATGATTGTTCCAACATTTCAGTAGTACATGCCGCAAAACCTCTCCATCGATTCTTGGATGGTGTGGCCGGGAACACCCTGGATAGTTTTAAATTAGCATTGGCTGGAATCAGGGACAGGACGAACCACATATTCACCTGACAAAACAGATCATCTTCAAACCAGAGACAAACCTCTGCCTCTGCCGGAATTTCCTCGATTCTCTTTAACTCATCCACCGTCAGGCGGAAATAGTCGGCACGGGCCAGCTGATACTGCTGCATCATATAGTCCGCCCTGCTGTCCCAGAAATTGAGACCAATCACCGGACTGTCTGACATATCAACCAGGCATTCCCTGCATACGATGAAATTGCTTTTAATAGATGTAGCCTTTAATTGTTCCGCGAGGCTATCCCCGTTGAGGATGTGGTTTGCGGTTGAATGAGACATTGGATGATGTCGTTAGGTAATCATGGCAAAAGAGCCTGCCTATGCTTGCGGATGATCACATAATCCACGATAAGGACCGAAATCTTTGGGAACAAGAGCATGATAAAAAAAGCCAGGTATGAAATAGTGACTTCAGGAGGTGGCGCGGCCAGCACAAAGATGTGGTTACCAGCCGCGCTATCCGGAAAGATATAGTTTTGAGTAAGGTTCCAGCCAAAATGAATAGCGAAAGGGATCAGTAACGAAAATGTTCTTGCATATGCATATGCCAGCAAGAGTCCCATGGCAAAGGTGAAGGTGAAGACCATGGCCATTTGTATCAGGTTGCCCCAAATCCCGGCATTGATCCAATGAAGAATAGCAAAAATCACGGAAGTGATTACAATGGCTTTGGTCTGTCCGATTGTCCTAATAAGGTAATACAGCAACACGCCCCGGCAAATCAACTCCTCCGTCAAGACCGTCCGAATTTGGTGCCAGGTCTCTACAAGTACCGCATTCAAAGTTAATCCAGGGGCAAGAACATATTCCTCCTGGGCGATAAATGTTCTCAACCAAAACGCAGAAGCCGCGAGTAAGCCAGACACCACCAACAAGATTCCTCCGTATTTTAGTCTTTTGAGGGTTGGCGTCAGGCCCAACACAGATAGGTTGGACTTCGTTAGAAGCCACACCAGGAGCCAGGAGATTAATACAAGGGCAATTATTTGTAACATCTTAACACGTGCACCTGATGGCAACTTTTTGCTGTTTGTTCTACATAAACACTACTAGGAATCTACGTTTCAGCTGATAAAAATACCTGTTTCTCTTTCTTAGCTGCAACGATTTTGAGTTTGTTTATCGGATAAAGTGAACTTTCACTTACGGACCTCTTTCTTGATCTTCCTTACAGATTTCAAGGCCACTTTTTTGACGACACGCTTTCTAATGGATCGTTTCTTCTCAGAAATCGATTTGGTAATGGTTAGCCCATTCCTGAGCAAACTTGGATCTTTCACTTTGGCCAACGAGTTTTTGTACGCCTCTGCGAGCAACTTCGCGATATATGCATACGGAAAAGTTTCCAGGTCCTTAACCAACACATACCTGTATTGGTTGCCCTCACCTAGCAGCAACTTTTTAGGGTCTTTAATGGCCGATCCCCAATAGAAACCGAAATGAATATTCTTGCTGCTTCGCCCGACAGCAATGGTGCAAAATGTATGCCCGACCTTGTCCGTCGGAGACCAACCAAATGCCACGGCATTGTAATTGTCGTAGATCAGTTCATTCGTCTGCGGATACAGGTCCCACACGAACACCCTTAGTTTCAAAACAGTCGCCTGAATCTCAACCGAAAAAGGCTTGAGAAACTTTTGTAAGTCCTTGGTTTGTCCTATACCCATGATTTCCACTTTAAATAGTACGTCTTTAATAGCATTTACTCTAATAGGGCCTGGTACTTTTCAAATCTTCAGCCACCCAGGTCAGTTTAAAATTCCGGAGTAATCGTCATAGAGAATACGCGCGGCACTACCACTCCTGAGTAATTACTCCAACCTGCATGTCTTTAAGGGCAAATTCCTTCGCCGTCCACGGTCGGAGTGTAATGACGCTGAGGTTTGGATGAAGAAATTCCGGGTGCGACTTCGAAACCTGGTTATACGCCTCTTCAATATTCTTCGTCACCAATCGGAATTCAGGATAGTGCTCGCGCGCCAGTTCGGCATTTTGAAAAAGATTGATGCGCAATCCATCTTTCTCCAAAACGCAAAATGGACTCCCGGACTTTATTTCGTCGTGTCCTACCTCAAACTTCAAACAGTCCACGAAGAATTTCAATCCGTCCTGGATGTCGACATAGAAGATGTTAGGGACAAGTTTTTCAAATGTCATAGTTCATACCTTATGTGTAGTTAATCCACCCGAGTAAATTCGCCCGTATTTTCCTGCACCCAAATGAGTTTTGTCGTCTTACCATTTTCAACTACAAACCGCAATGTTGTACGGATTCTCCTGACTTCCGGCAATAAGAACAACGTTTCGTCCTGAGCAAAAAGGACCATATTCGTACCAGTTCCATTGGACAGCGTACAATAGAGCCGGCCATCACCACCCATTTGTATTGTCATGGATTGGTTATGCTGATTGTTTTTATAGGTGCCTACATAGCCATTCAGTATCTCACGGTTAACTTTAACCTCCTTAAATTCATTTTCGCTTTTTACCCCCAAAACAATATTTGCTACCTTTTGATACAGCAGTTCAAAATTATCCTGATCGCTGTTACACAAGAAAGCAATGAATACATCTTTATCCGGATAGTACATTTCTATTGCCCTGAAGCCATCAATGGCTCCACCGTGTCCTATTGACCTTATACCATTTTCTGTTTTGTTGAAGAAACCGTAACCATATTCTATTTGCTTTCCGTCAGCCAGTCTATACGGTTGAATGGCTTTTGAGAATGTCTCTTTCTTAACCAATATCCCTCCATATAGTGCCTTATGCCATGTGTATAAGTCAGAAACGGTTGAACGCAAGGCACCCGCCCCATACACCAGGGACATACTGATAAAATCAGGATTCCAATATCTGCCTTCTGAAAAGGAATAACCACTCACCCGGTTGGGTATCAGGTCAGTTGAACTTTCATAATAGGTTGATGTAAGTCCCGCTGGTTGAAAAATATTCTCTTTAAGGTATTGCTGGTATGACTTACCTGATACCTGCTCAATGATGTAGCTGAGAAGAAAGTAGTTGGAATTCCTGTAAGCATACTTTGTGCCCGGGTAAAATTCCAACGAAAGATGATTCAGGCTGTCAATGACCGTTTTGGGCGAAAAATCAATCCGGATCGCATTGGGGACCCTGGCATCAATCTGCTCGTAGCCCCTGATTCCGGAAGTATGCGTCAATAAATTCTCAACGGTGATGGTTCTTCCTTTAAAATGAAAGTCCTTAATAAATTTCTGAATGCTGTCCGTTAATGCGACTTGCCCTTTATCCACCAATTGAAGGATGGCTATTGCCGTAAACTGCTTTGTAACAGAGCCTATCCTAAAAACCATTTCTGCCCTCATCGGGACCTTCAACTCAAGGTTTGCGCTCCCATACCCCTTTTCTAAAAGAACTTTACCATTCTTCGCCACTAAGACAGCGCACCCCGGAGCGAAGGCTGTGTAATTTTCAGAGATTGATTTATCAACCTGCTTCGCAAGCTCCCTTTCTCCCCGGCTTTGTCCGAAAGACAGGGTATATAATCCCATGAAGATAATACTGAAAAAGATTCTCATTTCATTATTGATAGCTTCTTCTGTACCTGCCAAAGGTGCCCAAAGGGATCCTTGAACATGCCCTGCCGGTAACCATACTCATAGTCCTTCGCCGGACTGATTTCCGTTGCGCCGGCCTGAATCGCCTTTTTCATGACCGCATCCACATCGGGCACAAACAAACCGACTATAGAAGTTACCCCCTTTGCCATGACCGGTTCAAGGGCATCGCGCATGGTTTCGTGCACGTGAAAAATGGCACCATTGATTTCCAGTTCAGCCACATGAATGCTCCCGTCATCATTACGCAGGCAAAAATGCTCTGCAGTGCCAAACTCCTTATAAAATTCAATCTCAAACGTCCCCTTGGGGATGTGAAGTTCAGTGGCAAAATGGGTTGAGTTGGCTGGTTCGATCATAGCGTTCAATTTAGTACTCAGGCATCAATTCCTGGTGTACGGATAATCCTTGACATTATGGTTACCTGTCGTAAGCGAAATATGTCGATTTCCGGCCTGATTTTATAACTTTGAAACTCATAACCTCACAAGAAATGTGGAGAACAATCGTCAGCCACCTGAAATCTGAATGGTACAAATATCTGATTGAAGTCGTCGTGGTTATCCTGGGTATTTTGATCGCCTACAATCTTGAACAGTGGGGCGACGCGCGCAACAACAAAAAGAGGGAAATTGAATTATTGAAGGAATTCAAAGGAGCCCTGTCCGCCGACCTGTCGGAAATGCGCGACTACATCGGCATGCATGAGTACAGTATTTTGTCCAGCAAGATTCTGTTGGAGGTGATTAAGAATAATCTTCCATACCATGATTCCCTGAATGCATGTTTTGCCTATACCCATGCGTTCTCCGTCTTTTCAGGGAGGGTCGGTCCCGTGGAAGAATTGAAAAATGCCAACCTGTCGATTGTTTCCAACGACTCCCTGCGGTTAGACATTATCAGCATGTATGATGAAACTTACCCGAGAATTCGCCTGGTTGAATTAGCCATTAAAAGAGACTACGAACAGCTAAGGGATTTTGACAGGCTTTATTTTGATACCTACGAAATTGAGGGTGTCTCTACCAACAAGCATATACCCGCTCCTCCCTGGGGAATCATGCGTCCCATACTATTTTCTGAACTCAAGGCGAATCCCACGTATGCTGCCCTGCTCCGGGCAAGAATATCCAACCAATCAGGGCTATTGCGGATTCATTATCAACCCGCTGAAAAGGCACTTAGCGGATTATTAAGCCGGATTGATCAGGAACTTGAAAAACTGGCACAGCAATAGCAGAAGCACCCTTTGCATCCAGATCAATTAGTCGCGTGCCTATAAGCACAGAGGGAGAAATTTATTTGAAAAAATGCCACACAACATTAGGCTAGAAGACGGTGCCAGCATAGTAACGCTAAAAAATGACGCGTAGCGGAATGTTTAGCGTTGCGAAGTCGACTCTATCCCACGTGACCCAACTGAAATCGAAGTTACAAAATTAAATTAGTTGAAAACCAGCCACTAGTGCGTAGTTTTTGTTAGCGGCTGGTTTTCAATCACCGCTTGTTATTGGTTAGGTCATTCTTAATTATCCAAATTTCTTGTCCTGTTGTGTCATTTGCGCCTTTGTATCTAATCAAGTCCCCAAGTCTGTCTGGAAATTTATCACCTGCCGGCTTAATGATTGCAAATTGGTAGTATTCACTTTCATTCCTGTCTAATTCAACATTAGAGAAAATTATAGTGTCACCTATTAGTTTGTAGTCACCTCTGACTTCTGTCACACCAAAGCAAACATTCCTCTCAAGAAACTTATTATTTTCTTTCAGCTTGAAAGTAATCATGCAGTTAGCTGAGCCTTTTCGTTGAGCTATAAACAAATCTTTCCCTTCAAGTTCGTCAAAATTTATTAGTCCATTTGGTTTTAGAATTGTCAGAGTTAAAACTGTCGCTAGCAAACAAATTACAATCAATCGTTGTTTATCTGTAAACCTCTCCTTGATTGAGAAGAATAGTTGTCCGATGAGCAGACCAGTAAGAACTAGGTATAATCCAATTAATAGCAAGAAACTCGGAATTGCAAGGATACCAATTAAGGGCTGCCAAAAGTAACTGGTATTTATAGTCAAGAAGAAGATAACTATCGAAATGATTAGCCCTTTGTGTCTCACTTTTTCTTGTTACTCAATTGTCCGGTATACTTGCCGCTAACGTTTGTGTTTGCGATGTGGTGGATTTTTGAAAACGTATTTGTCCCACGTGACCAAACGTTGAACGAAGATAAAACTTTAAACCAACTCGTCACGGCACCATTGCAGAAACATTTTGTTAGGCGCTGGGCGGTCACACCCGATCTTAATCAGTTGTTGTTTTTACCTAACTATCAGTCTGCCTGGTAAGAACGATTTGATTTCAATAATGTCAACCGTTGGGCTTTTTGTCTTAAGTTGAATTTCAATAAGATCGAATAATTCCTTCTCCTCAAACTCGTCTTTGTCCACAGTCAGTAACAAGTCCCTGATTTGGCTCCTTAGGTCTATCTCAACAATAATCGAGATTGAATTATAACGAATGGGTTGTTCATATCTTTTGCAGATTTCAGCTAAGTCGTCAGTCCTGATTACATAACTAATTGAAAAGTCAATGTCCGCTGGTGAGGCGTCTTTAAAAAGGAAGTCAAGTTTAAAATCCATTCTTTGCTCCCCAATGTCGTAAAGGCTTAAGCCGTCAAAATAGTCAATTGAATGTGATCCGGTCTTAAGTACAACATCTTGTACTTTGTCGTCTTTGTACACAATACCAACCTTGCCTTCTGGAATTTCAACTGTCCTAGAGCAACTTGTCAGAAGTATTAATAACAAACTTGTGAGAAGATTCAACCTGAAAGTCATTTGATAACTCATTGTACGTCCGCCTTGCGCCTAACATTAGGCTAGAAGACGTTGCCGGGATAGTAACGCTAAAAAATGACGCGTAGCGGAATGATTAGCGTTACCAAGTCGACACCGTCCCACGTGACCTAACTGAAAACCGAAGTTACAAAATTAAATTAGTTGAAAACCCGGCAATGGATTTCTAGCCAGCGTTGTGGGTAGTGGGCGCCTAGTCCACACCTAAATCGTAGCTAATTCTATGTTCTAATTTTATCTCGTCAACCGGAATTGCCATTGAATCACTTATGATTCCAATTATTACTTTTTCCACGTCAGCTTTGTCAAACAATGTCTTTGGGTTGATTAAAGTGTCGTAGTTCTTTGCCAATGTCCAGCTAACTAAGTCACCAATTGTCCCAATTGTCACCGGTGACTTTCTTGTCCATACTTTTACTCCCAAGATTTTAATTTCTTTCTCCTTTGTCGGATTTATATCGAGGTCCGAAAGTGTCGGCAGGTCAAGCTTCAAATATCTCTCAATCTCCGTCCAAGTCGTCTTTAAGTCCCCGGTTATTAAGTCGATGATTTTTGAATCGGGTCGAATTTGCTCTTTACTAAGTCCTTGCTTGTCGGTGAAATAAGTCTTGAGTTTGTAAAACAACATTTGAGATTTGCACTTCTCGGTCGGGTTAACAGTCACCTTTCCGAAAACACAGTCTGCAAAGTCTTGAACAGTCAGTATTTTTTCGGCTTCTCTGTCAGGTATTGAGATACCAAAATACTCTTCAACTCGAACCAATATTTCTACACTGTCAAGTCCCATGTCTTAGTTGTCCAATTTGTCCAGCGCCCATTACCCACAACATTAGGCTAGAAGACGTTGCCGGGATAGTAACGCTAAAAAATGACGCGTAGCGGAATGTTTAGCGTTACCTAGTCGACACCGTCCCACGTGACCTAACGTAAAACCGAAGATACTAATTTAAATTAGTTGAAAACCCGGCATTGGATTTCTAGCCAGCGTTGTAGGTCGTGCTCGTCACTCGTAGCCCAAAGGAAACCAAATGCCTCTCAATGTCGGATCCGTCATATTCGGAATAACGTGTCCTTGATCGAGAGTCCTTATGTCAATGTTCTCTCTTTTTTCCTTTAGTCCTGGAAGTCCCTGTCCCTTGAAGACCTTTTGTTTAAGTAATGTCAGGGCATCATTATAGTCATAGGCCGTTATCCCACATCCAGTTATTAGTCCCGGTGGAAGCTCGCTTATGTCGGTAGGGTCGAATTCAAACCAGTAACGTGTCACAATTGATTTTTTTAAAGTTCGTATCTACTATTGTCCACGAGCATGACCTACAACGTCTGTGTTTCTGCAGTGGCGGGCATAGGAGGACTTAGCAATGTAGCGAAGCGGAATGCTAAGGCCGACCAGTTGCGACCTGTCCCACATGACAAATGTATATAATGAAACCGAGACTTAATGAGGACTCCGAACCCCGCCATTGCAGAAACATTTTGTTGGCGGCTGCATTTTTTTACTCAGTCTTTATTCAGTGCAACCATAAAATCAACTATCGGCTTAAGCGTCCATGGGATTTCGTTATAGTCCGTGTTTATTTTAATAGACTCTCCTTTGTCAACAAGTTTGAATTTTAATCTTTTCCAGTCCCTGATTCTAAATTCAAACTTGTCGGGTTTTTTGAAATATTTGATATTGCTTTTATATAAAAGATTCAATAGCTGGTCGAACTGTCCCGAGGTCATCTGACGAACTTTTGATTTTTTACGCGCATCAGTCCCCTTTTTAATTGAATAATTCCCTTTGCTGTCAATGCTTATCAATGATTTTCCAAAATAGTCTAACGAAAGACTGTCAAAATTGACCTTTTGGTAACTCAGTTGTCGGTTGTAGAACTTAACTGGTCTATTGGTTTTGTATGAATTGGAATCTAGTCTAAATGTTCTTCGATTATACCAATATGACAGTTCTCTTGCTCTCAAATTTTTGGGCTCAAGAACTATGGAGTCATTGTCCAATTTTTTGATATTGAAAATTGCTGTGTCGGTTGATGGGCCACCTTGAATATCCATCTCCTTTGAGATTTTGTCGTATTGTTCTTTATAAATTATTTGGTCATTGTTAAACACAAAAATTTCTCCCTTGTCAAGTTTGTATTTACTCCAGTCGCTACCGAATTCTGATTTTATTTTTCCATTATTGAATGTAAATAAATAGTGCTTTTGAAATCCATTACTTGTAGACAGCCATTCATTTTTCGTCAGCAAGTCGTAATCTTGTCCAAAGAGGTTAGTAGTCAATAAGAGTAGAAATACAAAAGTCGTTTTGAAACTGTAAGTCATAAAAAATGTTGCCGCCAACGGCCCGTGTATACGTCCGTGCGGGGATTAGGTCGGCTTGCCAACCCCGGCCCTCCGGGGGGCAAGTCCGACTTGTTGCCTCGCTCCCGCCAGGAGCGCCTTAATAAAGATATGAATTAGTTCTTTCAGTGAGCTCCCCCGCATGGCGTATACACAATGTTGTGGGCAAGTTTGCGTGTGTCGGCCCGCCGTGGCACACATGTTCAGATGGAATGCATCCTTGTCGCTGTGTCGTCCTTCTCCTGTTCAGATAATATGCTGGCGTTCGCGCGTCGGCGAAGCGGGCATTTTATCCAATCGAAACCTTCTACACAATGCCCGCGGCAAATTGCCCACAACGTTTGTGCTTCTGCAGTAGCGCGCTTCCGAAGCTGCGTCCTGTCCCCGAAACCAAATGTTGAACGAAGATAACACTTATAGCTTACACGTCAACGCGCTATTGCAGAAGCATTTTGTTGTGGGTAGTGCCGTTTCACGTATCTTTGATTCGTGAAACTCAATGTCCTCATTTTTATATTTTGTTTTTCCCTTGTCGGTTGCTCATCAATTCGTCACGGAGTCAAGTTGTCCCAATTCTTGTACAACGAAAAGTCCCATAATTCTCTAATTGTCGACCGTGTCCCTGATTATGGTTTTACGGGCAAAGATGGTTGTGTTGTCGAAGGTCAATTTCTTTTATCTCTTAAGTCGTCCCTTAGTTCTGAAGTCGTTGGTGTCGTCAAGGATGTCAAGTCACATGAACCAATGATTGGTGCAAATGTGTCGGTTTGGTTTGAAGGTCTAAACAGTCCCGTTATAATTGTCGCGGATGCAAATGGTGAATTCAAGTTTGTTCGTCAGTCCGCTGTTACAAAAATCGAAGTCCAATTTGTCGGCTGGCGAACAATGGTCGTTGATTTCAATCGAAGTCGTGTCCTTTGATACGGCATTACCCACAACGTTTATGTATAAGCCGTGGCGCTGAGCAAAAATAAAAAATGTCCCTCCTTATCAGCGCCATGGATTATACATTTTGTTGTGTGTAGTTTTTACGTGTCCAAATCTTAATAATTAGTCCAACGTCATTTTTTGTCATCACGTTTACCAAATAGGAAAGACCTTTTTGCTGTATGTTGAAAAACCAATATCCTCAACAGGTTTCTGAATATTATCATACGAAGTAAAGCTACCTATTATAAAACTGTCATCTGTTTCTTTGATAATAAAGTCAGAGCCGACCTTCATATTAGTTCTCATTAACATGAAACCCTTCTGTAGAATTAGATCGTCTATCATTTTTTTTACCGAACGTGTCGGTGGAGTATTTGGGTCCATATAGCCTTGTTTAAAAATCCAAGCGTAAATTAAATGCTCGTCTTTGAAAACTAATGTATAGTTAATATTTGTCCGATAGCTGTGAATGTCAACTTGATTAGTGTCGTCAGTTTTATTGTTTGTGATTTTTAGTCCGTTGTTATTGTAATTGTCCGATGTGAGTGCTCTGTAGGATTCCAAAATTGGAAAATTGTCCGGGATAAAGTCCTGAAGTCCAGCCTCAAATATTGTGGATTTTGTTCTGGTCAATTTAGACATATAGTTGTCTGGAGAAATCTCTGACACTGAATACTCGATAGTGTTTATGTAAGTCAGTAATACAACAACTAGCCCAACGCAACTCAATGTGACTAACAATACTTTTTTCTTACTCATAATCGCTTAGCTATTGTCAAGAGTCAATGATACTTTTTTGTTCCAAACAATTTCAACTGGAAATTCAGTCGTACCTTCAAAAATCGAAGGGTTAGTAGATAGATATGCGATATTGTCCTGTAGTCTGAATTTATATTGTCCCCAGACAGGCTCTGTCCCATACCCAGTTATTTCTAATTGATTGTCTCTGTGAAAATGATAGAACTTATCGTTTAGCTCTACAACCTGTCCAACGAATAGATTTTTAATACTATCAAGCATGCAACCGGAACCCCAAATTAAATACTTAATACCTACATAAACCCCACGTGCATAAACATTTTGTTAGCGGCTTCAATTAATTTTTTACTCAACTCTTTTTTCTTTAATCATTTGTCTTGTGTAATTTTTAGGTCGGAGAAAAAACCTTCTGTCCCAATGTCAACCCATAGTCCAACTGTCCCTGAGTTATTGTCCGCGTGCTTTAAGTCGTTCACAATTAGTGTCGGCTGTTTATTTTCGTTTAAAAAAAGTCTGGCTTGTTTACCCTTGACTTCAATTTTAATTTTTATCCATTCGTTTAACCCCATGTCGGCATACGACTCGAATTCTCCAGGGAACTCTTTTCTCAGTCGTTCAAATTTGAAGTCCGGGAAAGAAAAGTATTGAGTCGAACGGTTCCGTCTTAATTGGTTGTCTGCTCGCCCATTTGTCGGACGAAGGTAAATGCATTCAAACTTTGAATTATTGTCATTAATTCTAAAAGCAATTCCGATAAACCCTCTCGCAAAATCGGGAGCATCTTTCAAGAGTCGGCTTAGTACTTTTACTTCAATTGTTCCGTTTTTGAAGTCCGTCCCTTTTACTTTTACAAAAGTCGGTTCATCAAACTCTTTTACGGACGAGTCCTTCACAACTTTCACCGTCTCCTTTCCAGTCAGTTGTTCCAGATTCATAGTCACATTAACTGGCTCGAGTTTACTTTTGTCAAACTTGATTGTCTGTGGGAACAGAATTGTCGAACAGAGCAAAATCAAAGTGGTCAATATGTATTTAATCGTTCTCATCATTTATTTTGTCGGTCGTTACTCTGTCCAAAACGGCTTGCTGCCAACGTTTGTGTTTGTGGCGGCTTGGGCATTCGAAGCCTCGTCCTGTCCCACGAAACATCAAGTAAATTAAGAAAACTAAACTGCAATGCAACACGTCACCCCAAGCTGACACAAACATGCTGTTGTAGCGCGTACCCTTCACTCAATTGTCAATGATATCTTTCTCCCAAGTCCCAGTTCAAGTAATTTGAACAAAGTCGATAATTGAATGTCGCTATGTCCGTTTTCAATTCTTGAAATAAAACTCTTCTTCGTCCCGGTCTTATCAGCTAATTCGTCCTGCGTCATATTAGCTAGTCGTCTCTCTTCTTTAATTATTTCTCCAATGGCGAAAGACTTGGCTTTAATTTCAAACTCAGTCCGTTTTTTTGTCCCAATTTTTCCGTGACGACTTTCAATTAATTCATCAAAAGTCGTCACTCTCTTCTTTCCTTTATTTTTTGTTTCCATGTCCCTTTGATTTAACTTTTTCAATAAAATATTCAGTCTTAATTTTTAGTGCTTTCTCAATCTCTCCAGTTGGTGTCTTCTGTGACTTCTTTTGAAATCCATTGAACAATACAACTAAATTACCTTCGTCAAAACAGGAGAAAATTCGATAGATATTTCCTTGATATTCGATCCTTATCTCATAAAGTCCGTCCGTCCCCGTCATGTGTTGGAAAAACTTAACAGGAATTCTCTCCGCGACTGAAATCACAAACAAAACATGTTCAATTTTGTCTTTAACCTTCGCTGTCTGGTCGTTATAAAAGTCAAGGAAATAGTCCTTATAGAATATAATTTGACGGATTTTATCCATTTCGCAAAGTTAACTTAAAAGTTAACAAAGTCAAATCTTTATAAGTTCAAATTTGTCGGTTGAGGACGTCCCAGGGTATGCGCTACAACGTTTGTGTTTATAGCATTTATGCTATAAACATTCTTATTCTGATGAAGAATTTGAACTATTCAACTTAAGTCCTAACCCATCCAGGGGGCTCTTAATCTTCGAAAAGGCCCTGGTCGTTACATGTGTGTACCGCTCTGTCGTCTTGCTGCTCTCGTGCCCCATCAGAACCTGAATATACCGAATATCAATGTTCTGCTCCAACAAATGTGTCGCAAAACTGTGTCTCAATGTGTGGGCGCTCACTTCCTTCTCAATACCGGCTTCGCGACTTGCACGGTGAACAATGTTGTTCACGCTGCTCGATGAGTATCGCCTGCCTCCGGGTCCCTCAAATAATCTTTCCTTTGGCTGATAGTGCCTGATGTACTCTTGCACAAAAAGCAAAACATGCGGTGATAACAGAGTCACCCGATCTTTCTTACCCTTCCCCCCATCCACAAATAACTGCATCCGGTCCGTATCAAAATCCCGCCACCGCAGGTTCAATAACTCACTCATCCGCAAACCGGCCGAGTATAACAACAGCAACATACACCGGTGCTTGGGATTCCGCGTAACCTCAATCATCCGCTTTACCTCTTCCTGACTCAACACCCGCGGCAACTTCACCTCCTTGATAGGTCGGTCTACATAGTACACCTTCCGCTCACCACGATGAACTTTCTCCAGATAAAATTTGATCGCATTGATGGCGGTGTTCTGCGTAGACACAGAAACCTTCCGCTCCGAAACGAGATAAACCAGATAGGCATGAATGATGTCTGTCGTAATATCCTCGAGCTTCCGAGGATGCAACCAACTCATGAAGGCCTTCATTTGCGATTCGTAATTGTCCGTGGTTGCCTGGCTGTATCGCACACGGACCAGACATTCATGATAACCCTCGGGAAGTGCAGTCATTGGTTTCTCTTCATTCCCTCCTTCAAACAAATTGTGTGATAAAACGACGTCCTGCACCTCCAGCAACATGTCCTGAAGTCTTTTGATCACTTCACGATCATGGTCAATGTACCAGCATCCGTGCGTTTTACTGAACTGCCGCCCGGGAAATGATCGTATCAGATTATGTGCTTGTTGGCTCAGTTTGCCACGGATCGCCACAATACGCTTTCCACGATGATCTATCGATTCTAATACGATGGACGCCATGAACAAATTTCAGCAGTCGAGGGATGGAGATAATCACTGCCAGTCACAAGTCAGGAAAACAAGGCGCTCACTGTAACTGTATTCCCTGCTCCAATGAAACTCTCAGACACCAATTGGCCCGGCATGGCTTTAACCCAACGGCCACGGCAAATATTCATACAAATACCCGTTATGAATTAAAGTTCAAGGCGAGATCAAGGCCAGTTGAACTGAACCTTTATTCCACGTTCTTCAGACTCTGTTCAGACAGTCTTCAGACGTTGTTCAGAATCCGTATCAGGTCAAAAAATTCCTGTTCGTCATTTGATTAACAAGATCACCTTCTTCCCTGTAAAATACCAATGACCGGTCCGCCCGACACGATCACGACCACGCTGGACAGCCCACTTGCGACACTGCGTTCGACGTGCCATTGAACCGTTATGGTAACATAAACCGCCACAATAACAGGGATATGTTGTTTGTTTGTTCGCCCATAACAATATGATTTAGGGATCCAAATGATCTTCCTTAAATCTATGGAGTGGGCGGTAACAGCTACATGATAAAATTAAGAATCGCTGTTATTGGCGCTATTCACGGGTCATTCCAACGAACTATCTAAATGTCGCTTCTACAATTTGGTACCCTGGATCAACACGGATGCCTATATGGACTGTTCTTTCAAATGCAGGAAACGGGCTCTTTCGCCATCCATCTTGAAGCGCTCAAAGTCCGCCGGACTGTCAAACTCCACCAAATGAATCTCATATGGTTTTTCCATCTCACCGGCGATCACATCCTCATCGGCTGGACGGATCCTCAACAGCAAACGCCCGTTGTACCGGGCGATGATGGGAATGGCGATATGCTCGAACTCATCAAATACCCTTTCCTGTCCGGGTACCACATAGATCAGTTGCGTAATATAGATCATAGCTGTTTGCACATCACCACCACATTTCTCTCCCCATACTGGATGCGCTCGGTTTCATTCCAACCCAGACGCTTATACAACGATTCTGCCGTGTCGGTAAACAAATAGATAGCATCCACTCCCCTTTCTATGGCATACTCCTGTATGCGGGTACAGAGCATGGCGCCGTATCCCTTCTTCCGCTGCTCAGGAATAGTGTACACGAGCGCCAACCAAAAAGGATGTTTCTTAAGGTGTGGCGCATAATCCAGCAATCCAACATGGTGATACAATCCGGCTGTAGCGACCGGAACACCGTCCAGCGTCATTATCAATTGAAATTGTGTAGGGTCAGCTGCAATGGTCTGAAGTCGCTCGATGGTGCGGACAACGGGGATCTTCCATTCATCCAGGTACCAGCCAGCGATCCGCTGAAAGGCTTCATAATCTCCAGGCTGAACAATACTGAAATGAATAACTGACATCAACCCCGCCTTTGCTCAATCTGAAACACGTTTCCCTCCGGATCCTTGCCATCACATAGCAGCGACGGAATACCGGGAAAGGACTTCACCAGTCCTATCTCAATGCCATAGCCTGCCAGTCGCTTGCTCAAAGCTTCAATTCCATCCGTGATGGTAAACACAAGTTTTGCGTTGCTCTCGGCAATAAAGGGTTGTCCGTTGACTGGCTCATATTCCTTACCCACTTTATGCAGGGCGAGTTCGGTGGCGCCCGCTTTCAGCACGATCCATTGATCGGGTATCTCCTCCGCCACCGAAAAACCAAAGTGGTCTATGTAGAATGACTTCAGTTTACCCAACTGATGTCCGAAAAGGATAATCCGGCTAAGGCTTGCTGGCATGGATGAAAGGCGGACAGATTATTTTCGCTGCCGCACCAACAAATTTAATACAAATCCCAACCCATCACATTGAGCTCCAGCACAAGGCCCTGGGGTTTGGGTGTTTCAGGATTGGGGATCTGCCAGCCTGCACAAAGCTGCACGCGGCGCGAGACATTAACCATTCCGCCAATGACGCTGACGGACCCATCGTTGTTGCCGCTGACCCAGTCCCCCATCACATAGTACCGTTTAGAGATCTTGATTTCATAGCCAAACATGGCACCAAACATATTGCCTTCGCCCACAAACATCCGGTTGGTCTGGTACACGCCGCCCACCAGCCGGCTCTTGTTGTGCATGAAGTGATAGACTCCGATTCCATACAGGAAGTAATTCAGCTCCTTATTGGAGATCGTACTGCTGAGGTTCACGCCGGCCTGCGACCCTACATTGAAGTCAACATGGTCCGAGAGCTTAAATTGTTTCTGAAGACTACCCATCAACACGGGGTACAATGCGCCCTTATCCGGCCGATCATTGTGCAGGATCCGCCAGTCCGGAGCAAAGTAAAATCCCTTCCCGACCAGGTTCACACCTCCGTCCCATCCTTTGCCAAAACCATAGATGAAATGCGCCTTGGATTCCAGTTTGTCGGAATACAGGTTCAGTTGATGCTGATAGAAAATCTTCTTTGGGTTGGTAATGTCCCCGGAAGGGATGTTGAAGAGGTTTTGCTGGGCGAGTGAAGTACCACTAAAACACATCAGCAATACACTGATGACCAAACACTTCCGAATTGAAGCCATGTTCCCAGCCTGATTATTTCATTCTTAACAAGGCAACCATGTTTTTGTTTTGCCCCTGGCAGCCAT